>URSN01000021.1 GCA_900550525.1 uncultured Eubacteriales bacterium
GGAGCTTGAGGGTTGGCGCGGCGTAGTGCTGGGAGAGATAGGCGCGCGCCGTGGTCACGGAGGAGCCGCCGCGCGGGCCATGCTGGTCACGGTAAACCAGGGCGCGGCGGAGCATCTCGTGGGCCACATCCTCGCGCGTTCCGTCGGCCGATTGGCGGTTGCGCTGCGGGGCGGGGTCGCCGCCGGGGGCGTCAGCCCCACAGCAGCGAGAGCGCGGGCACGACCTGCTTCTTGCGCGAGATGACGCCCGGCAGGAACGCGCCGTGGTCCACAAAGCGCACGTTGAACGCCTGCTCGACCGATTCCACGTTCCCCACGCCCAGCAGCTCCGTGCCGCCGCGCAGCACGTCGGTGAGCATGAACAGGAGCGTGTCGTACCCCTTCTCCTGCTGCTCGCGCGCCATGACGGCCAGCAGCTCGCCGCGCCGGTCGCGGATGTCGAGCGAGTCGAGGCAGGTGACCTGCCCGATGCCGAGGAAGTGCCCCGCGATCTGGAACTGCTTGAAATCGGAGAACAGCAGCTCCTCCGGCGTGTGGCCGCCCGCGGCGGAGACGGAGAAGATCTCCTGCCCCAGCGCCTCGAGGGAGAGGCCGGCGCGGCGCGCCATGCGCTCGGCCATGACGCGGTCCTTGTCGGTGCTGGTGGGCGAGCGGAACAGGATCGTATCGGCGATGATGCCGGCCGCCAGCAGGCCCGCGAGCTTCGGGCTGGGCATGACGCCGCGCTCCTGGAACATGGAGGTGACGATCGTGCAGGTGCTGCCCACGGGCTCGTTGCGCATGTAGACCGGGCCGGCGGTCTGCACGTCCGCCAGGCGGTGGTGGTCGATGATCTCCATGCTCTCCGCCTGCTCGAGGCCGGGGACGGCCTGCGCCGTCTCGTTGTGGTCACCGCGCACGACGCGCTTGCGGTTGGGCCGGAGCAGGTGGTAGCGCGACAGCGTGCCCACGACGCGGCCCTCCCCGTCGAGCACGGGGTAGCTGCGGTAGCGCGTGCGCAGCGTGATCTCGCGCACGTCGTCGAGGAAGTCGTCCAGGTGGAAGGCGACCACGTCCTCGTGCTGGCACAGGCCGGATACGGGCACGGACTGGATGATCAGCCGCGCGGCGCGGTAGGCGTCAAACGGCGTGGAGATCACGCACGTGCTGCCCGCGGCCGCGGCGAGCGCCCGGTCCACCGGCGCCTCGCACACGACCACGCACGACGCGCCCGCCTCCGTCGCGGCGCGCAGCACGTCCGGCTGGTCGCCGCAGAGCACGATCGCCCCGCGCGGGATCTGCCGCCCCTCGCCGCCCGGCAGCGCGACGACCAGTTCGCCGGAGAGCTCCTCCGGCTGCGCGCCGGCGCCATAGAGCTGGCCGTCCAGGCTCGAGAGCAGGTTGAACAGCGGGATGCCCGCCGCCGCCGCGTCCGAGCCGAAGCGCGTCTCGTAGGCCGCGATGTCCGACGTGGTCAGCATGCCGAACAGGCGGCCGTCCTCCGTGGCGACGGGCATGGACTCGATGTGCCGCCCCTCGTCCTGCATCAGCGCCCAGGCGTGGTGCACCGTCACCGCCTGCGAGAGCACCGGCGGCGTGTCAAAGTCCAGGTCGCGCACCTGCGTGCGCACCGTGCGCAGCAGCGGCGGCGGCGCAAAGCCGAACTTGTCGAGCACCAGCTGCGTCTGGTCGCTGATGCCGCCGATGCGCGCGGCCGTGTACGCCCGGTCCCCCAGCGCGTTGCGCAGCGAGGCGTAGGCGATGGCCGCGACGATGGAGTCGGTATCCGGGTTGCGGTGCCCGGTGACATAGATGGGTTCCATGGTTCCCCCTGTCCGCCCGTCCGCCCGCGCGGGGACGCCCCGGCGCGGGAAGGCGGGCCGAATATAATCGGTTTTTACGATAACAAATGATTTGTTATCGGTAAACAGCGCGTCTACGCCTGTTATTGTACTCCAGAATCGCCCGCGGCGCAAGCCCTGGGAGGGCGGAAAAACCGGCAAAGGCGGGCGGCGGGAACGGCGGGGCGCGCGCGGCGGGCGGCGGCAGCGGCGGGCCGCAGCCGGGGACTCGGCGCGGGGGGTTGACAGGCGTGGCGGGGGTGTGGTATAGTGTCGGGGAATTGTATAGCGTCAAAAAGGCGATGAAGGAAAGAGTAGGCGCTTGCCTGCCGCCAAGAGAGCCCCGGGCTGGTGGAACGGGGCGGGCGGGAAGCGGCCGAACATGGCTCCGGAGCCGCGCACCGACCGCCGGCCTGGCCGGCATAGGCTGCGACGGGCGCGCCCGTTACAGCGCCGGGGTATCGCGGGCGGTTTGCCGCGCCGTACTCCATGAGGCGTCCGCCGCGAGGCGGCCGCAAAGCAGGGTGGCACCGCGGACGGCATGGCTGTCTCGCCCCTGATGATGGTTCATCAGGGGCGTTTTTTTGTGGTTTTTACGGGAAGGAGGCCGGAGGATACGGCATGGAAAGCAAACCGATCATTGAGATCCGGGGGCTGAGCAAGACGTTCGGCGCGGGCGAGGGCGCGGTGACGGCGCTCTCGGACATCGACCTGACGATCGAGCGGGGCGAGATCTTCGGCATCATCGGCCTCTCGGGCGCGGGCAAGAGCACGCTGGTCAGGTGCATCAACCTGCTCGAGCGGCCGACGGCCGGCACGGTCGTCGTGGACGGGGCGGACATGACGGCGCTCACCGAGGCGCAGCTCAGGCAGGCGCGCCGCTCCATCGGCATGATCTTCCAGGGCTTCAACCTGCTCATGCAGCGCACGGCGGAGGAGAACATCTGCTTCCCGCTGCTGCTGGCCGGCACGCCGCGGCGCGAGGCGAAGCGCCGCGCGGCGGAGCTGCTGGAGATCGTCGGCCTTGCCGAGCGCGCCGGCGCGTACCCGGCGCAGCTCTCCGGCGGACAGAAGCAGCGCGTGGCCATCGCGCGCGCGCTGGCGACAAACCCGAAGGTCCTGCTGTGCGACGAGGCGACCAGCGCCCTCGACCCGACGACCACGCAGTCCATCCTCGCGCTGATCAAGCAGCTCAACCGCACGCTCGGCGTGACGGTGCTGGTCATCACGCACGAGATGCGCGTGGTGGAGCAGATCTGCTCGCGCGTGGCCATCATCAGCGAGAGCCGCATCAGCGAGATCGGCGCGGTGGAGGAGGTGTTCCGCCGGCCGAAGACGGACGCGGCGCGCAAGCTGCTCTTCCCGCAGGGCGGGCATACGGAGCCGTTCCGCATGGGCGGGCCGCTCTACCGCATCGTGTTCGACGGCAGCAGCGCCGACCGGCCGGTCGTCGCGGACATGATCCTGCGCTGCGGCACGCCGGTGAACATCGCCTTTGCGGACACGAAGATCATCGACGGCCGCATCTACGGGCAGATGCTGCTGCAATTCCCGGAGGACGAGGCCGCCACGGCCCACATGCTCGCCTATCTGGACGGCGAGTCCATCGGCTACGAGGAGGTGCGCTGACATGTTTACGCCCGAAATGCTCCTGCTCATGGGCGAGGCCCTGCTGGAGACGCTGTTCATGACGCTCGTATCGGCGGCGCTGGCCTATGTGCTCGGGCTGCCGCTGGGCGTCGTGCTCGTGGTGACGGACGCCGACGGCGTGCGGCCGCACGCGGCGCTCAACCGCGTGCTGGGCACGATCGTCAACGCGCTGCGCTCGGTGCCGTTCCTCATCCTGCTGTTCACCGTCATCCCGGTGACGCGCTTCATCGCCGGCACGACCGTCGGCGCGGGGGCGACCATCGTGCCGCTGACCATCGCGGCGGCGCCGTTCGTCGCGCGCATGGTGGAGGGCTCGCTCAAGGAGGTGGACCGGGGCGTAATCGAAGCGTCCCTGTCCATGGGCGCGTCCGTGCCGCAGCTGGTGTGGCGCGTGCTGCTGCCCGAGGCGCTGCCCTCGCTCATCAACGGCGCGGCCATCGCCACGACGACGCTGCTGGGCTATTCGGCCATGGCCGGCATCTGCGGCGGCGGCGGCCTCGGCGCCATCGCCATCAACTACGGGTACTACCGCGGCGAGACGGACGTGATGCTCGTCATGGTCGTCATCCTCATCCTCGTGGTGCAGGCGTTCCAGTTCATCGGCGAGCGCACCATGCGCCGCGTGGACAGGCGCATCCGCTGAACATCCCCCTTGCGGCCCCGCGCCGCGGAAACCATACCTGCGACAAAAAACAGAATGGAGGAATACTGTCATGAAAAAACTCATCGCCATCGCGCTCTGCCTCGCGCTCGCGCTGCCGTTTGCCGGCTGCGGGGCCGAGCCCCAGACGCTCCGGGTCGGCGCCAGCGCCACCCCGCACGCCGAGATCCTCGCCGTCGCCAAGGATATCCTGGCCGAGGAGGGCATCGAGCTCGAGATCATCGAGTTTGCCGATTACGTCATCCCGAACACGAGTCTCGAAAGCGGCGACCTCGACGCCAACTACTTCCAGCACAAGCCCTACATGGACGATTTCAACGTCGGCCACGATACGCACCTGGTCTCCGTCGCGGCCATCCACTATGAGCCGTTCGGCATCTATGCCGGCCGGACCGCGTCCATCGACGCGCTCGCCGACGGCGCGACCATCTCCGTCCCCAACGACGGCACGAACGAGGCGCGCGCGCTGATGCTGCTCGAATCGCAGGGGCTCATCACCCTCAGCGAGGACGCCGGCTTTGACGCGACCGTGCTCGACATCGCGGAGAACCCGAAGAACCTGAACATCGTCGAGATGGAGGCCGCGCAGCTCACCATCTCCCTGCCCGACGTCGATCTGGCCGTCATCAACGGCAACTACGCGCTCCAGGCCGGGCTCAACGCCATGACCGACGCGCTCGTGACCGAGGACCCCAACAGCGACGCGGCGCAGACCTACGCCAACATCGTCGCCGTCAAGGAGGGCAGCGAGAACGATGAGCGCATCCAGAAGCTCGTCGCCGCGCTGCAAAGCGATGAGGTGCGCGACTTCATCACCAACACCTACTCCGGCGCCGTGCTGCCCGTGTTCTGAGCAGCCGCCAGTCCGGGAGAGGGGTTCTCCGTTCTTTCTTTTCTTTCGGGAAAAGAAAGAGGGGCGATTTCTGTTCTTTCTTTTCTTTCAGGAAAAGAAAAGAAAGAACCAAAGAAAAGAAACCTTAACGGGGAGGGGGATGAACGCAAACCAGCGGGCAGCCCTCTCCCATCATTTGTTTCCTGTTTTTCCCTGCGGGGCTTTTCTGAAAGAAAAGCCCCGCAAAATATTTTTTGCAGAAAAGGTAAGTTTCGCTGACGGGCGGGCGCGGCGGGCCAACCCAGGCGGGTTCCCGGCTTTCTTTTCTGGTTCTCTTTTCGCCTCCGGAAAGAAAAGAGAACGGAAGAAAAGCCCCGCAAAATATTTTTTGCAGAAAAGGTAAGTTTCGCTGACGGGCGGGCGCAGCGGGCCAACCCAAGCGGGTTCCCGGCTTTCTTTTCTGGTTCTCTTTTCTTTCTCCGGAAAGAAAAGAGAACGAAACAGAACAGAACAAATGAAACATAACGAAGCAGCGGGCGGGTATCGGGAGATTGCGTGGGCGGGGCGGGTGTGGTACAATCGGGAAAAACGCGGGCCGCGCTGGCGGCGCGGGGAACGGAGGCAAGTGATGGAAGGATACCGGGAGCTGATGGGCGAGGCGTGCGCGCAGCTGCCAAAGGGCGCGTTCCTGATGGTGGAGGGCAACCCGATGACCATCGGCTGGGCGCAGTTCGGCGTGGTGTGGAGCAAGCCCGTGTGCACGGTGTTCGTGCGGCACAGCCGGCACACGCATGCGCTGCTGGAAAAGAGCGGCCGCTTCACCGTCAGCGTGCCTGCGCCGGGGACGATGGAGGAGGCGCTGGCCTACTGCGGCTCACATTCCGGACGCGACGGGGATAAGCGCGCCGCGTGCGGCCTGTCGCTGCTTGCGCCGCGCGCGGGCGGGGCGGCGCCGCTGGCCGGGTGCGCGATGCACTTTGAGTGCCGCGTGCTGTGCAGGGCGGCGTGCGACCCGGCGCTGCTGGAGGCCGGGCTGCGCGCGCATTATTACGGCGGGAATCAGGCTACGGCCGACGGCGACCCGCACACGCTCTACTTTGGCGAGATCCTCGCCGCCTATCGCGCATAAAGGGGGACGGCCATGCTGGAATACCGGTACGATACGCAGCTGCTGATCGAGGGCGAGGGGCTGTCGGAGGACGCCATCGCCGCCCATATCACGGCGCACATCGCGGGCGACTGCCTGCTGTGCGTGGGGGATGAGACGCTCGTCAAGATCCATTTCCATACCAACGAGCCGTGGCAGGTGCTGGCCTACTGCGCCTCGCTCGGCGAGATCTACGATGTGGTGATCGAGAACATGGAGCGCCAGGAGCGCGGCTTGCAGGGCTGACGCAAACGGCGCGGAGGCAATGAGAATGGCAGGCGCGCGACCGCCGGATGCGGCGGCCGCGCGCCGTTTTTGCGCGCTGCCGCGGGACCTTCAGGGAAGCGCCGTGCGGACGCGGGAGGGGCCGTGCGGCGGCTGCGGGAGGGCGGGCGGATCCGCCGGGGCGAACGGCCAGGGCCCGCCGCCCATGGCCGCGTTTGCCGCAGCGCGCGCCCATGGCCGCGCGTTCGCAGCGTTCCTGTGCACGGCCGCCGCGGCGTGCGCAGTTCCGGCCGCGGCCGTGCGCGGCGGAGGGACGGGCTGGCGCTTCCCCACCCCACATCCCATGGCCGCGCGTTCGCGTCGTTTCTGTGCACGATTGCCGCAGGCGTACGCAGTTCCGGCCGCGCGTTCGCGGCGCTCAAATTCATACCGTGCGCAGGGCGGATTTGCGCCTACAGCCGCTGTGCGGCGGCGGCGAGCGCCTCTGCGCAGTCGGTCCGCTCCCAGGGCAGGTCGAGGTCCGCGCGGCCGAAGTGGCCGTAGGCCGCGGTCTGCCGGTAGATGGGGCGGCGCAGGCCGAGCATCTCGATGATGGCCTCCGGCCGCAGGTCGAACGCCTCCTGCACGAGCCGCTCGAGCAGCGCGTCCGGCAGGGCGCCGGTGCCCTGCGTATCCACCAGCACGGAGACGGGCCGCGCCACGCCGATGGCATAGGCCAATTGCAGCTCACAGCGGCGCGCCAGCCCCGCCGCCACGAGGTTCTTGGCCACATACCGCGCCGCGTAGGCCGCGCTGCGGTCCACCTTGGTCGGGTCCTTGCCGGAGAAGCAGCCGCCGCCGTGGCGGGCGTAGCCGCCGTAGGTATCGACGATGATCTTGCGCCCGGTCAGGCCGACGTCTCCCTGCGGGCCGCCGATGACGAAGCGCCCCGTCGGGTTGATGAGGATGCGCGTGTGCGCGTCGGTGAGCGCCTCGGGCAGCACCGGGCGGATGACGTGGCGGGTCAGCGCCGCGGCGAGCTCGTCCATGTCCATCTCGTCGTGCTGGGCCGAGAGCACGACCGTATCCACGCGGCGGGGGCGGCCGTCCACATATTCCACGGTCACCTGGCTCTTGCCGTCGGGCCGCAGGAAGGGGAGCCGGCCGCTTTTGCGCACGGCGGCGAGCTGCCGCGCGAGCGCGTGCGAGAGCGCGATGGGCAGCGGCAGCAGCTCCGGCGTTTCGTCGCACGCAAAGCCGAACATCATGCCCTGGTCGCCTGCGCCGGTGCCGAAGCGGTCGGCCGTTTCGCCGCTGCGCGCCTCGAGCGAGCGGTCCACGCCGCGCGCGATATCGGGCGACTGCGCCTCAAGCGCGACGTCGATGCGCAGCGCGTCCGCCGAAAAACCGTATTCCGGGCGGGTGTAGCCGATGTCGGCGACGACCTGCCGCACGATGGCGGGCACGTCCACCTGCGCGCGCGAGGTGATCTCCCCAAAGACGAGCACCCGCCCCGGCGCGGCGCAGCATTCGCACGCCACGCGCGCGAGCGGGTCGATCGCAAGGTGCGCGTCGAGCACCGCGTCGCTGATGCAGTCGCATACCTTGTCCGGGTGCCCCTCCGTGACCGATTCGGACGTAAACAGCCGACGGCGTTCCATACCTGCATACCTCCTGTGCAAAAAATAAGGGCCTCGTCAGATGAGGCCCGAAACACACGCTCATCTTTCAGCATTGCTGCTGCCGGAATTGGCACCTTGTCCGCAGGGGACAGGTTGCCGGGCGTCATTGGGCCGTTCCCTCAGCCACTCTGGATAAGACAATATTCGATTGCATCCATCCTACCACGCCCGCGGCGCGGCTGTCAAGCCCTGCGCGGCGGGCAGGACGGCCCCCAAAAGGGGTGCCGCGCCGTCCGGGGGGGGGTGGACGGCGCGGCGGGATCAAGGATGGTAGGGGTATGTCATCGCCTTTGGCGCAATGACCTGCGGTCACTTCTCGGGGACGCTTTCCCCGAACGTTACGGAGAGCTCCATCTGTTCCCCGTTGCGCTGTATCGTTAGGGTGGCCTGATCGCCGGCGTTATATGCATTGATCAGGGCGGAAAGATCGTCCGTGGAGGAGACCTCCGTGCCCTCCACCGCGAGGATCAGGTCGCCCGTCTGGATGCCGGCGGCCTCCGCCGCGCTGCCGGAGACGACGTTGGTCACCAGCACGCAGCTCATCCCGGAGTAGCCGAAGAACCCGCCCCACTGGCTCGTGCCCTGCGGCATGAGCGTCACGTTCTGCGTGCTCACGCCGAGGTAGGCGCGCCCCTGCACATAGCCGTGCTCGATGAGGTCGGAGATGATCTGCTTCACGCTGTTGACCGGGATGGCAAAGCCGATGCCCTCCGCCTCGGAGCTGTTGGCCTTGGCGTTCACGATGCCGATGAGCGAGCCGCTGCTGTTGAACAGGCCGCCGCCGGAGCTGCCGGGGCTGACCGCAGCGTCATGCTGGATGAGCGTCATCATCGTCCCCTCGACGGAGACCTCGCGGCCGAGCGCGCTGACCATGCCGCCGGTGGACGTGCCGCGCAGCTCGCCGAGCGGGTTGCCGATGGCGACCACGTCCTCGCCCACGGTGAGCATGTCGGAGTCGCCCAGCGTGGCGGGCGTGAGGCCGCTCGCGCTGATCTTGATCACGGCCAGGTCGTTGCGCGCGTCCGAGCCGATGAGCGTGGCCTCGTGCGTGGTCTCGTCGTTGAGGATGACGGTGATCTTCGACGCGCCGTCCACAACGTGATGGCACGTGACGATGTACCCGTCCGACGTGACGATCACGCCGCTGCCGCTGCCGGACTTGGCCTGCCCGCCGCTGCCGCCGCCGAAGAAGTAGTCGATGCCGCTGCCGTAGCTGCTGCCCGGGTACTCCACGTCGATGCCGACGACCGACGGCGCGGCGATCTCCACCACCTGCGCGCGCGTCAGCCCGGCGGCCGCGCCGCTCTGCGTCAGCAGCGTGGACGCGCCCGTGTCCGTGTTCCCGCTCTGCCCGCTGCCCTCGTCCGTGGCGGCGGGCGCCGCCGTGGGCGAGAGCTGCGCGCTCTGCGCCTGCTCCTGCTGCTGGCCCGCGCGGCCGAGGAAGCCGCCGAGCGCGCCGCCCAGCAGCGCCGTGACCAGCATGCAGGCGATGAGCGCCGGCACGCTCACGCCCCGGCGGTCCCTGTTCGGCTTTTGCGGGCGCTGCGTCTGCTGCGGCGTCTGCTGGCCGTTTTGCTGATAGCGTTGATACTGTTCATACCAGTCGTTGTATTCCATCGTCCACAGCTCCTTTGTCGTGGTTTGCTTCTGTGCAGTATTGTAGCCGAAAATTTTGAACGCACAAGCGAGCGCGCATGGCCCGTTTGTGTACGATTATGGCTCGATTGTGGCGGCCGCGCCCCGCGCCGCCGCTGCCGGATGCTTCCAGCGGCGTTTTCCCGCTTTCGGGAGATACTAATGCCAAAATGCGGCCCGCCCGCATAGGATGGAATGAACTGGTTTGAGGGAGAGAGCCGATGATCGTGCGCACGCTGCATACGCAAAAATACGACGTGGACCTGGAGCGCCTGCTCGCGCGGCGCCTTGCGCAGGCGGACTGCGCCTTCCGCACCGAGCCGCTGCCGGACGGCGTGGCCGTCTCCGTGCAGGGGCGCGACGCGCTCGAGCGGCTCTCCGCGGCCGTGACCGCGCTGCTGTGCCGCGACCTGCAATATTTTGAACTGGCGCACATGGCCGACGCGCTGCCGCTCGAGCTGCCGCAAAAGCAGGAGGTCCTCTCCGACGCGCTCGAGCGCGCGCGCTGCCTGGAGCGCTTTGACCAGGCGCGCCGCGAGGTGGCCGAGTACCTCGCCGCCGAGAACGAGATGAATGTGGAGGGCTACCTGCGCTTTCGCATGCGCGGCCTGCTGGAGGACTGGCAGCTGTGCGTGGAGCGCGCCGCCGCGGACCGCCTGCTCTGCCGCGAATGGCAGGAGCTGATGGCGCTGCTCTCCACGCTCTCGCCCGGGCCGGGCCGGGGCGCGGGCGAGATCTCCGTCTGCCTGAACCCGGACGGGAGCTGCACGCTCACGGACGATTCCGACGTGCGCATCGAATACGTGGACTGCTCCGAGGACGGGATCGTGCGCCTGCTGATGGGCATGGCCCCGCAGCGCCTGACCGTCTACGACCTGACCGGCGGCCGCAGCCCGCTGGCCGATACGCTCGCGCACGTGTTCGCCGGGCGCGTGCGCGTGTTCCGCTAAGGCGGCGCTCAGCGGGGCAGCGCGCGCAGGCGCTCGTTGAGCTTGCGGTAGACGCGCGCGCGCATCCAGGGCTCTGCGGAGGCGGCCGCCGCCTCGTCGAGCGCGAACCAGCGCACGCCGCTGTTCTCGCCCGCCCTGGCGGCAAGCGGCGCGCCCTCGTCCGCCTCGAGCAGGTACGTCACGTTCAGGTGCAGGTGCGAGGGGACGTACGCCCCGCGCTTTTCATGCCCCGCCACGGGCAGGATCTCGAGCGAAAAGGGCGCCGTCAGCACGGGGCGCACGCGGTCAAGGCCGCTCTCCTCGCACGCCTCGCGCAGCGCCACGGCGAGCAGGTCGCGCTCCCCGTCGGCATGGCCGCCGAGCCACGACCACGAGCGGTAGATGTTGTGGTAGGCCATCAGCGCCCGCTCGCGCGCGGCGTTGACGATCCAGGCGGATGCGGTCATGTGCATCAGCTCGCTCTCGCGCTCGAACACCCGCTCGACGGCGCTGAGCGCGCGCAGCATCGCCGCCCGGTCGCGCGCCTCCTGTTCGTTGTACGGCCGATACGCCTCGATCTGCCGGATGATATCCATGCCCGTCCCTCCCCGCTCGCGCGCCGTTTTCCGCATTGTACCAGCCCGCGCCGCCGCCTGTCAAACGTCGCGGCGGTTTTTTGTGCCGCGCGGTGGTGCGGCGGTCGGCGGACGTGGTATACTGAAAGCGCGGGGCGCGCCGCCGGCCGGCCGCGGCATGGCGCGCGGCGCAGGAAGAAGGAAGCGGGGCGCGGCCCCGGGAGGAGGGAGCCCATGTTTGCGCGCGTCTGTACGATCGATACGGGGCGGTTCGACCGCGTGATCGCCGTGAGCGACATCCACGGCTCGGACGCGGCGTTTTGCCGCCTGCTCGCGCGCGTCGGCTTCGGCGCGGGGGACGCGCTCGTGCTGCTGGGCGACTATATCGAGCGGGGCGACGCGTCGCTGCCGCTGCTCAGGCGCATCATGCGCCTTGGCGCGCAGGGCGCCGCGTTCGCGCTGGCCGGCAACTGCGACAACCTGCTGGAGGACCTGTTCACGCCGCGCTTTCGCGGCGATATCCCCGCCTACCTGCGCCGCCGCAAAACCATCCTGCACGAGATGCTCGCCGAGCAGGGGACGCCGTTTGGCGCGGATACCACGGCCGATGCGCTGCGCGCGCTGGTCGCGCGGCACTATGCGGCCGAGCGCGCGTGGCTCGCCGCGCTGCCGCACATCATCGATACGCCGGGCCATGTGTTCGTCCACGCCGGGCTGGACGCGGGGCCGCTTACGCGCCAGGACGCGGAGCGCTGCGTGCGCCGGCAGGATTTTTACGCGGCCGCGCCGGCGTTTGCATAGCCCGTGGTGGCCGGCCATTTCCCGTGCCTGTCGCTCCGGGCGGACGGCCTTGGCGCGCCGCTGTTCGACCGGGCGCGCAACCTCATCCTCATCGACGGCGGGGCGCAGGTCGTGCCCGGCGGCGCGCTCAACGCGCTGGTGATCGCCCGCGGCGGCTATGAGGTCGTGCAGGAGCCGGTCTGATCCCGCCCGTTCCCCCGCCCGCGCCGCGCGCGTCCGTTGCCCGGTTTTCTGCTGCGCCGCGCGCGGCAGCAGCTCCGTTCTCCCGCCGTGCTGCTCCGCCCGCGCCGCGCGCGTCCGTCCGGCCGCCCGCTCTCCCGCTCCATCCGCCGCGCCCGTCCCGCCCGTGCGCGATGCGGCAAAAATTTTCCTGCCGCGGGGCGGTTTTTTCCGCCGCAGGGCGCGCCGCGGCGGCAAAACCGTGTTATAATGGAACAAATGGGGCCGCCCGCATGGCGGCGGGGCAGCCCTGCGCGTGGGAGCGGGCCATGGCCTTTGAGATCAACGGGACAACGCTCATACGGTATCTGCCGGACGGGGCGGCCAGCGTGGCCGTGCCGGAGGGCGTGACCGCCGTCGCGGCGGAGGCGTTTGCCGGCTGCGGCGGCGTGGAGCAGGTGCGCCTGCCGCGCGGGGGCGTGACCATCGGCGAGGCGGCGTTTGCCGACTGCCCGGACCTCGTCTCCGTCGAGCTGCCGCAGGAGGCGCGCGTCATCGGCAAGCGCGCGTTCCACGGCTGCGCCGCGCTCAGGGCCGTATCCATGCCGGAGGGGCTCAAGGAGATCGGCGACGAGGCGTTCGGCGGCTGCGCGTCCATCCGCGGCGCGTCGCTGCCCACGGGGCTGACCCGCCTGGGCGACAGCGTGTGCCAGGGCTGCACCGGGCTGCTGGCGGCGCAGATCCCGCCCGGCGTGGAGCAGCTGGGCGATTATTTCTTCTGGGGCTGCACGGCGCTGCAGCTGGTGCGCCTGCCGCAGACGCTGCGGCGCATCGGCGTCTATGCGTTCTACGAGTGCCGCAGCCTGCGCGCGCTGCACATCCCCGCCGCCGTGCGGGAGATCGGCTACAGCGCGTTCTCCTACTGCGCGTCGCTCAGGGAGGCGGCGCTGCCGGAGGGGATTTTGCACGTGAACGACTATCTGTTCTGGAACTGCGCGCAGCTCAGGGCGGTATCGCTGCCGGAGAGCCTCGTGTCCATCGGCACGCGCGCGTTCGACGGGTGCGCCGCGCTGACGGAGCTGCGCATGCACGAGGGGCTCGAGCAGATCGGCGACCATGCGTTCGACGGCTGCGCGTCGCTCGCCGCCGCGCCGCTGCCCGCGAGCGTGCGGACCATCGGCGCGTATGCGTTTGCCGGCTGCCGTGCGCTCAGGGAAATGCGCCTGCCCGCGGGCCTTGCCGAGCTGCGCGCGGGCGTGTTCGCCGAGTGCGCGGCGCTTGGCCGCGTGCGCCTGCCCGGCGCGCTGCGCCGCGTGGGCGAGAGGGCGTTTGCCGGCTGCCGCAGCCTGACGGAGGCGGCGCTGCCGGAGGGGGCGACGGAGGTGGGGCGCGCCGCGTTTGCCGGCTGCGCGTCGCTTGCGCAGGTCGCGCTGCCGGAGGGGACGCCCGCCGTGAGCGAAAGCGAGTTCGAGGGCTGCGCGCGCCTCTCGCGCGTGACGCTGCCCCCAAGCGTGTCCGCCATCGGCGCGCGCGCGTTTGCCGGGTGCGTCTCGCTTTGCGAGGCGCCGCTGACGGAGCATGTGCTGCGATTGGAGGACGGGGCGTTCGCCGGCTGCGCCGGGCTGCGCGCCGTGCGCGTCCCGGAAGGGGTGGCCGCGCTGCCGGACGCGCTGTTTGAAAGCTGCGCCAACCTCGAGACGGTCGCGCTGCCCGCGTCGGTGACGGCGGTGGGGGCGCGCGCGTTCGCCCTGTGCCAGAGCCTTGCGCACATCGCGCTGCCGGAGTCAGTCGCCCTGCTCGGCGAGGAGGCGTTCGCCGGCAGCGGGCTGCCCGCGCCGGCGCTGCCGGAGCGCGTGCGCGCGCTCGGCGACGGGCTGTTCGCCGGCTGCGCGGCGCTGGTGGAGGTCGCGCTGCCAAAGGGGCTGCGCGCCGTGGGGGCGCGGGCGTTCTTCCGCTGCCGCGCGCTGCGCGCGCTGACGCTGCCCGACGGCGTGGAGGAGGTCGGCGCGGGCGCGTTCTACGGGTGCGACGCGCTCGAGCGGCTCTCGCTGCCGGACGGCATCCGGCGCATGGAGCGCTCGCCGTTCTGCCTGGCGGGGCACGACCTGTTCTGGAAGGTGCCGCTGCGCAGCGTGACCATCCGCTACGCGGCCGCGGACGACGGCCTGCCGCTGGTGGAGGTGCCCATTCCCCCGTGCGGCGACATGCACCAGATGTTTGCAATGGGCTATTACGAGCTGTTCGCGGCCTCGCCGCAGGGGCCGTTCGATTTTGACGGGTACGACGCGCTGTTCATCCACCGCGAGTCGGATGAGACGCGCTGCGTGATCGCGCTCTCGCGCCTTGCCGCGCCCAAGCATCTTGGCGCAGAGAGCCGCGCGCGCTACCAGTCGTTCCTCCGGCGCACGGCGCCGGAGGCGCTGCGCACCGTCGGCCGGCTGCGCCGCCCCGCGTGGATGCCGCTGCTGTCGGAGGCGGGGGCCATCCGCGCGGACAACTGCGGCGAGCTGCTGGAGATCGCCGCGCGCCTCGGCTCGGCGGAGATCACCGCGATATTGCTGGAATATCAGCGCCGCCGCATCGGCATTGACGGGGAGGACCGCTGGTCGCTCTGAGGCGGCGAAGCGGGGAAAGGGGGCTGCGCATGGAACATACGACGGCGGCCGCGCCGCCGCGCGCGCACGAGGACGAGCGCCTGCGCCGCATGGACGCGCTGGCGCGGGACGTGCTGCGCCTTGCGCGCAACACGCTGCTGGTGCACCTGCGCTTTCTCGACGCGGCGCTGAGCCGCTTCACGCCCGAGCGCGCGGACGGCGGCCGCATCGCCACCGACGGGCAGGTGCTGCGCTACGACCCGCAGTACGTGCTGCTGAGCTACCGCGACGAGCGCGAGCGGCCCACGCGCGACTTTCTGCACCTGGTGCTGCACTGCGCGTTCCGCCATGCGTTCGTCGATCCGCGCCTGGACAGGGTCTGCTGGGACCTCGCGTGCGACATCGCGGCCGAATGCGCCATCGACAGCCTGGGCCTGCCGTGCGTCGCCGCGCAGCGGCAGGCGCAGCAGCAGCCCATCGTGCAGCGGCTGCTGCGCGAGGGCGTGCCGCTGACGGCGGAGAAGATCTACCGCTATTTCAAAAACGAGCGCTGCCTGGAAGCGGACATGCTGCGCGCGCTGCGCGAGCCGTTCCTGGCGGACGAGCACGACCTGTGGTACCTGGACCTGCCCGCTCAGCAGCGCGACGGCGAGCGGGCGGAGGAGCCCGGCGAGGCCGGCGAGGCGGACGATGCGGACGAGCCCGGCGGCGCGGACGCGCCGCAGCAGGACGGCGGCGAGGAGAACGCGGACGCGGACGGCGATCAGCCCGGCGGCCGGGAGGAGACGGAGCTGGACGAGCCGGAGGGCGAGGGGGACGCCCCGCAGCAGGACGGCGGCGAGGGGGACGCGGACGGGGACGCCCCGGATGAGGACGAAAGCGCACAGGATGAGGGCGAAAGCGCACAGGATGAGGGCGAAAGCGCACAGGATGAGGGCGAAAGCGCGCCGGACGGGGACGGCGATCGGCCCGGCGGCGCGCCGGACGAGGGCTTGAACGCGCCGGACGAGGGCGAACGCGCCCCGGAGGGGGAGGAGGAACCGCCCGACGCGCAGGGCGGCGTGCCCTTCGCCACGGAGCTTCCCGCGCAGGGGGAGGAGGCCGGGCTGCGGCAGGCGTCCGCCGGCGAGGCGGGCGGCCGCACGGGCGGCGCGGGCAGCCGCGCCCCGCTCACGCGCGAGCAGCTCGAGGAGCTCTGGAGCGAGATCGCGCGCCACATGAAGGTGGATTTGGAGACGGGGCGGCTCGAGCGCGGCAGCGGCGCGGGCGCGATGATGCAGAACCTCCTTGCGGTCACGCGCGAGCCGCACGACTATGCGGACTTTCTCAGGCGCTTTGCGGTGCTCGGCGAGCACATCCAGATCAACGACGACGAGTTCGACTACATCTACTACACCTACGGCCTGCGCCTGTACGGGAAAACGCCGCTGATCGAGCCGCTTGAATACAAGGAGGTGCGGCGCATCCGCGAGTTCGTCATCGCCATCGACACCTCCGGCTCGGTCAAGGGCGAGCAGGTGCAGCGCTTCATCCAGAAGACGTACAACATCCTGCTCGAGCAGGAGAGCTTTTTCACCAAGATCAACCTGCACATCGTGCAGTGCGACGCGGCCATCCAGGAGGCGCAGAAGATCACCTCGCGCGAGGAGTTTGACGCGTACCTGGCCTCGATGACGCTCAAGGGCTTCGGCGGGACGGACTTTCGGCCCGTGTTCGCCTATGTGGACCGGATGATCGAGCAGCGCGAGTTCACCAACCTGCGCGGCCTCATCTACTTCACCGACGGCGAGGGGATCTTCCCCGCGCGCCAGCCCGCCTACGAGACGGCGTTCGTGTTCGTGCGCGACGATTACGAGACGCCGAAGGTCCCCGTGTGGGCCATCCGCCTGGTGCTCGACCGGGACGGCCTGTAACGGGGGCGCAGCAAGCAGCAAAGGAGAACGGCGACATGAACATCAAGCAGGCAAAGGAACAGATCAAAAACGCCATGACGGCGTACTTTACCAAGGACGCCTACGGCAACTACGCCATCCCCATCGAGAAGCAGCGCCCGGTGCTGCTCATGGGCGCGCCGGGCATCGGCAAGACGTCCATCATGGAGCAGATCGCCGCGGAGCTGGGGGTGGGGCTCGTCTCGTATTCCATGACGCACCACACCCGCCAGCGCGCGCTCGGCCTGCCGTTCATCACGCGCAAGGAATACGGCGGCCGGCTGTACGACGTGTCGGAATACACCATGAGCGAGATCATCGCCTCGGTGTACGACATGATGGAGGAGACGGGCGTGAAGGAGGGCATCCTCTTTCTCGACGAGATCAACTGCGTGTCCGAGACGCTTGCGCCGCCGATGCTGCAATTCCTGCAATACAAGGTCTTTGGCCGCCACCGCGTGCCGGACGGGTGGATCGTCGTCACGGCGGGCAACCCGCCGGAGTACAACCGCTCCGTGCGCGAGCTGGACATCGTCACCTGGGACCGGCTCAAGCGCATCGACGTCGAACCGGATTTCAACATCTGGAAGGAGTACGCCTGGAAAAAGGGCGTGCACGCCTCCGTCATGACGTACCTGGCCGCCAAGCAGGACGATTTCTACGTCGTCGAGACGGCCGTGGGCGGCAAGCTGTTCGTCACCGCGCGCGGCTGGGACGACCTGTCCGAGATGATCCGGCTCTACGAGCAGAACGGCCTTGCCGTGGATGAGAACCTCATCGGCCAGTATTTGCAGCATCCGCGCATCGCAAAGGATTTCGCCATCTATTACGACCTGTACAAAAAGTACCAGTCGGACTACCGCATCGAGGACATCCTCGACGGCCGCGCGCCGGACGCGGTGAAAAACCGCGCGCACGACGCGCGCTTTGACGAGCGGCTCGCGCTGCTGGGGCTGCTGCTCTCGGGCGTCACGGGCGCGCTGCGCGAGGTCGTGCTGCGCGAGGACCGGCTCAGTGAGCTGCAAGGCCTGCTCATCGAGGTCAAGCGCGACCTGCTTGAAAAGGGCGTGCCGGCCGGCGCGGCCATCGAGAAGCAGGAGGCCGCGCTGAGCGCGCGGCTTGAGCGCGGCGCGCGCGCCAGCGCGCTCTCGCGCGAGGCGCAGGACAGCATCCGCGACGCGCTCGGGCAGCTGCGCGCGTACCGCGAGGCGCTGCTGCTTGAGCAGCCGGCGGACGCGCCGGCGGCGTTCGGCCTCATCAAGGTGCGCTTTGACCGGCAGGTCGCCGCGCTGCGCGAGGCGGCGGAGGCGGCCGGGCGCAAGCTCTCCAACCTGTTCCGCTTTGTGGAGGCGGTGTTCGGCGAGGGGCAGGAGCTGCTCATCCTCGTCACGGAGCTGACGGCCGGGTATTACAGCGCGCGCTTCATCAGCCGCCACGGGTGCAGCGAATACTTCGCGCACAACCGCGAGCTGCTCTTCTACGAGCGGCAAAAGGAGATCATCGCCGAGCTGCAGGACCTCGATCTGGGCAACTGACGGAGGAAAATGCAAAATAAAAGCAAAATCCGCGGCCGCCGCATGGCAGGCGCGCCGCGGATGCGGTATAATGCAGCTATCACAGGAAAGGACCCCCGCGTATGAGCAAATCGTTCCGCACCTCTTTGATCCTCGTCTCCCTCGTGCTGCTGCTGCTCGGGCTCGCGCTCATCATCTGGCCGGCGGCCGCGCAGCGCGTGGTGTGCTATGTGGCCGGCGCGCTGTGCGCCGCGCTGGGCGTGGGGCGTATCGCGGCGCAGTGGCGGCTCAGCCGGGACTGGGGCTTCCAGCTCTCGTACCTGCTGGGCGTGCTGATCACGCTGCTGGGCGTGCTGCTGATCGTCCGGGCGGACGCGATGATCGCCATCTTCGGCGCGCTCGTCGGGCTGGCGCTGGCGGCCGACAGCGTCGTGAAGCTGCAGATGAGCCTGCGCATGCGCGCGTTCGGCCTGCCGCGCTGGAAGGCGCTGGCCATCGGCGCGGCGGCGCTGTTCGTGCTGGGCGTCGTGCTGCTGTTCGACCCGTTCGCCGGCGCCACGGCCATGACCGTCGTCATGGGCGTGATGCTCGTGCTCGACGCGGCGGCCGATATCTGGACCATCGTGGAGCTGCGCGGCCGCGGCGAGCCGTAACGGCCGCGGCCGTTCAGCCGCCGAAGCGGAACACGTCCGGCACGGCGTCCGCGCCGAACGTGCTGCGCGCCATGCGCCACAGGGCGCGCGCGTGGATGCGGTCGTGAAAGAGGAAGCGCCGGAGCACCTTTTTGAGCGACCACGGTTCCCCGTAGCCGTCGGTGCACACCGGGTTTTCCAGGTAGCCCGGCCGCGCCTCCAGCGCGGCGAAGCCGCGCGCCCGGCAGGCGCGGATGTCGCCCACGTTGTCCGCCTCGGCGCCGGCCTTGCCGAAGTAGTAGGCGTTGACGCTTTGCGCGTGCTGGTACATCTCGCGCGCGGTGCGCGGCGCCCGCCCGTAGAAGGTCGCGCGCCAGGGCAGCGTGCTGACGTCCTTTTGCGGGACCGCCTCGTAGAGCGTGAGAAAGTCCTCCGCCGAGCGGAGCGCGAGCGCCTTGAGGCGCGCGTACTCCTCCGGCGCGAGCGGGCCGCGCTCGCTGTCAAAGAGCACGTCCGTATCCGCGTCGCACACGTCCGCCTCGCTGGTGTGCACCTGCACGATGTGCACCGCGGCGTCCGGCTCCGGCGCGGGCAGGTCCAGCCAGCGGCAGTAGGCCGCCGCCTCCCGCTCGAGCTTGCACGCCGCTTCGCTGAGCGTCGCGCCGCGCGTGAACGCGCCCGTCAGGTCCGCAAGATAGAGCAGCGTGTCGTCCCCGTTGTGTTCCCATACGCAGCGAAGTTCCATGGCCGTCCTCCTGTTCTGCCCCCGCAGGGGGCGTTTTTTTGCGCTTGCCGCGCGGTCACTGCTTGAAGCCCTCGCCGTGCACCTCCGTGGCGTTGGTCACGGTGAGGAAGGCGTCCGGGTCGATGCGCTTGATGATGCCGAGCGTCTGCGCAAACTCGCCCCGGTGCGTCACGATCATGAGCACCTGCTTGTCCCGCCCGGTGAAGCCGCCGCGCGCGGGCAGGGCCGTGATGCCGCGGCCCATCTCGTCGGCGAGGGTTTTGAGCAGCTCGTTCCCGCGCTCGGTCACGACGTGGATGACCTTGGCGTAATCCATGCCCTGCGTCACGCCGTCGATGGCCTTGGTGGTGAGGAAGATCGTCACAAACGAGTACAGCGCCACCTCGATGTTGCCGAACACCACCACGGCTAACACCACCACCAGCGCGTCCACGCACAGCAGCAGGCGGCTCAGCGGCAGGTCCGGGAAGGCGCGGTTGAGCAGCATGCTCGCAAGGTCCGTCCCGCCCGTGGAGATCCCGCGCGAGAACAGCAGCCCCATGCCCACGCCCATCACCGCGCCGCCAACGCACGCGGCCATGAGCGGGTTGTTCGTGTACGCCGGCACGATGGGCGTGAACAGCTCCATCAGCGCCGAGAGCAGCACCGTGGAGAGCAGCGTCTTGCACAGCGGGCGAAAGCCCAGCTTCCACCACGCCAGCGCGATGAGCGGTACGTTCAGCAGCAGCGTCCACATGCCGACCGACAGCCCGCCGGTCAGGTGCGCCAGCGCCGTCGCCAGGCCGGAGACGCCGCCGGGCGCGATGTCGTTGGGCACGGTGAACATCACCAGCCCGAAGGCCACCAGCGCCGTACCGGTCACGAGCACCGGCGCGTCCACAAGCCATTGCCGCAGGTTCTTCTTCATGGATTCAGCCCTCTCAGTTCTTCCGGCACGAACAGGCCGTCGCGCCGGATCAGTTCCCCGTCGAACAGGATATCGCCGCCGCCGCACGCCGCCGTCTGGAGGCACACCATGTCCAGGTGCAGCTGCGAGCGGTTGCCGTTGCTCGCGTCCGGATAGGCGTTGCCCGCCGCCAGATGGAACGAGCCGCCGATCTTCTCATCGTAGAGCGCGTTGCCGATGGCCCGCGTGAGCGCGTTGTTCACGCCCAGCGCGAACTCGCCGCAAAAGCGCGCGCCCTCGTCCGCGTCGAGCAGGCGGTTGAACGCCGCCGCGTCCCCGTCGCACGAGGCGCGCACGATGCGCCCGCCGGCAAATTCGAGGCGCGGGTTGGCAAACGTGTGCCCGTAGCGGCGCGCCGCCGTGTTGAAGCGCACATGCCCGTTTACGCTGGCGCGCAGCGGCGCGGTGTACACCTCCCCGTCCGGGATGTTCACGCGCCCGGCGCAGGCCACCGCCGGCATGCCCGCGATGGAGGACGTCAGCTCCGAGTACGGACCGCAGGTGCGCACCAGCCGCGCCCGCTCCCAGGGCCGCCCGCGCGGCAGCAAGCGCCGC
>URSN01000022.1 GCA_900550525.1 uncultured Eubacteriales bacterium
ACGCTGCATGCAAAGCTGGCCGCGCAGGTGCTTGAAAGCGGACTGACGCTGTTTCTCGAAAAGCAGGTGTGCATCAGCGAGGAGCAGTCCGCGCTGCTCAGCGCCGCCGCAAAGGGGCGCGAGGCGCAGGCGGTCGTCTCCTTCCCGCTGCGGCTCACGCCCGTGGTGCAGGCGGTCCGGCGCGTGGTGCAGGCCGGGACGCTCGGGCGCATCACGATGGTGCAGGCGGGCAACAACGTGCCCTATGGCAGCGTCTACTACCACAGCTGGTACCGCGACGCGAACGAGACGGGCGGCCTATTCCTGCAGAAGATGACGCACGATATCGACTACATCGACTACCTCACCGGCGAGACGCCCGTGGACGCGTTCGCGCGCACGGCCAAGCTGCACTTTCGCGGCGACAGGCCGGCGGGGCTGCGCTGCCCGGACTGCCCGGACTACCGCACCTGCCGCGAGAGCAGCTACGTCGTGGGCAAGATCCTCAAGGACGACGTGCAGGGCGACGCCTGCTGCTTTGCCCGCGACACGGGCAATGAGGACGAGGCGAGCGTCATCCTCACGTGCAAAAGCGGCCTCATCGTCAGCTACAACCAGAACTTCATGGTCAAAAAGGGCGCGGGGCGGCGCGGCTGCCGCCTGATCGGCACGCAGGCGAGCGTCGAGTTCGATTTCTACACCGGCGTGGTGCGCGAGGACCGCTATTTCACGGACGAGACGGTGACGCACACGATCGGCTCGGGCGGCATGCACTTTGGCGGCGACGAGCGGCTGGCGCAGGAATTCCTCGCGCTGATGGACGGGCAGGCGCCGGAATCCGACCTGCGCGCGGGGCTTGCCAGCGCGGCGGTGTGCCTGGCGGCGCGTGCGTCCGCACGGAGCGGGGCGCTCCAGATGGTGAAGCTGTGACGCGCCCGCGCGCACGGCGCGATAATCTGTTATAATCATTTGTAGAAAACCGGCGAGAGGGAGGGACTGCCATGCTGGTAAACCTTGCGGAGATCCTGAAGGACACGCGGCAAAAGGGCTACGCCGTGGGTCTGTTCAACTGCGTCACGCTCGAGATGACGCGCGGCATCCTGCTGGCGGCGGAGGCGCTGCATAGCCCCGTGATCATCGGCCCGGCGGAGAGCCTGCTGCCCGGCGCGCCGCTGGAGGACTACGCGGACATGATGCGCGGCATGGCGGCGCGCGCGCGCGTGCCGGTCGCGCTGCACTTCGACCACGGGTTCACGCCGGAGCTGGTGAAAAAGGCGGTCGACCTCGGCTTTACGTCCGTCATGTTCGACGGGAGCATGCTGCCCTTTGCCGACAACGCCCGCCTGACGCGGGAGCTGGGCGCCTACGCACGCCGCAGCGGCTGCTCCATCGAGGCGGAGATCGGCCACGTGGGCTCCAACGGCTCGGCCGAGGACGCGCTGAGTCAGTCCGTCTACACCGAGCCGGACGAGGCGCTGCGCTTTGCCATGGACAGCGGCTGCGACGCGCTGGCCATCGCCATCGGCACCGCGCACGGGGTCTACCGCGAGGCGCCGCGCCTCTCCTACGACGCGCTCAGCGCCATCGCCAACGTCTGCTCCACGCCGCTGGTGCTGCACGGCGGCTCCGGCCTGACCGACGAGGCGTTCCAGGAGACGATCCGGCGCGGCATCTCCAAGATCAACATCTTTACGCACAACAACCTCGCCGCAGCGCGCGCCGCGCACGACGCATACACCGGGCAGACGGGCGCGTTCGAGCTGATGGGGCCCGTCACGCAGGCGGTGCAGCGCGAGACGATGCGCCTCATCCGCGTGTTCGGCAGCGACGGGAAGGCATGAGCAGGCGGACGGGCCCGCACATCCTCGTGTTCGACGTGGGCACGAGCGCGGTCAAGACGGCGCTGTTCGACGCGGCGCTCCGCCCGGCCGCCGTGGCGGTGCGCGAATATCCGCTGCAAACGCGCGGCGTGTGCGTCGAGGCGCGGCCGGACGATTACCTGCTGGCCATGCGCAGCGGCGCGGCCGCCATGCCGGAGGCGGACATCGCCGCCATCGGCATGACCACGCAGGGCGAAACGCTCGTCCCCGTGGACGCGCAGGGCGCGGCGCTGACGGACGCGATCGTCTGGCTGGACGCGCGCGCGCAGGACGAGGCGCGCTTGCTGCGCGGCGGGATCGAGGCGCAGGCCTTTTACGAGACGACCGGCCTGCCGGAGATCACGCCTGCGCTGCCGCTTGCAAAGCTCCTCCACCTGCGCGAGCGGATGCCCGACGTCTGGCGGCGCGCGGCGCATCTGCTGCTGCTGGAGGATTACCTGCGCCTGCGCCTCACGGGCGAAACGTTCACGCACGCGAGCCTGCTCACGAGCACGGGCTACTTTGATATCCGCGCCGGCGGCTACTGGCGGGAGGCGCTCGCCCTTGCGGGCGTTTGCGAGGCGCTGCTGCCGCCCGTGCTGCCCTCCGGCGCGCCCGCGGGCCGCCTGACCAGGGAGGGCGCGGCGCTGCTCGGCCTCACGGCGGGCATCCCGGTCTACACCGGCGCGATGGACCAGACGGCGGCGCTGCTGGCCGCCTCCGGCGGCGCGGCGGACACGGTGTGCGAGACGGTCGGCACGGCGCACGTCGTGGCGGCGGCCTCGGACGCGCCGCGCTTTTTGCCCGGCTGCCGCGTGACGGTCTACCGCCACGCGCTGCCCGGCCGGTACCTGTACCTGCCCATCGGCAACACGGCGGGCATGGCGCTCAAATGGTTCCGGCGCGAGTTTGGCCGCGCGGGCGAGGATTACGCCGCGCTCGACGCGCTCTGCGCAACGGCGCCCGCCGGGTGCGAAGGCGTGACGTTCCTGCCCTTCCTCTCCGGCTGCGCCGACCCGGAGCCGCTGCCGGAGGCGACGGCCTGCCTGTTCGGGCTGCGGCTGTCGTCCACGCGCGCGCACGCGGCGCGCGCCGTGCTGGAGGCGGCGGGCTATGAGCTGCGCCTGTTCCTCTCGCTGCTGGATCGGCTGGGCTGCCGCGCCGGGCGCATCGTTTCGCTCGGCGGCGGCGCAAGGAGCGCCCTCTGGACGCAGATGCGCGCGGATATCGCCGGCCTGCCGCTGGAAACGCCCGCCGTCACGGAGGCCACGGCGGCCGGGGCGGCGCTGCTGGCCGCGTGGGGCGCCGGGATCGTGCCCGCGGGCGCGTATCCGCCCGCGCTGACGGAACCCGGCCGGCGCTATGTGCCGGATGGCTCGCTAAGCGCGGCCTATGCGGCGGGCTATGACCGCTATCGATCGCTTTTTGCCGCGCTGCGCCCGCTGTACCGGACGGCGGAAAGCAGCGCGGCGCCAGAATCCGAAAAGGAGGAATGATCCATGAACGAACCGAAAAAACCGCGCCTTGGCGTGCTGGCGCTGATGCTTGCGGCGTATGAGCCGCTCTTCCCCGGCATCACGGAGGCGCAACGGCGCTATCTCACAGGCGTGCTCGACGGGCTTTCCGCCACGGCCGATTTTGTGTTCCCGAAGATCGCGCTCTGCCGCGAGGATATGGAGGAGCTGACCGCGCAATACAACCGCGACGATCTGGACGGCATCGTGATCTTCCTGCTCAGCTATGCGCAGGGGCAGTACCTCGTGCGCGCCCTGCAGCGCAACCGCCTGCCGCTCGCGCTCGCGCTCATCCAGCCGGACGAGACGGCCGGCGCGGACTTTGAGGAATGGGAGCTGACGGTCAACCAGGGCATCCACGGCTCGCAGGACTGCGCCAACGCGCTCATGCGCGCGGGCATCCCGTGCGCGTTCTACGCCGGCAGCCGCCATGACGAAGGGCTGGGCCGCTTCCTTGCCGATTTCGGCGCGGCGGCGCGCACCGTGCAGGCGATGCGCTCCATGCGCATCGGCGTGATCGGCAAGCTCTCCGGCATGGGCGACGTGGTGACGGACGACATGGCCGTCTATCGCAAGCTGGGGCCGGAGTTCGTGTACGACTCCATCGGCACGGTCACGCGCTGCTGCGAGCAGGTGACAAACGAGCAGGTCGCAGCGCGCGTGGCGTTCGACCGCACGGTGTTCGACATCGACCCGAAGCTCCCGCCCGAGCGGCACGCCTATGCGGTGCGGCTCTACCTCGGGCTGCGGCGCTACCTGGAGGAAAACGGCTATGCCGGCTACACCGCGCACTTTGAGGAGTTCGGCGCGGACGGGCGCTACACGCAGCTGCCGCTGCTGGCGGCGAGCCATCTGCTGGCCGACGGCTACGGCTACGCGGCCGAGGGCGACGCCTCGTGCGCGATGCTCGTGGCGGCCATGCGGCAGCTGTGCGGCATGGCGAACTTCTCGGAGATGTACATGATGGACCTCAAGCGCGGCGCGATCCTGCTGTGCCATGCGGGCGAGGGCAACTGGGCCATGGCGCGGCGCGACCGGCGGCCGTTCCTCATGGACCGCGTGTTCAACGAGGGCGGACTTTCCAACCCGCCCACGCCCATCTTCACGCCGGAGCCGGGCCGCGCGGCGGTGATGAGCCTTGCTCACATCGGCGGCGAACGGTTCCGCCTCGTGCTGGCACAGGGCGAGATGCTCGACGAATGCGGCCTGAAAAAGTGCGACATGCCGTACATGTTCTTCCGCCCGGACGCGGGCGTGGAGTCGAGCGTGCAGCGCTGGCTGGAGCTGGGCGCGACGCACCATGAGGCGATCGTCGCCGGCGAGCAGGCCGCGCGCATCCGGCTGTTCTGCCGCCTGGTCGGCATCGAACTGGCTGAGATCTGAAACCGATTTTGGACTTGCAAAGGGAGGGCCTTACCATGCTCAAGAATATCGAACGGTCGCTGACGGACCTGCTCGGCGAGGACTACATGCGCGCCGTGTGCGCCGCGCGCAGCGCGCTCACCGGCGAGGACGAGGCGCAGCTGCTGCGCCTTGCCAACGAGCGCGTGGCGTTCTGCCCGGCGGACTATGCAGCGCGGCAGGAGGCGCTCATGGAGCGCATCGGCACGCGCGTCGCGCCGGCCTTTGACGACCGCAACGACGGCGCGCCGACCGATTCGTTCCGCGCGGCGCAGCACAGCGCCGCCGCGCCGCTTTCCGCCGCGGGGTGCTACCGCGTCGGCGAGGACGGGCGGCTGTACTTTGCCGGCAAGAGCGAGCACTATCACATCCCGCTCGGGCACGACTTCCCGGGCTACCGGCTCGTGGAGCTCGCCAAGCGCCTGGGCATCCCCAACGCCACGCACAACAACACGCGCGGCTATATCACGCGCCTGGCCGAGCGGCGGCTGATCGCCGCGGCCAACGGCATCGAGCCGCCGAACCACCAGGCCATGGAGGCGCTGCTGCAAAAGCGCGAGCGCGGCGTGCTCAACCGCGTCATCAACCTGGAGACCGGGTCGCTTGCGGTGGAGGCGGCGCTGAAGATGATGCTCTCGCGCTTCTACTCCGTCGACGGCAAGGAGGCGCCCTACGCGGGGCGCACGCCGGTGTTCCTCGTGATGGGGGACATGGCGGGCGGCCTCGGCGGCAATTACCACGGCACGACGGTGCTGGCGCAGACGCTGCGCGGCCTCTGGCCGGAGTATGCCGCCAAGGCGGAGGCGGCGGGCCTGTACCGCGTCGTGGGCGTGCCGATCAACGCTCCGGACGCCTTCGCCGCCGCGCTCAACAAGTGGAACATGCCGCCGTTCAAGACGGCCGGCTTCTGCCATGAGATCATCCTGATGAACTACGGCGGCGTCCGGCTGGACGAGACGTATTTGCAGCAGGTCTACCGGCTCTGCGCCGTGAGCGACACGCCGGTGCTGTGCGACGAGATCCAGTCCTGCGCATGGTACGACGGGATGTTCCTGTTCCGCAAGTACGGCATCAAGCCCGATTTCGTCTCCGTGGGCAAGGGCTTCCCGGGCGGCAACTACCCGGCCAGCCGCATCCTGGCCAGCGGCGCGTTCGACACGCTCAACCAGTTCGGCGCGCTCGTGACCAACGGGCAGGAGGAGCTGGCGAGCCTGTGCTACCTCATCACGATGGAGTTCATCCGCGAAAACGGCGCGCACATCGCCCAGGTCGGCTCCGCCTACCGCAAGGCGGTCGTCGCCGCGGTCGCGGCCCATCCGTCGCTGTGCTTCATGGTGGAGGGCGACGCGCACATGAGCGCCATCTGCTTCCACACCGTGGAGGCGGCGGTGTCGTTCTGCGAGCGCATGCAGCGCGAATACGGCGTGGACATCAGCGCGCAGACGTACAAGCCCAACTGCCCGCCGGTCGCGCTGACAAAGGTGCCGATCGTGGCGACGGAGGCGATGGTGGAGCGCCTTGCGCAGCTGATGGGCCGCTGCCTTGACGAGATGGAGCGGGAGGGCGTGCGATAATGGAGCAGCGGGATACGGTACGCTTCGGCGTCATCGGCTGCGGGCTGATGGGGCGCGAATTCGCCAGCGCCTCGGCGCGCTGGCTGCACCTGAACGGATCGCTGCCGCGCCCGGCCATCGTGGCCGCGTGCGACCTGAACGAGAGCAACCTCGCCTGGTTCCGCAACGACCCGGACACGCGCTATTTCTACAGCGACTACCACGAGCTGCTGCAAAACCCGGAGGTGGAGGCGGTCTATTGCGCCGTGCCGCACCATCTGCACGCGCAGGTCTACTGCGACGTGATCCGCGCGGGCAAGCACCTCATCGGCGAAAAGCCCTTCGGCATGGACCTGGCCGCGTTCGAGGCCATCGAGGCGGCCATGCGCGAGCGGCCGGACGTGTTCGTGCGCTGCGCGAGCGAGTTCCCGTTCTATCCCGCCGTGCAGCAGATGGCGCGCTGGTACCGCGAGGGGGCGTTCGGCCGGATCATCGAGGCGCGCTTTGCCATCAAGCACTCGTCGGACATGGACCTGAACAAGCCCATCAACTGGAAGCGTACGCTTGCGGCCAACGGGGCCTACGGCTGCATGGGCGACCTCGGCATCCATACGCAGCACCTGCCCTTCCGCCTCGGCCTGCTGCCGGAGAGCGTCAGCGCGCAGCTGAGCAACCTCGTGCCCATGCGTCCCGGCCCGGACGGAACGCCCGTGCCGTGCGAAACGTGGGACAACGCGCTGCTGCTGTGCGCCGGGGCGGACGCCGCGGGCGACCGCTTCCCGATGCTGTTTGAGATGAAGCGCATGGCCCCCGGCTGCACGAACACGGTGGAGTATGAGATCAGCGGGCTCAAGCTCTCCGCGCGCTTCACCACCGACGACCCCAACGCCATCCACTTCACGAAAAACGACGGGCGCGAGCAGGCGTGGAGCCGGCTGGTCATCGGCAACCGGCCGCAGTACCCGACGATCACGGGCGGCATCTTCGAGTTCGGCTTTTCCGACTCGCTGTTGCAGATGTTCGCGGCGTTCGTCTCCGAGCTGCGCGGGCTCCCGTGCGCGTTCGGCTGCTTCACGCCGGATGAGGCGCGTTTGAGCCACCGGCTGCTCACCGCGGCGCTGCTCTCGGCCAAACAGCGGCGCGAGGTGCGCCTGAGCGAGGTCTGACATGGACGTTCTGGACGGCTTCGGGCACGGCGTTCGCGCTGCGGACGCCGTGCGGCAGACGATCTATACGCCGGCGCAGCGGCCCGGCTTTGCCGCATGGGCGACGGCGTTTGCCTATGGAGACGGGCGCATCGGCCTTTCCTTCAAGGAGACGGTGCGCGGGCGCGACCCGCAGTACCGCCCGCCGCGGCTGGAGCTGGGCGAGGCCGTCGGCGCGCCGGTATCCTACTGCTCGGTCGAGTGCGGCAGCGAGAACGAATGTTCCTACCGCGTCTATCTCGTCTCGTCCGACGGCGGGCAGACCTTTTCGGAGACGGGGCGCTGCCTGCTCCAGGAGGGGTCGTTGCTCAACATGGGCCTGCCGGACGGGACGATCATCGGCTACGACGTGCCGCGCCTCAACGCGGACGGCACCGGCTGGTGCGACCATATCCGCGTGCGCAGCAGCGCCGACGGCGGCGCGACCTGGACCGACCGCGGCCGCCTGCTGGAGGGGACCGCGCCGTACCTGTGGCGGCTCAGGACGCTGCGCGACGGGACGATCCTGCTGCTGCTGAGCCTCTACGGCACCCCGTGGGGGGAGGGCCGCCAGCGCGCCACGCGCAACACCGTGCTGCCGGGCGAGACGGCGCTCAACCGCATCCAGACGTGCTTTCTGACCAGCCGGGACGGGCTGCACTTCACCGGGCCGCACTATGTGCTGCCGGGCATCGGCGCGCATGAATACGACGTGGCCGAATGTCCCGACGGGCGGCTGCTCTTCCTCGCCGGCGACGTGCAGGGCACGCCCGTGGGGCGGCAGTTCGTCACGCGGCAGGGCGAGGGCTTCCTCAACGGGCCGCTCCTGCCCGTGCGCCGCGGCGCGCCGGGCGCCCCCGCGCGCGACCCGCAGGGCGGCTTTGTGCCCGAGAGCGTGGCCATGCTGCCGGACGGGCTGCTCGTGGGCAGCAGGCGCAACAAGCCCTATACCGCCAGCAACGACTTTGGCGAGAACTGGTTCGAAATCGACGGCCTGCCGCCGAGCCTGTATCAGCCGTTCCTCATCGCGCTGCCGGACGGGACGGTGCTCAACTTCGGCCATCAGGGCGGCGACAACGCCTTCGGCCAGGTGGACATGTGCATCGGCGCCGACCGCTTCCGCGTCGAAAACCGGCTGCCTGCGAGCAGCGCGCTCACGCTCGCGCGCTGCATGGACGAGGGGCGCACGCGCTATCTCAACGCCTATGCCGCGCGCCTGAGCGCCGCAGGCGCGCCCGTTTCGGGCGCGCCGGTGCGCTTCCGCGCCGCCCCGTTCTGGCGGGCGGACGGCACGGTGGACGGCGCGCCGCTCGACGGAGCGCCGCAGCAGGTCGAGGCCGTGACGGATGAAAACGGCGTCGCCCGCGCCGCGTTCCCGGCGTTTGACGGCATACCGGACATCCACTTCTATTACAACGTCGACGTGGTCTACCGCCCGCAGCACGGCGGGCACCTGCCCTGCGACGGGCCCATGATGTGCGAGGCGGCGCTCACGCCCGTGCGGCGCTGCCGCTATCCCTACGACGCGTATCTGGCGGGCGGGACGCTCTACCTCTCCCCCGCGCTGCTTGCGCGCTTCCCGGACGCCCAGGCGCTGCTTGCGCCGCTGTGCGGCCGGGCGGACGTACCCGCGGGCGCGCTGCCGGACGGGCTTGTGCAGGCGCTGCTCGCAACGGGCGTGCTGCGCCGGGGCGCGGACGGGCTGCGCTGGTATGCGAGCGTCCACGCGAGCGCGCCGCTTGCCGGCGTGCAGCCCATGGGCAGCGGCGACTGGTACGAATGAGCGGCGGCCCGCGCAAAAACGGGCGGCGGCGACATGCGGCGCCTTCGCGGGCCTGCCGCGAATACACCATACCGATAAAAACGGAAGCGGCGGCGCATCAGCGCCGCCGCTTCGCTCAGTTTTCCCCGGGCCGATCGCCGTCAGCCCTCCCCCGCTTCGCGCAGCGCCGGCAGGCCGGCCGCAGCGCCGGCAAGGAGCAGGCCGCTGTCGCTGTTCCACATGTTCATCTGCATGCCCGCGCGAATCCACGGCAGCAGGGGCGCCGCCGCGCCAAAGTGCGCGCCGCAGAACTTGCCGTGCGCCTTTGCCGCGCGCACGACCGTGCCGATGGCCTCGACGATCTCCGGATCGTCAAACCGGTCCAGCTTGCCATAGTCCTGCGTCAGGTCGTTCGGGCCGATGAGCGCCACGTCGATCCCCTCGACGGAGAGGATCTCGTCGATGTGCTGCACGCCCGCGCGGCTTTCGATCTGGCACAGCAGGATCGTCTCCTCGTTGGCGGCGGGCATGTACTCCGCGCCCGTGACCTTGCGAAAATCCGTATGCGGCCGTGAAAGCGACACGCCGCGGTGTCCCAGCGGCGCATACTTGGTGCAGTCCACCAGCATGCGCGCCTGCTCGGCCGATTCGACGTTCGGCAGCAGCAGGCCGCTCGCGCCCAGCTCCATGAACTTGAGCGCGTGCTCGCGCCGCATCTCCGGGATGCGCACAAGCGCCGGCATCCCGATGCCGCGCGCCACGGCGACGACGTTGGCCACCTCGCGCGTGGTAAAGCTGCCGTGCTCGCAGTCCATGATGAAAAAGTCGAACCCGGCGCGCTGAAGAAGCCTGGCGATATCGACGCCTGCAAACGTCGTCACCATCGTGCCCAGCAGCCGTTCCCCGGCGCGCAGCCTGTCCTTCAAGCCCATACTGTTCCCCTCCTTGACGGTTTGCAATGATTTCTTCCGCCCCTGCGCCGGCCTACTCCAACTCCTCAAGCCGGACGCGCTCGACCGTGCAGGGCTGCTGCATCATGAGCGCCTCGACCTGCTCGCGCGTGGGCAGCGCCATACCGATGGCGCCGCGCCGCGTGACCGCCAGCGTGCCGGCGCAGTTGGCAAACAGCGCCGCCTGCTCGAGCGCCATGCCGCGCTGCAGCGCGACCAGCAGCGCCGCGTCGAACGTATCGCCCGCGCCGGTGGGATCCGCCACGGGCACGTCGATCCCGCCGCAGAGCGCGACCTGCCCGCCGATGCTGAGCACCGCGCCGTCCTTATCCCGCGTGAGCGCCACGACGGACGGGCCGAGCGCATGCAGCGCGCGCACCACGTCCCCTACGCTCCGCCTGCCGGTAATGGCGCGCCCCTCCTCCAGCGTGGGGGCGATGACGTCCGCAAGCGAAAGCGCCCGCATCATGCGCTTCTCCGCCTCCGCGCTGCGGCCCAGCTCCACGCGCAGGTTCGGATCGAAACTCACCAGCACCCCGGCCTCCCGGGCCAGGCGCGCCGCCTCCATGCTGGCCTCGCGCATCGGCTCGCTCAGCTCCAGCAGCATGCCGGGAAAGTGCAGCGCATACGCCCCGGCCAGATACGCCCGGTCGAGATCCTGCGCCGCATACCGGCTGCCGACGGAGCCGCTGCGGTAATACTGATAGTTGCGCCGCCCGTCGGGCAGGTATTCGAGGAAGGCCAGGCCGATCTGCCCCTCGGGCGAGACGACCACGCGGCTGCAATCCACGCCCGCTTCCACGAGCGTGTCGTACACCATGCGGCTGAGCGCGTCCACGCCCTCCTTGCCCAGAAAGCCGCGGCGCGCGCCCAGCAGCGCCGCCGCGCACGCGCAGATGCCCGCGCTGCCGCTGGCCGTCTTGAGCACCGCGCCGGGCGCGGCGATGCGGCCGCCATCCTCAAGCGGGATCAAGTCCACCAGCAGCTCTCCCAGCGTCAGGATCCTGCCCGCCGGATTGGCGGAACGAACCATTGCGTTTGCTTCCATCTTCTCCCCGGGGGCGCAGCGCCCCCGTTCCTTTCCGGTTGTGAGTCGAGCGGAATGAACTAATAACTTCCGTAAATAACATAGCAAAATGCAATAATAAAGTCAAGAAATCTCTGCTCTCTTTTTCCCACCAGGTAGCGGGCATCGCCATGCCCGCCGCAAAATGCGCAATTTTTTCGCATATCCGGCAGATATTTTCCCGCAGTTCCTTGACAGCGCGCCGCCGCAGCGGTATATTTTAATTATCATTAATTATTAATGGCCATTGTGCCGGAAAAGGAGTCGACCTTCCATGAACAAGCGTCCTACCTCCATCGATGTAGCCAAGCGCGCAGGCGTCTCCCAGTCCACCGTTTCCCTGGTCCTCAGCGGCAACCGGAGGGCCACCTTCAGCGACGAAACGCGCGCGCGCGTGATCGCCGCGGCCAAGGAGCTCAACTATGAACCGCCCCTGCGCAAAAACCGCAGCGTGATCGGCCGCAGGCTGCTGCTGCTCACGCCCACGCTCAACAACCCCTTCTATGCGGAACTGGTGCAGACGGTCGAGCAGTATGCCGACTCGCTCGGCAGCCACGTGCTCGTGTGCAACACGCAAGCCGGAGCTGGAGCGCTACTACCTGCACACGCTGCTGCACAACCACCAGGTCAGCGGCATCATCTACACCTTCCTGCCGAGCTATCCGGAGATGCTGGAAATGGAGACGCGCACCATGCCCGCCGTGCTCATCGGCGAGAAGCACTCGGATCTGCCCATCTGCTCCATCGAGCTTTCCAACGAGCAGGCGGGCGCAATCCTGGCGGAGCACCTGTACGGCCTCGGGCACCGCTCGTTCCTGTTCATCTCCACGCCGTTCAATCAGTTCTCGCTGGCGCGCCAGCAGCGCGTGGACGGCATCCGCCAGTTCCTGCGCCGCCACTCGCTGCCGGACGATTGCCTGGAGATCAGCGTGCCGGACGCGCGCACCGAGACGGACAACCTGCCCGGCTCCGTATCCTACGAATACACCGTCGGGCGGCGGCTGACCGCCGCGGCGCTCGAGCGCGGCACGAAGGCGACGGCGCTCATCGGCGTGAACGACATGACCGCCGCCGGCATCCTTGCGGAGCTGAAGTCGCACGGGTGCGCCGTGCCGGGGGATTTCTCCGTATGCGGGTTTGACAACGTCTTCCCCTCCGTCATCGCGCAGCCGTCGCTGACGACCATCGACCACCATCTGTCCGTGCGGTGCAGCGCGGCGGTGGATCTGGTGCTCTCGCTCGAGCGCGGGATGCGGATGCGCAGCGAGCAGCCGGCCGCCCCCATCAGCAAGATGGAGTATGCGCCGCGGCTCATCGTGCGTGATTCGTCCGGCCCGGCGCCGTCTGCCGGGAAGGGCCGCGGGGCATGCTGAAGCGGCTCTTTTTCGGCCGCCGCGGCCGGCTGGACGTGGATGCGCCGCCGCTCGTGCGGCCCAAAACGCGGCGGGAGCTGTTCTCACAGGCGCTGCGCGTGCGCTTCACGTCCCTGTTCGCGCCCAACCTCGCCGCCGCGGCGTTCTTCCTGCCCGCCTTCGTGTGGACGGAGATGACGCTGCGCGTCGCGCCCGGCGGCGCGGATGAGGCGGCCGGCGCCTCCAGCCAGCTGGTCGGCACCTACCTGATCGGGCTGTTCGTCTGCCTGATGATCACGGGGCCGGTCATGGCCGGGCTGTCGCTGCTGATGCGCAACTGGGCGCGCGGCGAGAACTGCTACCGCTGGGCGACGCTCTTTGGCGGGATGAAGCGCAACTGGCGGCAGGGGCTGCTGGCGGGCGCGCTCTCGGGCGTCATACCGCTGCTGTTCTACAGCACGTTCAACTACTACGGCGCGCTGAGCGAGAACACGAGCCTGCTCTACCTGATCCCGCTGGCGCTGTGCGGCGTGCTGTGCCTGTTCCTGCTGCTGATGCAGCAGACGATCTATACGCTGCTGGTGACCTACCGGCTCTCGTTCGGAAAGGTGTTCAAAAACGCATTCCTGCTGGCCTTTTCGGAGCTGCCGCGCAGCCTGCTGACGCTGCTGGTCACGCTGCTGCCGCCGCTCGTATTCGTCGCGCTGCTGTACCTGCTGCCGCTGCACACGGGGCTGCTGGTGGTGCTCTGCTGCGCGTATTACGCGCTGTTCGGCATCTCGTTTGAGCGGTTCGTCGCAGCGTCGTTTGCCAACTATGCGTGCGAAAAGCACCTCAACAGCCGCCTGGACGGCGCGCGCGTGGACATCGGCCTGAGCAGCGAGCGCACCGTGGGCGGACAGCCGCCGGCCGCGCCCGCCGCCTGAGCGCGCGGCCGGCAAACCACTGGGAACGGGAGGAAGTACGAATCCATGCAACACAACATGCCCTGCGACGCCTTTGCCTTTTCCGGCGCCGTCCGCTCGTGCGAGCACTACGGCAGCGGGCACATCAACGAAACGTACCGGGTCCTGACGGACGGGGGCGACTATATCCTGCAAAAGGTCAGCCGCACCGCGTTCCACGACCCCGCCGCGCTGATGGAGAACGTCGTGGCGGTGATCCGGCACCTGCGGCAAAAGACGGACGACCCGCGCGGCGCGCTCAGCCTCGTGCCCACGCGCGACGGGCGCGACTACCTGCTCACGGAGGCGGGCGAGTGCTGGCGCGCGTATGATTTCATCGAGGGCAGCATCTGCCTGGACGCGGCCCAGACGCCGGAGGATTTTTACCAGAGCGCCGTCGCGTTCGGCACGTTCCAGCGGCAGCTGGCGGACTTCCCCGCCGCGTCGCTGCACGAGACGATCCCGGACTTTCACAACACGCCGGCGCGCATCGCGCAGTTTCGCGCCGCGCTCGAGGCGGACGCCTGCGGCCGCGCGGCCGCGGCGCGCGCGGAGATCGATTTCGTGCTGCGCCATGCGGCCGAGGCGGACGCGCTGACCGGCCGCCTTGCCGCGGGCGAGCTGCCGCTGCGCGTGACGCACAACGACACCAAGCTCAACAACGTCATGCTCGACGCCGCCACGCGCCGCGCGCTGTGCGTGATCGACCTGGACACGGTCATGCCCGGCCTGTCGCTCTACGACTACGGCGACTCCATCCGCTTCGGCGCTTCGACCGCGGCCGAGGACGAGCCGGACGTCGGCCGGGTGGACCTCGATCTCAGGCTGTTTGAGACGTATACGCGCGGCTATCTCGCATCGTGCGGCAGCGCGCTGACGGAGGCGGAGATCGCGCTGTTCCCGATGGGCGCGAAGATGATGACGTTCGAGTGCGGGACGCGTTTTCTCACCGATTATCTCAGCGGCGACACGTACTTCCACACCGCGCGCGCGGGACACAACCTTGACCGCTGCCGCACGCAGTTCCGCCTGGTCGCACGCATGGAGGACCGCTGGCAGCAGATGGAGGCGTCCGTCCGCCGCATCGCCGAAGAGGTGCTGCGCTGAAGCGCCGGCCCCGGGCGGGCGCGGCGCCCCCCGGACGGTGAACTTAAAAAAGTCGCATTATCAGGCGGCCCCGTGCGGGCGCGGCAAACCCGAAACGAAACGGCGGGCAGCGCATAACAGCGCCGTCCGCCGCTTTTTTCCGCGCGTCAGCGGGCGTTACGTCAGGCGCGCGCCCTGCGGGCGCGCCGCCTGCGCGCGCTCGGCGCGGCGGTACTGCGTGGGCGAAAGGCCGCAGTGCTGCTTGAAAAACAGCGACAGGTTCCCGTCCTCGGCAAAGCCGGTGCGCTGCGCGATCTCGCGCACGGGCAGGTCGGAATACTTCAGGAAATACTTGATATAGGCCAGGCGCACGTCGATCATGCGCTGCTTGAACGTCGTGCCGTACAGCTCCCGGATGACGCGGTTGAGCTGGCTCTGGCTCAGGTGGACGCGGCTGCACAGCTCGTCCATGCGGGCGTTGCTGTCGATGAGGCGGTTGAAAAAATCGTCGATGAGAAAGCGCCGCAGGTTCGGGTTGTCGTCCACGGGAAGCGGCTGCCCGTCCTCGCCGAAGGTCAGGGCCATCTCCTGCACCAGATAGGAAAACAGCGCCGAGAGCAGGCCGCCGAGCACCAGATGCGCGCAGCGCCCGCCGTCGCGCACGGCGCCGGCCAGGCTGTCGATGAGCGCGAGCAGCTGCGGCTGCGCGACAAACTGGAAATACCCCGTCTCGCGCACGCGGCGCAGCGCGCGGCCCACGAGCGGGTCGCAGCCCTTGGCGCTCTCCTGCCCCTCCGGCAGGATGAAGCGCACGGAATAGCGCGTCTCCGGTTCGCCGCCGCCGATGTGCGCATGTGTGACGAACGGCGCGAGCACGAACACCGCGCCCTCCCCGTAGGCGTGCGCCTGCCCGTCGATGAACTGGAAGCCCGCGCCGCGGCGGCAGACGAGCAGCTCGAAACAGGCGTGCACATGATCCTCCGAAAACGCCTGCTGCATGCCGTGCTCAAAGAACGAGCGCGCCGTCAGAAAACACTCCACCGGCAGGCCGCCCACGCCCGCGCGCACCGAATACTCCCGCTGGTCCATGCCCCGCCTCCCCGCCGCGCCGCTTTATCAGGCCGCGTTTTTGTCATTGTAGCCGCTCTGAGCCCGCGCTGTCAACGCGCGGGGCGGACGCGCCCGGCGCGGCATTGTGCAAAGGTATGGAATCTGCGCCGCCGCAACGCAAAAACGGCGCTTTTTTGCATTGCCCGCCCGGGGCGAGTGCGCTACCATGTAGACAGGCTCCGCAGGGGGCCGCAAGCATCATGAACAAACAGGAGGAATACGATCATGGCAGGCAACGTGATGAAGGGCGACGCTTCCGGCCGCGGTGCGGTGGAGGGCTTCCGCGTATCGATCCCGGCGCGCCAGCGCCCGTATACCGAGGCGGAGATCGCGGTCGTCGTCGATGCGATGCGCAACGTGCAGGGACAGACCCAGGGGGCCAAGCAGGAGCAGTTCCAGAAGGACTTTGCCGCCTTCACCGGCGCAAAGCACGCCTTCGCCGTGGCCAACGCGACCAATGCGCTGAGCCTTGCCGCCACGCTGTGCGGCGTGCGCCCGGGCGACGAGGTGATCGTGCCCGCGTACACGTTCTGCGCAAGCGCCATCCCCTTTGGCAAGGAAGGGGCCAAGATCGTCTGGGCGGACATCGACCCCGACACCTGGGTGGTGGACCCCAAGGACATCGAGCGCAAGATCACGCCGCGCACCCGCGCGATCGTGGTCGTCCACTTGCTGGGCATGCCGTGCGACATGGCCGCCATCATGGCCATCGCCAGCAAGCACGGGCGCAAGGTCGTCGAGGACTGCGCACAGGCGCTTGACGCGCGCATCAACGGCCAGCACGTCGGCACGTTCGGCGATTACGGCTGCTTCAGCTTCCACGGCGCCAAGACCATGACCACGCTCGGCGAGGGCGGCATGCTGACCGTCAAGTCCGACGCGGACGCGGCGCTCGTCCCCGGCATCCGGCACAACGGCTGCTGCGCGTTCGATTATCCGCGCGAGCGCTACTGGGTCCCGGCCATGAGCAACGTGGACATGGACATCGAGGGCTTCTGGCCCAACAACTTCTGCATCGGCGAGGTGCAGTGCGCCCTCGGCAGCGAGGAGCTCAAGACGCTCTCGGCCAACACCGACCGCATCATCGCCCAGAACGACCGGCTGCGCGAGCTGCTCAAGGACGTGCCGGAGATCTCGTTCAACAAGATCCCGGCCGGCTACCGCCATGTGCGCCATCAGTATGTGCAGCACTTCGACGGCAGCGCGGTCGGCAAGAACCGCGACGATCTGCTCGACCTGCTGACCACCAAGTATGGCATCCGCAGCATCGTGCAGTATTACCCGCTCTACCGCTACCCGCTCTTCCAGAAGCTCGGCTGCGGCGAGCATGACTGCCCGGTGCTCGAGGGCTGGTGGGACAACAGCTTCTCCGTGCCGATGTGGTGCGGCATGGACGACGAGGTGCTCATGACCATCGCCGATTCCGTCAAGGTCGCCATCGCGGACCTCAAGGCCGGAAAATGAGCGGTATGCAGCAGCGTACATTCGCAGGCGGGGTGCTCGTCCCCGCCTGCTCGCCGTGTGACGCGCCGGGCGCGTTCCTCGAGGACGTATACGCCGCCCTGCTCGAGGAGAGCCTGCGCGAGCCGCTCGACGGGGCCTACCTGTGCGGCGGCACGGGCGACGGCATGCACATGCGCCTGGAGGAGCGCAAGGCGGCCATCCGCACCGGCGTGGCGCTGTGCCGCCAGGCGGGCAAGCGCTCGCTCGTGCAGGTGGGCGCGCCGACGATGCGCGACGCGCTGGAGCTGGCCGCCTATGCGGCCGAGTGCGGCGCGGACGGCATCTCCAGCGTGCCGCTTGCGGGCTTTCCGCACGCCGTACAGATGCAGTACTACCGCGCGCTCATCAAGGCCGGCGGCGGGCTGCCCGCCATCCTCTACTACATGCCGCAGCCGGGCGCGTCGTTCACGCTGGGCGAGGTGCTCGAAACGCTCTCCATCGAGGGCGTGGCCGGCATCAAATGCTCGTCGGACGACCTGTTCTTCACCGAACAGCTCGCGGCGGAAAAGCCGGCCGGCTCCGTGCTCTTCAGCGGCAAGGATGAATACCTCGCGCCCGCGGTGATCCACGGCGCGGAGGGCGGCATCGGCGTATGGGCGACGGTATTCCCGCGCGCCTACGTCGCCATCTTCCGCTACGCGCGCGCAGGCAAGCTTGCGGAGGCGTTCGCGCTGCAGCGGGTGCTCACCGCCCTGTGCTGCCGCGTATTGCGCTACGGCCTGCTCTCCGGGTACGCCGCCATCCGCCACTATCTCGGGCTGCATGAGCGCGTGTTCCGCGCGCCGCAGCCGCAGTTCGACCCGGACACATACGACGGCTTCATCCGGGAGGCCGCGCCGCTGATCGCCCAGCTGCGCGCCTGCCCCAGCCCGCCAGGACCGAAAGGAGACAACGCATGAACCAGATCCCCGGCACCGATCTCAAGGTGTTCCCGATCACGCTGGGCACCATGACCTACGGCTCGCCCGTCGCGTTCGACGACGCGGTAAAGCTGACGCAGTACGCCGTCTCCCGCGGCGTGAACCTCATCGACACGGCCAACATGTACGAGGGCTACAACCGCTACGCCGGCAGCGCGGGCGGCGTGGCCGAGGAGATCGTGGGCAAGGCCGTGCGCGGCCTGCCGCACGGCAGCGTGGCCGTGGCCACGAAGGTCGGCATGAAGGTCGGCCCCGCGCCGGAGGACGAGGGCACCTCGCCCGCAGCCATCCGCAAGCAGCTGGACAGGAGCCTTGCGCGCCTCGGCATGGACTGCATCGACCTGTACTACCTGCACCGTCCGGATGAGAGCGTGCCGCTTGCGGACATCCTGGGCGCGCTGAGCGACGCGCAGCGCGCCGGCAAGATCCGCTACTACGGCGTGAGCAATTACTCCGCCGAGCAGCTCGCCGCCCTTCTGCGCGCGGCGGACGCGGCGCACCTGCCGCGCCCGGTCGCCTGCCAGCCGCCGCTGAGCTACCTCAAGCAGGAGGCGCTCGCCGCGCTGCTGCCGCTGTGCGCGGCGGAGGACATCGCGGTCATCCCCTACCAGATCTACCAGGGCGGGCTGCTCACGGGCAAATACCGCCGCGGAGCCGCCGCGCCCGCCGGGTCGCGCGCGGACGAGAAGCCGGAATGGATGATGCGCATGGACGACACGCTGTTCGACCGCATCGAATCGTTCGCCGCGGCCGCGCAGGCGCACGGCAAGAGCATGGCGCAGTACGCCATCCGCTGGACGCTCGAGCAGCCGGCGGTCGTCTCCGCCATCGTGGGCGTGAAGAACGAGAAGCAGGTGGACGACGCCGTCGCGGCGCTCGCATGACGGAGGGGCCGCCATGAAGATCGTCATCCTCGACGGCTATACGGAAAACCCCGGCGACCTCTCGTGGGAGGGCTTCGCCGCGCTGGGCGAGCTGACCGTGTACGAGCGCACCGCCGCGGCGGACATCGTACCGCGCATCGGCGATGCGGAGATCGTCTACACGAACAAGACGCCCATCACGGCCGAGACGCTCGCCGCCTGCCCGAACCTGCGCTACATCGGCCTGCTGGCCACGGGCTACAACGTCGTGGACGTGGCCGCGGCGAAGGCGCGCGGCGTGGCCGTGACGAACATCCCCACCTACGGCACGGCGGCGGTGGCGCAGTTCGCCATCGCGATGCTGCTGGAGATCTGCCACCACGTGGCGCACCACAGCGACGCCGTGCACGCGGGCCGCTGGACGGCAAACCCCGACTGGTGCTTCTGGGATTACCCGCTCATCGAGCTGGACGGCAAGACGATGGGCATCATCGGCTTTGGCCGCATCGGCCAGGCGACGGGCCGCATCGCGCGCGCGCTCGGCATGCGCGTGCTGGCCTATGACAGCCGGCCCAGCGACGCGGGCCGCGCCATCGCCGAATACGTGCCGCTCGACGAGCTTCTCGCCAATTCGGACGTGATCTCGCTGCACTGCCCGCTGTTCCCGGAGACGGAGGGCATCGTCAACAAGGCGAACATCGCCCGGATGAAGGACGGGGTCATCCTGCTCAACAACAGCCGCGGACCGCTCGTGGTGGAGCAGGATCTCTCGGACGCGCTCAACAGCGGCAAGGTCTACGCCGCGGGGCTGGACGTGGTATCGACCGAGCCCATCCGGCCGGACAACCCGCTGCTCAAGGCCAAGAACTGCTTCATCACGCCGCACATCTCCTGGGCGCCGCGCGAGAGCCGCCAGCGCCTGATGGATATCGCGGTGGAGAACCTGCGTGCGTTCCTTGCGGGCGCGCCGGTCAACGTGGTCAACCCGTAGCGCGCACAGTGCCAAAGAAAAAACCGCCGCGCCGCCCCTGAGGGGACGGCGCGGCGTCCGTTTTCCGCGTCAACCGCGGCGCGCCTATGTTACGGACGGTCCTGCGCGCCGTCATGGCCGGGCGGCAGCGGTTTTTCCATGACGAAATTTGTCAGCAGCACGCCCCCGCGCTCGACCTGCTGCGCGCGCAGGACGCGGTAGCTCCGCTGCAAAAAGAAGGGCCGCGCCGTAAGCGAGGCGTGCGTGGTGACGGCGCGCCCAGCCGCGAGCGGTTCGAGCGCGTCGCACAGGGCGGTGGCGACGCCGCGGCGCTGATAGGCGCGGTGGACGTACAGCCGGTCCAGATACCCCGCCGCCGTGTCGAGGTCGGCAAAGCCGGCGATCTCCCCCGCGAGGACGGCGACGAGCGTGCGGTGCGCCCGCAGCGAGCGGTCCCATGCGGCGGCGTCCTCCCGCCCGGTTGCCCAGGCGTCGAGCTGCTCCGCCGTGTAATCCGCTGCGCAGACGGCGTGCACCGTGTCGTAGAACAGGCGCAGCAGCGCCGGGCAATCCGCCGGTTCATAGGCGCGAAGCAGCATGGCAGTCCTCCCTTCTCCGGCCGCCCGCCGGCAGGGGGGCGCGGCCGGCAGGGGCAGAATAGCACGATGCGACCGCATATGCCACCCCCGCCGGCCGGCGCCGCGGC
>URSN01000023.1 GCA_900550525.1 uncultured Eubacteriales bacterium
TTCCAGCTTCTGATACCGGATGCGTGCATCGGCCTTCGCACGGGCCTGCACAAGCTGGCCTACGGCCTCGTCCATACCGGCATCCCCGCAGCAGCGCTCCCAGTACTTGTAGGACTGGTTCACCACGGAATCCAGCATCTCGTCCAGGAAATCCAGCGGGGTGTTGTACAGGGGCACCACAATGCTGATCTTGGGGCCTGCCTCGCCGCCGGGCTGGTAGCTGGCCTGCTTTACCAGCAGCTCCGGGGTGGCAAAATGGTCGGCGGGCATGGCTTTGCCCGGGAACAGCTTTTTGTACTCTCGCTTGGCCTTCGCCTGGGCCATCTCGCCGGAGATGCTCACCTGGCGCAGCGTTGTCAGAAAGACGAACAGCGGGAAGGTGTGCCACAGCTGGCGGCACTTGCTCACCAGATACCGCATGGGCCAAGTGAGCTTCCAGAACTGGGACTGGACCACGCTGTTCAGCGTTTTTTCCAGATCCTGCTCGTGGCTGCGGCTCAGCGAAAGGTCGCTGCGCAGACGCTCCAGCTGGCGGCCCTGCTCTTCGCTGGCGTACCCTATGCTGACGGCGGCGGCTTTCTGCGGGTTGTACGCCGCCATCCAGATGTCGCGGTTGCCGTTTTCATCGCCCGTGGTACCGGTCTTGCCGGCCAGCGGGATGTCCAGCTCGCCAAGGCGGTGGCCCGTGCCGGTCTGCACGGCGCTCTCCAGCATGCTGGTGAGGATGTAGGCGTTGCCCTCGCGCATGCCGCGCTTGCGCTCGGGCGCGTAGCTGTACAGGACGTTCCCGGCCTCGTCGCAGATGGCGTAGATGAGCGACGGCTCGGCATACACGCCGCCGGAGGCGAACGCCGCATAGGCTGCCGCCATCTGGTAGGGGGATACGCCGTAGGTAAAGCCTCCGAGGGCGAGGGCCAGGCTCCTGTCGCGCTCGTCAAAGGCGATGCCGACGCTCTGGGCAAAGCGCTTGCCGCGCTCGATGCCGATATCCGCCATGACGGACACGGCCGGAACGTTCAGCGAGCTGGTGACGGCCTGGCGCATCGTGACCCAGCCGCGGTACTGCCCGCCGGAGTTGCCCGGCTTGTAGCCGTCAAAATCCGTCTCCTCGTCGAGCAGCATCGTGGCGGCGGTGTAGCCGCTCTCCAGCGCCGGCGCGTACACGATGACCGGCTTGATGAGCGAGCCGGGCTGCCGGCGGATGCGCGTGGCGCGGTTGTAGGCGAGCGCCGTATCGTTCTCGCGCCCGCCCATGAGCGCCGCCACGCCGCCGGTGCGCACATCGACGACGACGAGCGCGCCCTCCACCTCCGCACCGCCGTCCGACTGCGGGAAGCAGGCGTCGTCTGCAAACATGCGCTCGCAGGCCGCCTGCAGCTCGCTGTCCATCGCCGTATAGATGCGGTAGCCGCCGCTGAGCAGCTCGTCCATCTCCACATCCAGCAGCCCGCACGCCTCCGTCAGCACGAGATCGACGTAGTAGCCGCGCTTCTCCCGGTTCTGCCCGTGGCGCAGCGCGACGGGCTCCGCCTTGGCCTCGGCGCAGGCCTGCGCGTCCAGATACCCGTACTCCTGCATCAGCGAGAGGATGAGGTTGCGCCGTTCGATGCTCGCCTCCATATCCAGGTGCGGCGCATAATTCGAGGGCGACTTGAGTATCCCGGCCAGCTGAGCCGCCTGCGCCACGCTGAGCTCGGACGCATGCACGCCAAAGTACCCGCGCGCCGCCGCCTCGATGCCGTAATAGCCGCCGCCAAAGTAGACGTAGTTGAGATACATCTCCAGTATCTCGTCCTTTTCGTATCGCTGCTCGAGCTGATAGGCGAGCACCGCCTCGTCGATCTTGCGCTCCATGCGCTTTTCATCGGTGAGGTGGCTGAGCTTGATGAGCTGCTGGCTGATCGTGGACGCGCCCTGCACATAGGCGCCGGCCTTGAGGTCCGCCCAGGCCGCGCCGAAGATGCGGATGATGTCCACGCCGAAATGGTCGTAAAAGCGCGCGTCCTCGGCCGAGATGAACGCATAGCGCACCAGCGGCGGGATCTCCTCGATGCCGACCCAGATGCGGTCCTCCTCGGTGTGCAGCGTGGTGATCTCCGCGCCGTCCGCGTCGTACAGGATGAGCGATCGCTGCACGTCCAGGATCTTGGACATGTCGAGCTCGCCCCACGCGTCCAGCTGCAGCAGCCACGCCAGCGCGAACGAGCCTGCGGCGCCAAAGAGCAGAAACAGCGCCAGCAGCGTGCGGCGCAAGATCCTGCGCCGGCGCCTGCGCCGCTGCTGCCTGCTTTGCATTCGCTTCGTTCCCCGCATGGGGAATATTGTGGCCCGATGTGCCCGGAACGATACCGCAGCGCCGCGTCAACGGCGCTATAAATCCATTTTTTGCCTGGGGGTCAGCAGCAGCAGAACGCGCGCCCGCAGCAGTTGCAGCAAAACAGCGTCGAGCAGTCGTCGCACAGCGTTCCGCCCGCCGCCCCGCCGTCCTCGGCGTAGGCGGCGCTGGTGCGGTGCAGCGCGGCGTAGGCGTTGCGGTATTCGCTGTTGCCCGGCTCCTGTTCATAGGCGTACCGGATGCAGGCGCGGGCCTTTTCATACCAGCCCTGCCTGAGATAGATGATCCCGTACAGATAGTGCCACTCCGCGTTGTGCAGGCGGACGCTGTCGAGGATTGCGGCGGCGGCGCCGAGGCTGTTGTGGCTGATGAGCGAGCGCACGCGCGCAAAGGCGGCCGCGTTCGGCCCCGCGTAGGGCGCGCTGCGCGCGGTGCGTTCCGGCCCGTAGGAAGCGGTGCGCTCCGCGCCGCCCCGCTCGCCGCCATGCTTGCCGATGAGCTCATAGGCGCGGTTGATCTCCTTGAGCTTTTCGCCGGCCATCTCCTTGAGGGGGCCGTCGGCATAGCGGTCGGGATGGTACTTCTTGACCAGCGCAAGATAGGCGGCGCGGATCTCCTCCTGCGTCGCCGTTTCACTGACGCCGAGCACCTTATAGGGATTCATGGTCATCTCCTTTCAGCAGCGCGCGCGTGCGCGCGCCGCAGCCAAGGCGCAGGATGTGGCCGGCCAGCCGGGCGTTGTGCGAAAGCTCCAGCAGGTCGAACGCCTTGCACGCCTCGGAGAGGGAATAGTTCAGCAAAAACGCCGCGTCCTCCGCATCCGACCCGGCGGCGAGGAACGCATTGTAGCGCCCGGCCGCCGCGTCCTCGATGCGGTCGCGCCAGGCGTCCGCCAGATAGATCCACCGGCCGAGGTTGTAAAACAGCCAGGCGACGGGCTCATGCGCGCCGGAGGGCAGCGCCGGGTAGGCGAGCGCCACAGCGCGAAGGAGCGAGCCGAACGCATCCGCCGGTTCGTCCGTGCAGGCGGGGCGGCGCGCCTCCACCGCTGACAGCCGCGCAAGCCCCGCGCGGATGTCCCCGGCAAGCGCCGGCTGCGCGCGCGACGTGCGCGCCACCGCCCCGTGCAGCGCCGAGGCGAACAGGCGCCTGCCGAGGCGGCGCTCGTCGCGCCAGTCGTCGAGCAGCTGGTGGTAGGCCAGCAGCACGTTGACGTCCGCCGCAAAGGCGACCGCCGGATGCGCCGCGGCACAGGGCTGCCTGCCGCGCTGCGGGTGCACCGCGCACACGCGCGCGTCAAACGCCGGCTCCTCGTCCGAAAGACCGTCGAGCAGGAGCGCCAGGAAGGCGCAGTCGTATTGCAGCGTCAGCCGCGCGCACTGCCCGCAGCGCGCACCGATGGCGCGGCACACGCCGCAATAATACGCGCGGTAGACGGTCAGCTCGCGCACCTTCAGCTCGCACTCGAGCGGCCGCACCAGCCCGAACATGCCGCACCTCCCCAAGATACTATGCGTATTGTATCACGTTACGCGTCAAGATGCCAGAAAAGAAAGCGGCGAGCCGCCGCCGCGCAAGGCGGCGCGGGAGGAAATGCGAAAGGATATGAAAAAGCGCCGTCCGCTCCGGTTCAGAGCCCGATCAGCAGCAGCGCGATGCAAAGGGCCGGCAGCAGCGCAAGCAGCACGCTCCAGGCCGCCGCGGCCCGCCGCCGCGCGCGCAGGGCATGGGCGGCATACAGCGCGGCGTACAGCGCCGCCGCCGCAAAGACAAGGCAGAACGCGATCAAGCCTCTCCCCTCCTACTTGAGCAGCGCGTGGTATTCGTTCGCCTCCAGCGACACGTCCACGTGGAAGGCGGCCTCCATGCGGCAAAAGGCGCTCTCCCAGTCGTACGCCTCCCAGGCCGCCGCGCTCTGGAACTGCCGCACCGCGATGCGTCCAAACCCGAACACATCCGTTCCGAGCGCGCGGCAGGCAGCAAACAGCCGCTCCAGACGCTCCGTCAGCAGCGCTTCGATGCGCCGCTCCATCCGCTCCGCGCTCAGCCCCTGCGGCAACTCCTCCGGGTGCATGGCGCTCATGCGCAGCGAAAGGCGCACCTCGGCGCGCGGCACGGCCCCGGCCGTGAGCTCGATATCGGCCGCGCCCGCCTGACGCACCGCCGCATACAGCACGCCGCCGCCCTCCGGCAGCGGGAAGGTCATGCCGCCGTTTTCAAACCCGCCGGCGACGAGCAGCAGCAGCTGCACACTCTGCCCGTCGAGCACGCCGGCCATGCGCCCGCCGCGCATCAGGGCAGCCCCGGCCACGCCCGTATCCAGGGCGGTATCGGTGAGCATCCGCCCGCCGAGGTAGGCGTATTCCTCATCGCCCACGCTGTCCCCCGCACCCAGGCGGCGCAGCCCCTCCGACGAGCCCATCAGCGGCAGCGCCGCGTCCATGCAGCGGCCTTCGAGCGTCTCGTACAGCTGCATCAGGTTGACGCGCGGCAGGAAGCCCGTTTCCGCCGCATAGTCGAGGAAATGGCTTTGCAGCTTGTCAAGGCTTGGCTCCGCGCCGTCCCCCGTCAGGCCCTCGAGCGCCTTTTTCGCGCCGTCGAGCGAGACGAACACGCTCGCGTTGTAGCGGATCAGCAGCTGCTCCATCGCGGCTGAGAGCAGGTCCTCCAGGCTTCCCTCCCTCTCCAGCAGCGCCGCGTCGAACACCATCATGGTCGTGCGCGCAAAGCTCAGCTCGTGCGGCAGGCTCGCACAGACCGTCTCGATGGCGGCAAACAGCGTATCCGCCTCGGCCGTGAGCAGCGTAAAGCCCTCCGCGCGCGGCTCGCTCGACTCCGCGTTGATCCGCTGCACGGCGAAGCTGAAGCGATAGGCGAACGCATCCCCGGCGTCAAAGCCGATGGCCAGCACATACTCGCTCTCGTCAAGCGTCTGCGAGCGCAGGCAGCCGCCAAGCGGCAGCGCCGCCAGGCAGGCGCACAGCAGCAGCGCCAGGGCGCGCGGTTTCTTCATGCCTTCCTGCGCTCCTTTCTGATAAACGCGGCAAGCGACGCCAGCAGCGGCGGCGCGAGCGCCAGCAGCGGCAGCAGCGCGACGATGGCCGCCGCCGCGCTGCGGAACCACTCCGCCGCGCTCCCCGCGGCCCGCGCCACGCGCGCGGCCGCGCAGCAGCTGAACGAAAGCGCGGCGGGGCGCACGTCGCGCACGCCCGTCACCTGGCAGTACAGCAGCGCCGCGGCATAGAGATAGAAGGCGGCCGAAAGCGTGCCCGCCATGAGCCAGAAGAACAGCAGCAGCTTATCCATGCGCAGGTAGACGCCCGGGTACGAGGTCATGACCATGCGGTAAAACGGGAACACCATCGGCCGCAGGTTCCGGTAGCAGTACGTCAGGGCGACGCACAGCTGCGCGGCGCACACGAACAGGCCGCCCGCGGCGATGGCGACGCGGCCGCAGCGCCCGGCGTTTTTGACGCCGAATACCCCGCGCGCGCACACGAGCAGCGCCAGCGGCGGCGCAAGCATGCGCGAAAGGCCCCTGACGCCGCAGCCGCAGAGGAAGAGCGGGTCCTCCAGCGGCAGCGGGAACAGCGAGCTCGCATCGTACGTCGGGATGGCCAGCAGCAGCGGCAGCAGCAGCATCAGCGCAAACGGCCACAGGCAGATGCGCGCCGTGCGGCCGAGCGTCTCCAGCCCGGCAAGCGACAGCCCGATGAGCGGCGGCAGAAAATACAGCGCGATGTTCTGTACGGACGAGTTGGGGAACACATAGCGGTGCATCGAGAGCAGGAACTGGATGAGCGGCACGGCCGCCGAAACGATGAGATAGCCGATGAGCGCGAGCGCGGCGGCGCGCCCGGCGAGGCCGCCCAGCGCATCGCAGAGAAACCCGCCAAGATGCGCGCTTGCGCGGCGCTCCATCGCCCGCGCGACGAGTGCGAACGCCGGCAGGAGCAACAGCAGCGAGAGCGGCGCGGCCAGATAGGCCGCGTTGCCGTGCGCATACAGCGCGGCGTCGTTTGGATAGACCAGGCCGTTGACCGCCACGCCGAACGCGGCGAGGCACGCCGCCTCCTGCCGGCCGATCCGCCCCTCGCGCAGGTTCATGTCCGCAGTCCTCCCGCGTTGGTATAGTCGAGCGTGCCGCGCTCGTTGCGCCGCCGCTTGCGCAGCACCTGCGGCTCGCGCGACATGGTCTTTGGCGAGACGGGCGTGAGGAACGGCACGCCGCAGGATTTGAGCGAGGCCAGGTACGCCGCCGACAGCAGCAGCGCGTACATGAGCCCGAGCAGCCCGCCAAGCCACCCCGAGAGCACGAGCAGGATGCGGAAATAGGAGATCGCGTTCTGCATGCGGTAATCCGGTATGGTGAAATTCCCAAGGCCTGAGATGGCCACAATGATCAGCACCACCGTGCTGACGATGTTCGCCGCAACGGCCGCCTGCCCGAGGATCAGCCCGCCGATGATGCCGACGCTCTGCCCCATCGGCCCCGGCGCGCTGAGGCTCGCCTCGCGCACGAGCTGGAACACGAGCTGCAAAAAGATCATCTCCAGCGCGAGCGGCAGGAACACCATGTGCCGCGACGAGGCGATGGTGGCGAGGATCTCCTCGCTCAGCATGCCCTGATGGTGCAGCGCCAGCGCGACGAAATATGCCGGCAGGATCGTGGAAAAGAACGCGCCGAGGTACCGGACGAGGCGGATGATGGATACGGCGACGGGCCGCAGATAGGCGTCCTCGGCGGAGGTCATGAGCATGAAAAACGTCACCGGCATCACGCACGCCTGCGGGCTGCCCTCCACAAGGATGGCCACGTGCCCGTCCATGAGCGCGGAGGCGGTGCGGTCCGGCCGCTCTGTGATCAGCGACTGGGAGACGGGCGAATACGGGTGCTCCTCGATGAGCTGCACGAGCATGCCGATGGAGATGATCTTGAGCGTGTCCACGCGCGCGAGACGGCGCTTGACCTCGTTGACGAGCGTGCGGTTGGCGACGCCCTCGCGATAGGCCACGGCCAGGCGCACGTTGTTCGCCGCGCCCGCATGGCGGAACTCGCACACGAAGTCGTCCGTCCGGATGATCTTGCGCAGCAGGCTGATGTTGGTGCGGATGTTCTCGGTGAACGCCTCGTGCGGGCCCAATATGACGGTCTCGTTGCGCGGCTCGGTCACGGTGCGGCCGGGAAAGCCGCGCGTGTCCATGACGATCGCCTGCGCGTCCCCGTCCACCAGAAGGGCGCAGCGCCCCTCGGACACGGCCGTGCGCACCTCCTCCCAATCCGCCGTCAGCGAAGCGTCCTGCATGGCCAGCACGTGTTCGAGCACGAACTGCGCAAGCGGCGCATCGCCGGCGCCGGAAAGGGCGCCGCGGCGCATCGCCGGGCGCAGGATGAAATCGTTGATGCGGGCGGCGTCGGCCATGCCGTCGAAGAACGCGACGGCCGCGCGCACGCGCCCACCCAGCGAAAAGCGGCGCAGGATGAGGTCGGTAGTGATGTCGCGCCGGTACTCGCCGCTGAGCCGGCGCAGGTTTTCCTCCAGCTGCGCGCTGACCGGCGGCACGGCGCTCTCCCGCCGCGCCGTTTGCCGCGCGCCGGAGCGCCAGCCGCCAAAGAACGGCGGCTCGCCCTGCTCGTTCTCCAGCAGCTCGTATTCGGCCGGCGGCTCGTCAAAGCGGAGCAGGCGGCGCAGCGGTGCGGCAGTGGCGCGTCTCATCCGTCACAGTATCTGCCGCCCGGCGGGAAACTATGCGGGCAGGCGGGCCCCGCCGCCCCGCTGCCCGGCGGATGGGAAAGCGCCCCGCCGTGCAAACGCACGGCGGGGCGCCGGTCGGCGGATGTCCGGTCCGCCGAGGCGGATGGCGGCCTGCGCGGCGGCAAGGCGCGCGATCGGCACGCGGAACGGCGAGCAGGAGACATAGTCCAGCCCGATCTCGTGGCAGAACTCGATCGACGAGGGGTCGCCGCCGTGTTCGCCGCAGATGCCCATGTGCATGTCCGGGCGCACCGGGCGGCCCAGCTGCACGGTCATCTGCATCAGCTTGCCGACGCCGTTGCGGTCGAGGCGGGCGAACGGGTCGTTCTCAAGAATCCGCGCGCTGTAATACGCCTCGAGGAACTTGCCCGCGTCGTCGCGGCTGAAGCCGAAGGTCATCTGCGTCAGGTCGTTCGTGCCGAAGCAGAAGAACTCGGCCTCCTTTGCGATCTCGTCCGCGGTGAGCGCGGCGCGCGGGATCTCGATCATGGTGCCGACCTCATAGCGCAGCTCGACGCCGGCGGCGGCGATCTCCGCATCGGCCGTCTCCACGACAAAGCCCTTGACATACTTGAGCTCACGGGCCTCGCCCACGAGCGGGATCATGATCTCGGGCTCGATGTTCCAGTCCGGATGGCGGCGCTTGACGTTGAGCGCGGCGCGGATGACGGCGCGCGTCTGCATGCGGGCGATCTCGGGATACGTGACCGCCAGGCGGCAGCCGCGGTGGCCCATCATGGGGTTGAACTCGTGCAGCGAGGCGATGATGCCCTTGATCTGCTGCACGGTCTTGCCCTGCGCGCGGGCCAGCTGCTCGATGTCCGCCTCCTCGGTGGGGACGAACTCATGCAGCGGCGGATCGAGGAAGCGGATGGTGATCGGGCGGCCCTCCATCGCCTCGTAGAGATCCTCAAAATCCTTCTGCTGGATGGGCAGGATCTTCTCAAGCGCGGCCTCGCGCTGCTCGAGCGTGTCGGCGCAGATCATCTCGCGGAACGCGGCGATGCGGTCCGCCTCGAAGAACATATGCTCCGTGCGGCACAGGCCGATGCCCTCCGCGCCCAGCTCGAACGCCTTGCGCGCATCGCGCGGCGTGTCCGCATTGGTGCGCACGGCGAGCTTTTTGTACTTGTCCGCCCAGGCCATGATGCGGCCGAACTCGCCCGCGATCTCCGCGTCGGCGGTGGGGATGAGCCCGTCGTAGATGTTGCCGGTGGAGCCGTCGAGCGAAATGGCGTCGCCCTCGCGGTAGGTCCTGCCGGCCAGCTCAAAGCGCTTGTTCTCCTCGTCCATGAGGATCTCGGAGCAGCCGGACACGCAGCAGATACCCATGCCGCGCGCCACGACCGCCGCGTGCGAGGTCATGCCGCCGCGCACGGTCAGGATGCCCTGCGCCGCCTTCATGCCCTCGATGTCCTCCGGCGAGGTCTCACGCCGCACCAGCACGACCTTCTCGCCGCGGGCGTTCCAGGCCTTTGCGTCCTCGGCGGTAAAGACGATCCTGCCGCAGGCGGCGCCCGGCGAGGCCGCCAGCGCGCGCGCAAGCGGCTTGGCCGCCTTGAGCGCCCGCGCGTCGAACTGCGGGTGCAGCAGCGTATCGAGGTTGCGCGGGTCGATCATCATGACCGCCTCGCGCTCGGTGATCATGCCCTCGTCCACCAGGTCGCAGGCGATCTTGAGCGCCGCCTTGGCCGTGCGCTTGCCGTTGCGCGTCTGGAGCATGTACAGATGGCGGTCCTCGATGGTGAACTCCATGTCCTGCATGTCGCGGTAATGGTTCTCCAGCGTATGGCAGATGCCGAGGAACTGCTCGTACACCTCGGGCATGGCGTCCTTGAGGCTCGCAATGGGCTGCGGCGTGCGCACGCCGGCAACCACGTCCTCGCCCTGCGCGTTGAGCAGGAACTCGCCCATGAGGCGCTTTTCACCCGTGGCGGGGTCGCGCGTGAAGGCCACGCCCGTGCCGGACGTCTCGCCCATGTTGCCAAAGGCCATCATCTGCACGTTGACGGCCGTGCCCCAGGAATAGGGGATGTCGTTGTCGCGGCGGTAGATGTTCGCGCGCGGGTTGTCCCAGGAGCGGAACACGGCCTTGACCGCGCCCATGAGCTGCTCCTTCGGGTCGGTGGGGAAATCCTCGCCGATCTTGGCGCGGTATTCGGCCTTGAACTGGGCGCTCAGCTCGCGCAGGTCGTCCGCGGTCAGCTCCACGTCCTGCGTGACGCCGCGCTGCTCCTTCATGCGGTCGATGAGCTGTTCAAAATATTTCTTGCCGACCTCCATGACCACATCCGAATACATCTGGATGAAGCGGCGGTAGCAGTCCCACGCCCAGCGCGCGTTGCCGGAGCGGCGCGCCATGACCTCCACGACCTGCTCGTTGAGGCCGAGGTTCAAAATGGTGTCCATCATGCCGGGCATGGACGCCCGCGCGCCGGAGCGCACGGAGACGAGCAGCGGGTTCTCCAGGTCGCCGAACTTCTTGCCGGTGATCTGCTCCATCTTGCCGATATATTCGAGAATCTCCGCCTGGATCTCGGGGCTGATCTGCCGCCCGTCCTCATAATAGCGGGTGCAGGCCTCCGTGGTGATCGTAAAGCCCTGCGGCACCGGCAGGCCAAGGCCGGTCATCTCGGCAAGGTTCGCGCCCTTGCCGCCGAGCAGCTCGCGCATCTTCGCGTTGCCCTCGCTGAACAGATACACATACTTGTGCGCCAATGTTTTGCCCTCCTCCTGTTCTGCAAGCCAGATTTTCTTCCGCAGCCTATTATAAGCAATCGCCGCGCAGTTTGCAATAAAAATTGCAGAATAAAATCGGCAAAGGCACTATTAAATTTTTTGTCATCGTAATTTCCGATTGAAAGCGCAAAATTTTCAGTGGAACGTCTCTAAAAATGCAAGAGTTCTTGCAGCATAATCGAGCGAACGGGACGCGAGACCCGTCAAAAACGGCTTGAGTTCGGCGCGCAGCCCCTCCGTCAGGCGCACGCGGCCCAGCTCCGTATCCGGCAGCAGCAGCATGCGGCGCATGGCCTCCAGCGCGGTCTTGCCGATCTCGGACGCGCCGGATGCGCAGGCGGCGCAGACCGCGCCCCCCGCCTGCGCCGACGCATACACGTGCGCGTCCGCGCGCAGGTCGCGCCCGCAGCGCGCGCAGGCCGTGATGGAAGGGCAGTAGCCGATGGCGTTGAGGTAGCGCAGCAGATAGCAGAGGAACAGGTCGATCGGGTCCTGCTGGCCATAGGCGAGGAAGGAGAGCGCATGGTACAGCAGTGAAAACAGCGGCCGGTTCGGCTCGCGCTCCTGCACGGCCTCGTGGGCGAGCTGAAGCATCGCCGAGCCGAAGGCAAAGCGGTCGATGTCCTCGCGGATGGGGAAAAAGCTCTCCGCAATGGCGCACTGGTTGACCGTATACTTGTCGCGCCCGGCAAAGAGCTCAAACTCGCCGTATACGAACGGCTGCGCGGCCGGCAGCAGCGGGCTGGCCGGACGGCGGCAGCCGCGCGCCTTTGCGTCGATGCGCCCGTGTTCGATGGTAAAGATGCTCAGGATCCTGTCGCTCTCGCGGTAATTGACATAGCGCGTCACGATCCCGGTGGCACAGATGACCGGCATTCCCTTCCCCGTTCCCCGGCCGCGCGGTCCCGCTGCGCCGCGCTGAGCGCCCGGTACAGCAGGTATGCGCCGATCTCCCCGGTGTCCTCAAACCGCTGCCAGAGGCGGCGGCTGTCATGCGTATCCCGCTTCATCTGGTTCGCCTCCGCCCATAGTATGGCGGCGGCAGCGCGCGCGCATGAAGCGAAAAATCTGCCACGGCCCGTGCAGCGCTCACTCGTAGCCGAGCTCGTGCAGCACGCCCTGGCGGTTGCGCCAGTCCTCCTTGACCTTGACGTGGAGCTGCAGGTTGACCCGGCAGCCGAGCATGCGCTCCATATCCGCGCGCGCGGCCGTGCCGATGCGCCTGAGCATGGCACCGCCCCGGCCGATGAGGATGCCCTTGTGCGACTCACGCTCGCAGTAGACCGTGGCGAACACGTCCATAAGGCCGCCGCCCTCGCGCATGGCCATGCGCTCCACCGCGACGCCGACGCCGTGCGGCACCTCCTCGCGCAGCGATTCGAGCGCCTTTTCCCGCACCATTTCCGCGCAGATGACGCGCTCGGGCTGGTCGGTGACCATATCGTCCGGGAAATACTGCGGGCCCTCCGGCATCGCCGCAAGCAGCGCCGCCTCGAGCGCGTCGAGCCCCTCGCCCGTTTTGGCGGAGCCGCAGAACACCGTGCGAAACAGCCCGCGCCCGCACAGCGCCGCGCGCGCCTGCTGCGCCGCGCTCTCCGGCGCGGCGTCGCACTTGTTGACCAGCGCAAACAGCGGCGCCTTCACGCGCGCGAGGCGCTCCAGGATGCGCTCGTCCCGCTCGCGCACGCCCTGCTGCGCGTCGGATACGAACAGCACGGCCTCCACGTCGCTCAGCGCCTCCGTGGCGACCTTCTGCATGTATTCGCCCAGGCGGTTTTTCGGCGTGGTCATGCCGGGCGTATCCAGAAATACGATCTGGCTGCCCTCGCGCGTGAGCACGCCGAGGACGCGGTTGCGCGTGGTCTGCGCCCGGTCGGACACGATGGCGACCTTCTGCCCCACAAAACGGTTGAGCAGCGTGCTCTTGCCGGCGTTGGGGCAGCCGATGAGCGAGACGAAGCCGGAGCGGTAGCCCCCGCTCATGTGAGGTTCCTCCCGCCGAACGCATGCGGCAGCAGCGCGCCGAGCGTCGTCAGCTCCGCCTCGCCGGCCGCGCCGCACACGGCCACGGGCATCTGCGGGGCGCAGATCTCAGAAAGCGCCTGCCGGCACACGCCGCACGGGTAGGCCGGCCGCTCGCCGCTGCACGCCACGGCCAGCGCGTCGAACGAGCGCGCGCCCTGATACACGGCTGTGAACAGCGCCGTGCGCTCGGCGCAGTTGGCGACCGAATACGCCGCGTTCTCGATGTTGCAGCCCAGGTAATACTGCCCGTCGGAGGCGCGCAGGCAGGCGCCGACGCGAAAGCCCGAATACGGCGCATAGGCGCGCTCGCGCGCCGCACAGGCGAGCGAGAGCATGTGCATCAGCTCGTTATGGTCCACCGTGTTCATCCCTTTTCCGGCTCCTTTTCTCTGATCTCAAGGCCCAGTTCCTTCATGATCTCCCGCTGGCGGGCGCGCATCTGCTCCTCCTGCGGCGCGGTCATATGGTCAAAGCCCAGCAGGTGCAGCGTGCCGTGCACCGCAAGGAACGCCAGCTCCCGCTCGAGCGGATGGCCGTAGCGCTCCGCCTGTTCCGCCGCGCGCGACAGGCACACGGCCAGGTCCCCCAGGTACCCGTCCGGCGGCGCGGCGATGGCCTCGCCCTCCGACGCCGGGAAGGAGAGCACGTCCGTCACGCTGTCCACGCCGCGGTAGGCGGCGTTGAGACGGCGGATCTCGCCGGCGGTGACGAGCAGCACCGTCACGCCGCCCGTGCACTTCTGGCAGCGCAGCGCCGCTTCCACGCCGCGCGCGATCCACGTCCGCTCCTGCTGCGAGGGCGAGAGGCCCTCCTGCGCGCACACGTCGATCATGGCTCATCCTCCTCCTCGTCCGGATAGCGCACGCGGCCGTGCAGGATGCCGGAGAAGGTCAGCAGGAAGCTCTTTTCGACCTTGGCAAGCTCCTGAAGGGTGATCGGGCAATCGGCAAACTGCCCGTCGTCGATCTTGCCGCGGACGACCTTGTGCACCATCTCCGCCATCTGCTCGGCCGTGGCCTCGCCCAGGGAGCGGACGGCGGCCTCGCAGCTGTCCGCAAGCATGACGATCGCGCTCTCACGCGTGGACGGGCGCGGGCCCGGATAGCGGAAGGCCGCCTCCTCCACGGCCTGGCCGTCCTGTTTGGCCTTGTAATAGAAATAGGCGACGAGCGTGGTGCCGTGATGCTCCGCCACGATGGCGCGCACCGCGGCCGGAACGCGGTGCTTTTGCAGCAGCGTCTCCGCGTCGCGCTGGTGCGCGATGATGATCTCCGCGCTCTCGGCGGGCGGCAGCGTATCGTGCACGTTCCGGCCGTCGGTCTGGTTCTCGGAAAAATAGGAGGGGCGGCGCAGCTTGCCCACGTCGTGATAGTTCGCCCCGGCGCGCGCAAGCAGCGCGTTGGCGCCGATCGCCTCCGCCGCAGCCTCCGCAAGCGTCGCGGCCATCATCGAATGATGAAACGTGCCGGGCGCGGCGGTCATGAGCTTGCGCAGCAGCGGATGGTTGCCGTTGAGCAGCTCGTGCAGCCGCGCGGGCGTCACCACGTCGAACGCGTTCTCCCAGAGCGAGAGCATCCCGACGCAGAACACCGCGAGCACCACCGGCGGCAGCAGCACCAGGCCCGTATGCACGAGCGTCTCATTGAACGGCCGCCCCAGCATCGCGCAGCCGGCGAGCACCACGACGGCGCTCACGCCGCCGCAGGCCGCGCCCGCCGCGATGAGCGAACCGCGCCGCTCGTCGCCGGTGGCGACGAGGATGGCGGCCTGACCGCCCCGCAGCGACGCACACAGCGCCAGCAGCGACGCGCTGCCGAGCATGCCGCTGCCGTTGCCGCCGGCCATGAGCGCAAACGCGAGCGAGAGCAGCACGTTGACCGCCTGCGCCGCCTGGCGCGAGAGCAGCGCCGCGCACAGCAGCACAGCCAGCAGCGCCGGCGTGACGCGCGGGTCGAGCAGGAAGCACAGCCACTCCAGCAGGAGCGACAGGCCCACGATCAGCAGCAGCATGAGCATCTGCCGGCTCGATGCGAGCAGCTGCGGTAGCGCGCGGCACAGATACCAGCCGAACAGCGCGTAGGCGGCCAGCAGCGCGCACGCGACGCCGAGGGAGAACAGGCCGTTGTCATTGAGCCCGCGGACGAGGCCGAGCGCGGTGAGCGTCTCATACTGGCCGCTGGTGACCGTCTCCCCCTCCTCCACGATGACGGAGCCGCGCGAGATCACGACCGGCGTCACGGTGTTGGCGGCGAGCTCCTTTGCCCGCGCGGTGGCCTCCTCGTCCGGCAGCAGCGTCGGCTGGAGATACCGGTCGTAGAGCAGCTCGCCCAGCTCCTTGAGCCGGGTGGGGAGCGTGGTGATCTGAAGCTCGCGCAGGATGGACGCATAGGCGGAATCGCGCTCCGCCTCCGCCAGCCCGCTGGTGAGCCGCTCGGTCAGCTTTGGCACCACGATCTCCTTGAGGCGCAGCAGCTCCTCGTCCGTTGCGGAGAGCAGCGCATAGCCGAGCGCGGCGTCCGTAAGCGGCAGGGGCAGCCCGGAGAGCATGCGCAGCAGCTCGTCCTGCGCGATGACCACCTGCCAGGAGCGGTCGTCCTCCAGCGGCGTGCCGTCGGCCGCCTGCGGCGCGGACGCGGTGCGCAGCGACGCCGCCTCGGCGCGCAGCCCGTCCAGCGCGGCAAAGAACGCTTCCGCGTCGGAAACGAGCGAATCGGCCAGCGTCTCGTCGAGCGAATAGACCGTCTCCACGGCGTTGCGGGCCGCCTGGCGGCGCGCCTCCGTCGCGGCGGCGTCCTCCGTCTCGCGCGGGGCGCGGATCGTCTCCGGCGCCGGCATGCCGATGGATACGCTGTATTTGCGCTGCGACAGGGAGGTCAGCGCGACCAGCGCGTTGAGCGCGAACAGCGCGGCCAGCAGCAACAGGCCGATGAGCTGCCCGGCGCTGCGCAGGCGCAGCTTTTTCTTCCTGCGGTCGGTCGCCACGGCGATCCCTCCTCAATTCCTGTGCTTTTCGTACTTCTCGTAGGCGCGGATGATGCGCTGCACCAGCTCATGCCGCACCACGTCCTTGTGCGTCAGGCGCACGATCTCGATGCCCTCCACGCCCTCGAGCACCTCGAGCGCGTGTACCAGGCCGCTGCGCTTCTCGCGCGGCAGGTCGATCTGCGTAATGTCGCCCGTGACCACCACGCGCGAGCCCTCGCCAAAGCGGGTCAGGAACATCTTCATCTGCTCGATGGAGCAGTTCTGCGCTTCGTCGAGGATGATGTAGGCGGAGTTGAGCGTGCGGCCGCGCATATAGGCCAGCGGCGCGACCTCTATGGCGCCGCGCTCGGTCAGCGCGCGGTATGTCTCAATGCCGAGGAAATCCTGCAGCGCGTCGTAGAGCGGGCGCAGGTAGGGGTCCACCTTCGTTTGCAGATCGCCGGGCAGGAAGCCCAGCTTCTCCCCCGCCTCGACCGCCGGGCGCGTGAGGATGATGCGGTCGACCTCCTTGTTCTTGAACGCCAGCACCGCCATCGCCACGGCGAGATACGTCTTGCCCGTGCCCGCCGGGCCGACGCCGAACACCAGCTCGTGCTCGCGCAGCGCCTGCACATACCGCTTCTGGCCGAGCGTCTTGCAGCGCACCTGGCGGCCGCGGCTCGTGATGGCGACCACGTCGCCCATGATCTCCGGGATCAGCTCCGCATTGCCCTCGCGCGCCAGATCCACCGCATAGCGGATGCGCGAGCGGTTGACCGGCTCGCCGCGGCGCTGCATGTCCAGCATCGTTTCAAGCACCGTTGCCGTGAGCGCGGTCATCTCCTCGCCGCCCTCGATGCAGAGGCCCTCCTCCGTCGCGGTGATGCGCGTGCCGGTCTCCTCCTCGATCACGCGCAGGTTCTCGTCGAACACGCCGAACAGGCCGACCAGGTCGTCCATCGCTTCCACGCAGACGATCTGCGTGGTCTTTTCATTCGTCCCCGCCATGCGGCAGCTCCCTTTCCATGCCGATCGATTCCTCCGTTACGACGCATACAACGGCGATCGTGCATCCTTCCTCTTCCGTATAGGTGACCGTCTTTTCCACGATCTCGGCGTCCGCCGGAACGCGCAGAAAAGCGCCCTGCTCCGCCTCGTACGCCGCCTGCTCGCGCCGCTCGGCCTGCGTGAGCGTGCGCGGCGAGAGCACGAGCTCCTCGCACACGCCCTCCACCACGCGCAGCGGGAGCGCCGCGCCGGAAAACATGCCGGCCCGTATGTCCAAAAGGCGGTACTCCTCATACGGGACCGCGCTTTCAAACAGCTTCCAGCCGCCGATGTACGCCGCGCGGTAGGGCACGCTCCGCCCGCTCGGCTGCAGCGTCTGCTCCCGCTCCTGCACGGCGGCCTCGGCAAAATAGTAGACGCGCGCGCGCACCTGGCCGAACGCGTGCACGCGCAGCGGCGTCTGCGAATCCTCGCGCGTCAGGTCGCCCGCGATGAGCACGTCCCCGGCGCGCACCTCGTCGCCCGCGCGAACGAGCGGATTGCCGGCAATGGCCGTCGCGCTGACGATCACGCCGTCCTTGACGGCGACCACGTCGCAGGGCGTTTCGGGATCGACGGGCGCGGGCGCGGTCCTCGTCTCGACGATCTCGACCGTGAGCACCACCCCGTCGAGCGAAAGCCCGGCCCAGGCGATGCGCTCGTCCGACGCCATGAGCCGCTCGGCAAGCGCCGGCAGCGAAAGGCCGCTGCGCGGCCGCCCGGCGGACACGCCCAGCGAGGCGAGCGAGCGCAGCACGGTGCGCTCCGCCACGCGCTCGCAGCCGACCACGCGGATGATGCAGATGCGCGTGGAGAAAAACGCGATGGCGGCCGCAACGAGCAGCAGGCCGCACAGCAGCGCGCGCCGGCGCATCAGCCGCGCCATGCGGATGGGCAGCCCGCCCCGCCGCAGGATGCGAACGCGGCAGCGGCAGCCGCCGCACAGCGCGTGCAGCCGGCGAAAATCGCGCGGCCGCAGGCGGCAGCGGCAGACGCCCCTGCCGGAGCGCGCCACATCGCGCACCGGGATGCCGGCCGCCTGCAGGCGGTTGAGCAGCCGCTCCACGCCGGCGCCTTCGATTTGTATTATAACATACCCTTCAACGGATTGCCACATCGCCGCTAGTCCTCAAAATGCCAGCCGGAGATCCGCCCGCGCACGAGCGCGCGGCCGGCGCACAGCTCCGCAAGCGTCAGCTCCGTCCCCTCCACGCGCAGCACGCCGTCCCCGTCGAACAGCCGCACCGCCTGCGCGGAAAACTGCAGGACGCCCCCATGGTTCTCCACGAGCAGGGAGTCCCGCCCGAGCATCGTGACCCGGACGGTCTCGCCATCGGCCTCCTCCGGCAGGTCGAGCGAGCGCAGTATGGCGCGCTTCCAGGTTTTGCGGCGCTTCCCCATGTCCACACCCCCCATAGAGCAGATATATGAGGCGCGCAGACCCGTTTATGTGGCGCATCGAAGAAAAAACGCGGCGCTCGGATAAAACCCGTGCGCCTGGCAAAGATAAACACAGCGGCGCGGACGAGACGGAGCGCCGCGCATGACGGAGGTGTCCAAGCGGTTGAACAAGGTCGAGATCTGCGGCGTGGATACGGCGACGCTGCCCATGCTTTCCGCCAAGGAGATGCACCAGCTCCTGCTCAAGGTCAAGGCGGGCGACGAGGGTGCGCGCGAGGAGTTCATCCGCAGCAACCTGCGGCTCGTGCTGTCCATCGTGCAGCGCTTCAGCAACCGCAGCGAGATGATGGACGACCTGTTCCAGGTGGGCTGCATCGGCCTCATCAAGGCCATCGATAACTTCGACCTCAGGCACGAGGTGCGCTTCTCCACTTACGCCGTGCCGATGATCATCGGTGAGATCCGCCGCCATCTGCGCGACAACAACGCCATCCGCGTCAGCCGCTCGCTGCGGGATACCGCCTACAAGGCCCTGCAGGCGCGCAACCGCCTTGCGGAGGAAAAGGGGCAGGAGCCCGCGCTCTCCGACGTCGCCGCCGCGCTCGGCCTCACGGAGGAAGCCGTCTCCTTTGCGCTCGAGGCCATTCAGGAGCCCGTGTCGCTCTTTGAACCCGTCTACCGCGACGATGGCGACGCGGTCTACGTCATCGACCAGCTGCGCGATGAGCGCGTCTCCGACAGCGCGTGGCTGGACCACATCGCGCTCAGCGAGGGCATGCGCCACCTGACCGAGCGGGAGATGCGCATCCTGAAGCTGCGCTTTTTCGTCGGCAAGACGCAGATGGAGGTCAGCCGCGAGATCGGCATCTCCCAGGCGCAGGTCTCCCGGCTGGAAAAGGGCGCGCTCAAGCAGCTGCAAAAATACGTGTGACGCCGCGCCGCAGTGCGGGCGCATGTCATAATGTCGTTTCCTTTGCCGCACAATGGTTCACTTTTTCCGCTTTGTTCCGGCGGGCGGGCATGATATAATTGGATAAGGCTGACAGCCAGAACGATTTGACAGAGGAACCGACATGCAGGAACAGAAGCCATCGAAAAAGCCGCTCATCTACTATATCATCGTTGCATCGCTCATCCTTTTGCTGCTCAATGCGTTCGTCTTTCCGCCGCTGATGGAGGTGCAGGTGACGCAGGTCACCTACTCCGACTTCATCGCGATGGTGGACGAGGGGCGCGTGAAGGAGCTCGCGCGCGACAACGAGAGCCAGGTGTACGTTTTCAGCGCCGAGGACGACGAGGGCCGGCTGCGCTACTATAAGACCGGCATCTGGCCGGACGATACGCTGCAGGCCCGCCTCGACGGCGCGGGGGTGCAGTACAGCGCATCCATCCCGACGCAGTCCTCGCCGCTGCTGTCCTTTCTGCTGACGTGGATCCTGCCGGCGCTGCTGTTTGCCGCGCTCGGCCGCTTCATGATCTCCCGCATGCAGAACATGGGCGGCCCCGGCAACGCCATGTCCTTTGGCAAGGCCAACGCCAAGGTCTACGTGGAGGCGCAAACGGGCAAGACCTTTGCGGACGTGGCCGGCGAGGACGAGGCCAAGGAGGCGCTGCTGGAGATCGTGGACTTCCTGCACAGCCCGGAAAAATACGCCGCCATCGGCGCAAAGCTGCCCAAGGGCGCGCTGCTCGTCGGTCCGCCGGGCACGGGCAAGACGCTGCTGGCCAAGGCCGTGGCCGGCGAGGCGCAGGTGCCCTTCTTCTCCATCTCCGGTTCCGAATTTGTGGTGA
>URSN01000024.1 GCA_900550525.1 uncultured Eubacteriales bacterium
GCTCGATGCGGCCGTAGCGCAGGCGCTGCCGGGCGCGCGTGCGCACGCGCCGCTCCCTGGCGCGCGTGATGCCCACATAGCACAGCCGCCGCTCCTCCTCCAGCCGGTCCGGGCTGAACTGCGACTGCTGCGAGGGGAAGAGCCCCTCCTCCAGCCCCGTGAGGAACACGACCGGGAACTCCAGCCCCTTGGCGCTGTGCAGCGTCATGAGCGAGACCTGGCCGCCGTCGCCCTCCATATCGTCCGTGGTGGTGAACAGCGCCACCGTCTCAAGGAACTGCTGCAGCGCATCCTGTCCCTGCGCAAGGCCCTGCTCAAACTCGCGCGCATAGCCGACCAGCTCCTGCACGATCTGCGCGCGCGCCTCGTAATTCTCCGGCCGGTCGCTGCGCAGGAACCCGTCGTAGCCGATGCGCTCGAGCAGCAGCTCCATCATGTCGGCAAGCGGCATCGTGCCCACCGCGGCGTATACCTCCTGCAGCAGCGCGCAAAACGGGGCAAAGCGCGCGGCCAGCCGCGGCGGCAGCGCGCCCTCGCCCGCCATGGCCGCGGGCAGCAGCGGCAGTCCCTCCTTCGCGGCGGCCTCGGCAAGCTGCGAAAGCGCCGCCTCGCCGATGCCGCGGCGCGGCGTGTTCACCACGCGCAGGAAGGCCGCGTCGTCGTTCGGGTTTTGCAGCAGGCGCAGATAGGAGAGGATATCCTTCACCTCCGCGCGCTGGAAGAACGACGTGCCGCCGTACACGCGGTACGGGATGTCGTAGCTTTGCAGGTACATCTCCAGCGCGCGGCTCTGCGCGTGCGTGCGGTACAGCACGGCAAAATCCCCGTAGCGCCGGCCCTCCTGCCGCACGCCGCGCAGGATGCTGCCGCACACGAAGGACGCCTCGTCGCGCTCGTCGTCCGCCTCGTACAGCTCGAGCGGCAGGCCCTCGCCCTGCGCCGTCCACAGTTTTTTCTGCTTGCGCGAGGCGTTGTGCGCGATCACGCGGTTGGCCGCGTCCAGGATGCGGCCGGTGGAGCGGTAGTTCTGCTCGAGCCGCACGACCTTCGCGCCGGGAAAATCCTTTTCAAACTCCAAAATATTGCGGATGTCCGCGCCGCGCCAGCCGTAGATGCTCTGATCGTCGTCACCCACGACGCAGAGGTTGCGGTGCGCCGCCGCCAGCCGCTGCACGATGTGGTACTGCGCAAGGTTCGTATCCTGATACTCGTCCACGAGGATGTAGCGGAAGCGCTGCTGATAGCGCTGCAGCACCTCCGGGAATCGCTCGAACAGCTCGAGCACCTTGAGCAGCAGGTCGTCAAAATCGAGCGCGTTGTTGTGGCGCAGCGCCTTTTCATAGCGGGCGAACGCGTCGCACACCTGCTGCGGCGCGCCCTCCTCGCGCAGCAGGCGCGCCGGGTCGAGCGAATGGTTCTTCGCGTCGGAGATGCGCGCGGCGAGCATGCGCGGGGTGTAGACCTTGTCGTTGAGCGAGAGCTCGCGCACGATGCGCCTGAGCAGCGCCTGCTGGTCCGCGTCGTCATAGATCGAGAACGTGCGCTCATAGCCGAGCCGCTCGATCTCCCGCCGCAGGATGCGCGCGCAGCAGGCGTGGAACGTGAGCACCCACATGCCCTCCGCCGCGCCGCCGGTGAGCGCCTCCACGCGCGCGCGCATCTCGCCGGCGGCCTTGTTCGTAAACGTCAGCGCCAGGATCTCCCACGGCGCGGCGCCCTGTTCGGCCAGCAGGTAGGCGATGCGGTGCGTGAGCACGCGCGTCTTGCCGCTGCCCGCGCCGGCGAGCACCAGCAGCGGCCCCTCCGTGGCGCGCACGGCCTCCAACTGCTCCGGGTTGAGCCCCGACAGATCCAGCTTGCCCTCAATGCCATCCATGCCAGCATTATAGCACACCCGCACGGGCGCTTGACAAGGGTGCCGGCGCGAATTGCCCGCGCGATTTGCCGCGGCGGCGGCAGGAACGTGTCAAAAAGCGAAACTTTTCCGGTTTGGCTTGTCAAGCCGCGCCCGATGGGGCTATAATGATAAAAACATACCGCGCCCGTTCGGGCCAGTAACAAAACGGAGGGTCACGTCTTGATTGGAGTCATTTTCGGAGAGAAGGGTACGGGGAAGACGAAGCGCCTGCTGCAGCACGCCAACCGCACCGCGGCCGATGCCAAGGGCAGCGTGGTCTTTATCGACGACGACAACAGCTACATGTTCGACCTGAGCTCCGCCATCCGCTTCATCAACGCGGCGGAGTACGGGATCGAAACGCCCAAAATGCTCTACGGCTTCCTCTGCGGCATCTGCGCGCAGGACTTCGACCTGGAATACATCTACATCGACGGGTTCCTGAACTTCGTCCGGCACGACCTGGCCTCGCTCGAGGGCCTGTTCGCCGACCTGACGGCCTTCTCGGAAAAGCATGGCGTCAACATCGTCATGAGCGTGAGCGGCAACGCGGATATGCTCCCGCCGTTCATGCGCGAGATGGTGCTGCAGATCACCTGAGACCCGACGGCAGAGAAGGAAGAAAAGAATATGCAGTTTCTCAGTACGAGGGGCGCCGCCGCCGTCTCCGCGGCACAGGCCATCGTGCAGGGCATGTGCCCCTCGGGCGGGCTGTACGTGCCCGCCGATTTCCCGCAGCTGGACGCGGAATCGCTCCTGGACGGCGGCTATGCGTCCGCGGCGCGCGCCGTGATGGCGCCGTACCTGGCGCACGTTTCGCAGGCGGCGCTTATGGACATGATCGCCGCCGCCTACCATAGCTTTGACGATCCGGCCGTCACGCCCGTGCGGGCGCTGACGCAGCAGCAGAGCGTGCTCGAACTCTGGCACGGGCCGACGATGGCCTTCAAGGACGTGGCGCTCCAGATGCTGCCGCACCTGATGCGCTCCGCGCTCGACGCAACGGGCGAGCGCCGGCAGCTCTACATCCTCGTGGCCACCTCGGGCGACACGGGCAAGGCGGCGCTCGCCGGCTTTTGCGGCGTGCCGGGCACGCGCGTGCTCGTGTTCTATCCCGAGGGCGGCGTGTCGCGCGCGCAGCGGCTGCAGATGGTCACCCAGGAGGGGGACAACGTGGACGTGTGCGCCGTGCGCGGCAACTTTGACGACGCGCAGACGGCCGTCAAGCGCATCTTCGCCTCGCCGGAGGCGCGCGCGCAGCTCGACGCGCTGGGCTACCGGCTCTCGAGCGCCAATTCCATCAACTTCGGCCGCCTGCTGCCGCAGATCACCTACTACTTCACCGCCTATGCCGCGCTGCGGCGCGCCTGCCGGATCGCCCCGGGCGAGGCGGTCAACTTCTGCGTGCCCACGGGCAATTTCGGCGACATCCTGGCCGGCTACTACGCAAAGCGCATGGGCCTGCCGGTGCGCCGGCTCATCTGCGCGTCCAACCGCAACAACGTGCTGGCCGACTTCTTCGCCACGGGCGTGTACGACGACCGCCGCCCGTTCTACCGCAGCATGAGCTGCTCGATCGACATCCTGATCTCGAGCAACCTGGAGCGGCTCCTGTTCGAGCTGGCCGGGCGCGACGCGGCGTGCGTGCGCGCGTGGATGCGCTCGCTGAACGAGACCGGCTCCTACGCCGTGGGCGCGGCGCAGCGCGAGGCGCTCGCCGAAGTATTCGCCGCCGGCTGGTGCAGCGAGGAGGACACGCTCGCCGCCATCCGCCGCGTGTTCGAGCGGCACGGCTACCTGATGGACCCGCACACCGCCGTGGCCGAGACCGTCTACGCCCGCTACGCGGAGCAGACCGGCGACGCGACGCAGACGGTGCTGCTCTCCACCGCCAACCCCTACAAGTTCGCCACGGCCGTGCTCTCCGCCTTCGAGACGCCCGGCGCGGACGATTTTGAAAACGCCGACCGCCTGCACGCGCTCACCGGCGCGCCGGTGCCGCGCGGCCTGTCCGAGCTGCTGGGCAAGCCCGAGCGGCACCTGGACGTGTGCGGCCTGGACCAGATGCAGCAGCGCGTCATCGCGCCCGTGCGCGGGACCGTTTGAAAGGAGGCGCGCCATGGAGCAGCCACGACCGCGCCGCGGGCGCATCGCCCCCATCGTCGCCGCCGCAGTGGCGGCGTCGCTGCTGACGGCGGCGCTGTGCGCGCTGCTGATGGGCCGCCGGTTGCAGCCCATCGAGCAGATGATGCGCACCATCGAGGATACGTACTACTATTATGACGAAAACGTCGGCAGCGAGGACGCGCTGATCGACGCGGCGCTGCGCGGCATGGCCGCCGGCATCGGCGACCGGTACGCGCAGTACTTCACCGCGGAGGAATACGCCTCGTTTTTGCAGAGCAATTCCGGCGAGAACACGGGCATCGGCATCCTCATCTCCCAGACGGAGGAGGGCTGCGTGATCGAGCGCGTATATGAGGACAGCCCCATCGCCGCGACGGATGCGCGGGCCGGCGACCTGGTCGTCTCCATCAACGGCACGGCGCTCGACGGCCTGACGCTCGACGAGGCCGCCGCGCTCATCCGCACCGACGGGACGGAGAACACGCTCGTCCTGCGGCGCGGCGGAGAGACGCTCACCGTATCGGCCGCCGCCGCCGTCTACCACGTGCCCAACAGCGCCTATGAGATGCTCTCCGGCGGCGAGGGCTACCTGCGCCTGATCCAGTTTGAGGGGCACGTGGCCGAGGAAGCGGCCGAGGCGCTCGAATCGCTCAAGGCGCAGGGCGCCGCGTCGCTCGTGCTCGACCTGCGCGGCAACCCCGGCGGCATGCTCGACCAGGTGCTGGCCGTGGCGGACCTGTTCCTCGGCGAGGGCGAGCTGGTCGCCAGCACGCGCACGCGCACGGAGACGACGCGCGCCTATTATACCGAGGACGAGGACGCGTTCGGCCTCCCCGTCGTGGTGCTGGTCAACGGCGATTCCGCCTCCGCTTCGGAGCTGCTCGCCGGCGCGCTCAAGGACCACGGCGCCGCCACCGTGATGGGCACGCAGACGTACGGCAAGGGCATCGTGCAGACGTTCTACCGCCTGCCCGCCAACGGCGGCTACGTCAAGCTGACCACCGACGCCTATTTCACGCCCTCCGGCGTGTGCGTGCAGGACGTGGGCATCACGCCGGACGTCACCGTCGAGCTGCCGGAGGCATACCGCGGCGTGCCGCTTGAGAGCCTGCCGCGCGAGCAGGATGCGCAGCTTGCCGCCGCCGTCGCATATCTCACGGAAGGAGCGTGACCGCCGCATGAGCGCGTCTGCCGCCGCAAACAGCCGCATCCGCGACAGATCCCTCGCCCCCGCCGGCGAGGACAAGATCGAATGGGCGCGGCGCAATATGCCGCTGCTCGCCCGCATCGAGGCGCAGTTCCGTCAGGAAAAGCCGTTCTCCGGGCTCAAAATCGCCCTGTCCATCCACCTCGAGGCCAAGACCGCCTGCCTGTGCCGCGTGCTCGCCGCGGGCGGGGCCGAGATGCACGTGACCGGCAGCAACCCGCTCTCCACGCAGGACGACGTGGCGGCGGCGCTCGCCGCGGGCGGGGTCCGCGTCTGCGCGCGCCACGGCGCGGCGCAGCGGGAGTATGAGGCCGATATCCAGAGCACCGCCGCGTGCCGGCCGGACATCGTCATCGACGACGGGGGCGACCTGCTGCACGCGCTGCTTTCGGGCGGCCCCGCGCTCTGCGCCGGCGTCCTGGGCGGCTGCGAGGAGACGACCACCGGCGTGCTGCGCCTGCGCGCGCTCGAGCGCGAGGGGCGGCTGCCCTTCCCGATGATCGCCGTCAACGACGCCGACTGCAAGCACCTGTTCGACAACCGCTACGGCACGGGCCAGTCCGTGTTCGACGGCATCGACCGCACGACGAACCTGATCGTCGCGGGCAAGCAGGTGGTCGTGGCCGGGTATGGCTGGTGCGGCAAGGGCGTGGCCATGCGCGCGCGCGGGCTGGGCGCCAAGGTCATCGTCACGGAGGTGGACCCGGTGCGCGCCATCGAGGCCGTGATGGACGGCTTTGCCGTCATGCCCATGGCCGAGGCGGCGGCGCTTGGCGACCTGTTCATCACCGTCACGGGCAACTGCGGCGTGATCGGCGAGGACGCCTTCGCGCGCATGAAGGACGGCGCGGTGCTGTGCAACGCCGGGCATTTCGACGTGGAGGTGGACGTGCGCGCGCTCGCCCGCCTGGCGCGCGAGCGGCGGCAGATGAAGCCGAACATCGAGGGCTTTTGCATGGCCGACGGCCGCTGGCTCTACCTGCTGGCGCAGGGGCGGCTGGTCAACCTCGCCGCGGGCGACGGGCACCCGGCGGAGATCATGGACATGAGCTTTGCCATCCAGGCGCTGTCGGCCCGGTACCTGGCGGCGAGCGGGCGCGGCCTGCCGGCGCGCGTGACCGCCGTGCCGCGCGAGATCGACCTGGCCGTGGCGCGCCTCAAGCTCGAAACGCTGGGCCTTTCCATCGACGCGCTGACCGACGCGCAGCGCGCCTACCTGAGCGGCGCGGGCGGCTGAGCCGGCGCTGCCCCGGCGCGCGGCTGAGCGCGGGCGGCGCGTCCTTATAAATTGATGGTTTACAACGCGCGGCGAAACTGATAATATAAACGTTGGCTATCATGGGTCATTCCGGCTGACGGAGCCCATTCACATGCGCATCAAGCAAAGGCAGGGGGTACGGGAATGAAAGATTACACCGCAAAGGACATCCGCAACGTCGGCGTTTTCGGCCACGGCGGAGAGGGCAAGACCACGCTGACGGAGGCCATGCTGTTCAACGCAGGGCTGCTGGAGCGGCTGGGCAAGGTGGAAAACGGCACGACGACCACCGACTTTGACCCGGAGGAGATCAAGCGCACCATCTCCATCAACCTGGCGCTCGCGCCGCTGGAGTGGAAGGGCTGCAAGGTGAACGTCATCGACGCGCCGGGCTTTTTCGACTTCTACGGCGAGGTGACCGCGGCGATGGAGCTGGCCGACAGCGCCCTGATCGTCGTGGGCGCGGTGTCCGGCCCCGTCGTCGGCGCGGAGAAGGCCATGGCCATGTGCCAGAAGATGGGCAAGCCGCGCATGATGGTCATCAACCAGCTCGACCGCGAGAACGCCAGCTTTGAAAAGGTCATGGAGGCCGTGAACGAGAAGTTCGGCCCGTCCGTGGTGCCCATCCAGCTGCCCATCATGGAGGGCGGCGCATTCAAGGGCTATGTGGACATCGTGCACATGACCGGCCGCCTGTTCGACGGCAAGGGCGAGAAGGAGACGGAGATCCCCGCCGCACTCGCCGCCGAGGCGCAGGAGCTCTATGAAAAGCTGACCGAGGCCGCCGCCGAGAGCGACGAGGAACTGATGGAGAAATACTTCGACGCGGGCGAGCTCTCGCGCGAGGAGATCCTCAAGGGCCTGTCCATCGGCGTGCGCGAGGGCATCGTCACCCCGGTGTGCTGCACGTCCGCGGCGCTCAACATCGGCGTGTCCACGCTGCTGGACAACCTCGTGCATTACCTGCCCGCGGCCGACCAGGTGCGCCCCAAGGCCGCCGTGGACGCCAGGACCGGCGCCGAGGTCGAGATCAAGCGCGACGGCCCGTTCGCCGCGCAGGTGCTCAAGACCGTCATCGACCAGTTCGGCAAGTACTCCATCGTGAAGGTGTATGCCGGCACGCTCGACGCCAATCTCGCGCCCTACAACAGCAGCGCGGAGAAGCAGGAAAAGCCGGGCGCGCCCTACCTGATGCGCGGCAAAAAGACCATCGCGCTCGAGCGCCTGAACGCGGGCGACATCGGCGCGCTGGGCAAGCTGCAGTTCACCGCCACGGGCGACACGCTCTGCGATGCGGCAAACCCCGTCCGCTTCCCGGCCATCGAGTTCCCGGCGCCGTGCATCAGCCTCGCCGTGACCGCCAAGAAGCAGGGCGAGGACGACAAGGTCATCGCCGGGCTCAACCGCATCCGCGAGGAGGACCCGACCATCGGCATCGAGAAGAACGCCGAGACGGGCGACGTGCTCATCCAGGGCCTGGGCGAGATGCACATCGACGTGGTGTGCAGCAAGCTCAAGAACAAGTCCAACGTGGAGGCCGTGCTCTCCGACCCGCGCATCCCGTACCGCGAGACCATCCACGCAAGCGCCGAGGCCGAGGGCAAGCACAAGAAGCAGTCCGGCGGCAGCGGCCAGTTCGGCGTGGTGCAGATGCGCTTTGAGCCGACGGCCGACGGGAGCGATTTCGAGTTCGTCAACGCCATCGTCGGCGGCGTGGTGCCCAAGGAGTACATCCCCGCCGTGGAGAAGGGCCTGCGCGAGGCCATGCAGCACGGCGTGCTGGCCGGCTACCCGATGGTCGGCATCAAGGCCACGCTCTACGACGGCAAGTACCACCCTGTCGATTCCAAGGAGGTCGCGTTCAAATCGGCCGCGCGCCTGTCCTACAAGGCCGCCTGCGCCAAGGCCTCGCCCGCGCTGATCGAGCCGATCTACCGCTACGACATCCTCGTCCCGTCCGACTACGTGGGCGACATCATCGGCGACCTGAACCGCCGCCGCGGCCGCATGCTGGGCATGAACCCGGTGGACGGCGGCATGACGGAGGTCGTGGCCGAGGCACCGCTGTCGGAGATGTTCAAGTATGCGACCGACCTGCGCTCCATGACGCAGGCGCGCGGCTCGTTCAAGTCCGAGTTCGTGCGCTACGAGGATGTGCCGGGGAACCTGGCGCAGAAGATCATCGAGCAGGCCAAGCGCGAGGAGGAGGAGGACGAGTAACGCGCCCGCACGGGTGCGCCGCCGTCGGATGCGCCGTCAGGCGCGCCGTCTCAAAGCCAAAGCGCCGGGAGCGGTTTCGCCCCCGGCGCTTTTCCATGCCCGCGCGCTCCGGCCCGCCGCGCCCGGCGTTGCGTGGCGGCCCCAGCGCCGGGAGAGGGCTGCGGCGCAGGAAATCGTCCGGCGCGCCATCGCCAAAGCCAATGCTCAGGTGCCATCAAGCAACATGCACAGATTTGATGGACAGCCCGCTGTTTCCGCGCAGCTAAGGGAAAGAGGCGCGTAATTTGCATCCGCATGATAGAATACGTTCGGGCAGAGCGAGGGGAACATCAGGGGTCTGCGTTCCGCAGATATTCCGCAAAGATAAGGAACTCTACGCTCCGTGTGTGTGCATGAAATGACCCATCGCCTACAATAAGGGCAGAAAGGAGGACCGCAGCCAATGGACCAAATCCGAATCGGCAAATTTATAGCCGAATCAAGAAAATCAATGAACCTCACCCAAAGGCAGCTTGCCGACGCGCTTTCCATCAGCGACAAAACAATTTCCAAATGGGAGTGCGGAAAAGGACTTCCCGAAGTTTCTCTCATGCTGCCATTGTGCGCGGCATTGGATATTACCGTCAATGATCTGCTTTCGGGTGAAAAGGTTTCCGCAACCGATTATCAAAAGAGAGCGGAGGGAAACATGATGAACTTGATGAAGGAAAACGAAGAAAACAGGAAAAGAATGGTGCTGAGCATCATTACCGTCACAATCACGGTCATCGCTGTATGCGCCCTGATCGTCATAGCATCCTATATCGACCTGCCTGCGGCGGTACGGATCATATTGATTGCAGGCGCTGCTTTAGTGGCGGCAGCGGGCACAGCGGCGGGCGTCATGCTCGACATTGAGGCTGGTTATTTTGAGTGTCCTCATTGTAAAGAACTTTTTGTCCCGAGCATGAATGAGTATGTGAAAGGCTATCATACCTTTACAAAGCGCAGATTGACCTGTCCTGCATGCGGTAAAACGGGAATGTGCAAACACCGTATCACAAGATAAATACGGCTTCCGGCAACAGCAAGGCCGGCCGGGCCAGGAAACGGGAACGAGAAGCGGCGCACTATGTGCGCCGCCATTGACTGCCCCGCCTGCCTTTGTAAAAGGGCCCGCCGCCCTCACGGCGCATAGCGGAACGAGCCGCTGCCAACGGCGACGACGCCCCGGACGGCGCGCCCGTCGGGCGCGTCCGCATCCGGCGCGCCCTTGACCGCGCTCGAGCCAAATGCGCGGTCCACATCCGGCGCAAGGCGCACCGAGCGCGGCAGGACGATGGTCGCCGAGCCGAACGACACGTCGAGCCGCAGCTTTGCGCCGGGGGTCACGCGCCTGCAGCCGGTCAGGTCAAGCGTCGCCGCGCCAAAGGAGACGTCCACCTCCCCGCCCAGGAAATCGCGGCCGCTCATCGCCTCCCGCTTCACATCGGAAAACGCGCACGAAAGGCGGACAAACCCATCCTCATCGGAATATTCATCCACCGGTTCGCGCTCCCCGCCGCCCTCATCGCCGGAGAACGATGCGCCGATCCCGCGCCGCGCCATGAGCCGCGGGAAGAACTGATCGAGCAGGATCGACAGCCCGATGAGCACCAGCGCCGCCGGCCAGAGGATATCCCACGTGAGCACATACGTCACCGCGCCGAGGTTGAACAGGAGATAGTACAGCCCGAGCAGCGCCAGCGCGAGGGAAAAGAGCGAGAAGCGCCGGCACGTCCACGCCACGCCGAGGCCCAGCAGCGCCGCCGGCCATACGATGCCCCAGAGCGTCGGCTTGCCCGCAAGCGGCCAGAGCCCGAAGCGGTCCAGCAGCACCGCCGCGCCTATGAGCGCGATCAGCAGCCCCCAGAACACGCCGCCGCGCAGGCCGATGTCCCACGTCCGGTTCCATCCGGCCGAATCGCGCTGTTTTTCGCCATCCTCCGCGCGGCGGCTCTTATCGGTATCCACGACCACGACGCGCGGCTCCACCGGGCGCACGCCCAGCAGCTCGTCCGTGCTGACGCCGAGGAGCTCCGCAAGCCCCGGCAGGAGCGAGATGTCCGGACAGGACACGTCGTTTTCCCACTTGCTCACCGCCTGCGCCGTCACGCCCAGGCGCTCGGCCACCTGCTCCTGCGTCAGCCCCGCCTGCCTGCGCAGCGCGGCGATGCGCCGGCCCATCGTTTCGCGTTCCTCCATATTCCGATCGCCTCCTTTTTTCTGGCAACAGCATACCATACGCCCGCCGGTTTGAACAGCGCCGGGCCTTCAAGTCCGGCAATTCCGCTCAACCGGCAGTTGAGGGAAAACAACCGCCGGTTTCCTTTACAGCTTAACCGCGCCGCGGTATAATGTAGAAGGAAAAGCATACGCTTGCGCGCCGCGCTCTCGGGGGACGCCCGGCGCGGCGGGAAAGGAACGGAACTATGGCGCTGAGGACCATCCGCACCGGCGACGACCCCTGCCTGACGAAGGCCTGCCGCCCGGTGGAACGCTTTGACGGGCGGCTCAAGGAGCTGCTGGACGATATGTTCGAATCCATGTATCATGCCGACGGCGTGGGCCTTGCCGCGCCGCAGGTGGGCGTGCTGCGCCGCGCCGTGGTCATCGACGTCGGCGAGGGGCCGGTGGAGCTGGTCAACCCGCGCATCACGCACAGCGAGGGCGTGCAGGGCGACCTGGAGGGCTGCCTCTCCTTTCCCGGGCAATCCGGCTATGTGGAGCGCGCCATGCGCGTGAAGGTCGAGGGCTACGACCGCTACGGCACGCTGCGCTCCTACGAGGCGGAGGGCCAGTTCGCGCGCGCGGAGCAGCATGAGCTGGACCATCTGGACGGGCTGACGTTCCTCAGGCTCCGGAAGGAGCCGCCGGAGGGCTTTGCGCAGCAGGCGGACGGCCGCGGCTGAGCGCATCGCGCCCGCCGCGGCGGCGCGGCAAAAGGAGGAATCGGCATGAAAATCGCCTTTTTGGGGACGCCGGCGTTCGCCGTCCCCTCGCTGCAGGCGCTCATCGACGCGGGGCATACGCTGTGCGTCTTTTCCCAGCCGGACCGGCCGGCCGGCCGGCATGGCACGGTCGCGCCGACGCCGGTGAAGGCGCTCGCGCTCGCGCACGGCATCCCGGTGCGCCAGTTTGAGCGCATCCGCAGCGCGGAGGGCGCGGCGGCGCTGCGGGATTTTGCGCCGGAGCTGATGGTCACGGCGGCGTTCGGGCAGCTGCTCTCACAGGAAAACCTCGACGTGCCGCCGCTGGGCTGCATCAACGTGCACGCCTCGCTCCTGCCCCGCTACCGCGGGCCCGCTCCCATCCAGTGGGCGGTCATCGACGGCGAGAAGGAGACGGGCGTGACGACCATGATGACCGACATCGGCATGGACACGGGCGACATCCTGCTCTTTGAGCGCACGCCCATCGGCGCGCAGGAGACGGCGGGCGAGCTCTACGAGCGGCTGGCGGCCATCGGCGCGCGCGTGCTGATGCGCACGCTCGATCAGCTTGCCGCCGGCACGCTCGTGCGCACGCCGCAGGACGCGGCCGCGGCCACCCGCTGCCCCATGCTCAAAAAGGAGCACGGCAAGCTCGACTTTTCGCAGCCGGCGCAGCGCGTGCACGACCGCGTGCGCGGCGTGAACCCGTGGCCCGGCGCATACGCCGCGATCGACGGCGGCGAGACGCTCAAGATCTGGAAAACGCGCCTGACGGGCGCGCAGGGCGCGGCGCTGCCGCCCGGCGCGTGCGTGGGCGACGCGCGCGAGGGCCTGTTCGTAAAATGTGCGGATGAGCTGCTGGAGCTGCTCGAGGTGCAGGCCCCCGGCGGCAGGCGGCTTGACGGGCGCGCGTTCCTGCGCGGCCGGCCGCTCGCGGGGCGCGTGCTCTCATGAATGTGCGGCGCCTGGCGCTCGCGGTGCTGACGGATGTGACCGACGGCGGCGCCTACGCCAACCTCCGCCTCAAGCAGGCGCAGGCCGGCCTTCCGGAGGCGGACGCGCGCTTTCTCGCCGCGCTGGTGTACGGGACGCTCGAGCGGCTGCTCTACCTCGACCATGTGCTGGCGGCCTATGCGCCCGGCCGGGCGAAGAAGGCCGTGCGCGGCATTTTGCGGCTGGGCGCGTGCGAGCTGCTGTTCCTGCGCACGCCGCCGCACGCGGCGGTATCGGAATATGTGTCGCTGTGCCGGGCGCTCGGCAAGGGCGGCGCGGCGGGGTTTGTCAACGCCGTGCTGCGCCGCGTCGACCGCGAGCGCGGTACGCCGCCCCCGCTGCCCGCGGCGCTGGACGAGCGGCTGTCCATCCGGTACAGCCATCCGCTGTGGCTGGTGCGCATGTGGCTCGGGGAGCTGGGCCGGGAGGAGACGGAGCGCCTGCTCGCCTGCCCGCCGCTGCCGCAGTGCGTGCGCGCGCAGTACCCGGAGACGGCCGAGGGGCTGCTCGCCTCGCTCCCCTGCCCCGCCGAACGCGGGCGGATGGACGCAAACTGCCTGCGCCTTGCGCGCGGGCTGGACGTGACGGCGAGCGAAGCGTTTGCCGCCGGGCGGATGACCGTGCAGGGCGAGGGCGCGATGCTCGCCTGCCGGGCGCTGGGCGACTGCCGCGGGCTGAGCGTGCTCGACGCGTGCGCCGCGCCGGGCGGCAAGAGCGCCTACATCGCATCGCTTGCGCAAAACGACGTGGCGCTGACCTGTTTTGAGCTGCACGAGCACCGGGTCGCGCTGCTTGAGCGCACGCTCGAGCGGCTGCACGTCGCCGCGCGCATCGAGCGGCGGGACGCGGCCGTATTCGACCCGGCGTATGCGGACGCGTTCGACGCGGTGCTCGTGGACGCGCCGTGCTCCGGGCTGGGGCTGCTCGCGGGCAAGCCCGACCTGCGCTACCGGGCGGCGGCGGATGACGTGGCGCCGCTCGCCGCCGTGCAGGCCGCCATACTGGACGCCTGCGCGCGCTATGTGCGGCCGGGCGGGGTGCTCGTGTACGCCACGTGCACCGTCAGCCGGCGCGAGAACGGGGAGCAGGCCGCCGCCTTCCTCGCGCGGCATGCGGACTTTGCGCCCGACGCGCTGCCGTTTGCGCAGGGGCACGCCCTGCAGCTGCTGCCGCATGTGCACGGCACGGAGGGCTTTTTCATGGCGAGGATGAGACGATGTACCTGACGGAACTGTCGATGGCGGAGCTGGCGGCGCTGCTGGCGCAGATGGGCCAGCCGCGCTACCGGGCGCGGCAGGTCCATGCCTGGCTGACGCGCGGCGTGCGCCCGGCGGACATGACCGACCTGCCCCGCGCGCTGCGCGAGCGGCTCGCCGCGCTGCCGTTCGGCGCGGTGGAGATCGCCGACAGGCGCGTCTCCGCGCGCGACGGCACGGTCAAATACCTCTTCGCGCTCGAGGACGGGAACCTGATCGAGGGCGTGCTGATGCGCTACAAATACGGCAACACCGCGTGCATCTCCACGCAGGTGGGCTGCCGGATGGGGTGCGCGTTCTGCGCCTCCACGCTCGAGGGCTGCGTGCGCAGCCTGCACGCGGGCGAGATGCTCGGGCAGATCGCCGCCATCGAGCGCGACGAGGGCGCGCCGCCGGGCCGCCGCGCCGTGACGAACGTGGTGCTCATGGGCAGCGGCGAGCCGCTGGACAACCTCGACAACGTGCTGCGCTTCCTGCGCCTTGTGACGGCGCAGGAGGGCATGCGCATCAGCCCGCGCAACATCTCGGTGTCCACATGCGGGCTCGTGCCGCAGATGGAGCGCTTCACCGCCGAAGCGCCGCATGTGACGCTGTCGGTCTCGCTGCACGCGCACGACGATGAGACGCGCAGCCGCATCATGCCCGTCAACCGCGCCTATCCCATCGCCGGCGTGCTGCGCGCGGCCAGGGGCTATGCCGCCGCGACGGGGCGGCGCGTCGTATTCGAATACGCGCTCATCCGCGGCCTCAACGCCGCGGAGGCGGACGCGGTGGCGCTTGCGCGCCTGCTGCGCGGCATGAACTGCCATGTGAACCTCATCCCGCTCAACCCGGTGCCGGAGCGCGGCCTGCCCGGCGCGACGCGCCAGGAGGCGGCCGCCTTCCAGGCGTGGCTCACGCGCGAGGGCGCGTCCGCCACCGTGCGGCGCGAGATGGGGACGGATATTGAAGGCGCCTGCGGGCAACTGCGACGGAGGGTATTGCATGAAATACGCGATGAGGACCCACATCGGGCAGCGCGCCCATAACGAGGACCGCGCCTGTACGCCTTCGGCGCAGGACGGCCTGCAGTTCATCGCCGTGTCGGACGGCATGGGCGGCCACGCCGCGGGCGAAACGGCCAGCGCCATGACCGTGAACGGCATGCGCGAGGAGCTGCGCCACAGCTTTGCCGAGGATCCGCTTTGCGCCCTGCAGCGCGCGGTGTCGCGCACCAACCTCGACGTGTACCGCGCCGCGCAGGACGACCCGGCGCTGCACGGCATGGGCGCGACGCTCGTGTGCGCGCTGCTCAGCGGCAGCCGCTACATCGCCGCCAGCGTGGGCGACAGCCGCCTGTACCATTTCGACGGGGAGACGCTCGAGCAGGTCACGACCGACCATTCGCTCGTGGAGCTGCTGGTGCGCTCGGGCAAGATCTCGCGCGAGGAGGCGCGCACGCACCCGCGCCGCAACGTGATCACGCGCGCGATGGGCATCGCGCTGCGCGTGGAGGCCGACCTGTTCGACCGCTCGTGGAAGCGCGGCGATATCCTGCTGCTGTGCTCGGACGGGCTGACCGGCCGCGTGGACGAGGCGCGCATCCGGGAGATCCTGCAAGGCGGCGGCCCGCTCGACGCGCTGGCCGACCGGCTCGTGCAGGCGGCGCTCGACGCGGGCGAGAGCGACAACATCACCGTCGTGCTGGCGCAATGCGAAGGGGGGTCGTGCGCATGAACATCGGTACGATCCTCAACCACCGCTACCGCATCGTGGAGATGATCGGCGAGGGCGGCATGGCGCTGGTGTACCGCGCGGTGCACCTGACCACGCACCGGCAGGTCGCCGTCAAGGTGCTGCGGCGCGAGTACAGCGACAACCCGGAATTCCTGCGCCGCTTTGAGCGCGAGGCGCGCGCCGTGCTGCACCTGTCGCACGACAACATCGTGCGCGCCTACGGCGTGGGCCAGTACGAGGGCGTGCCCTATATCGTGATGGAATACGTCCCCGGGCGCACGCTCAAGCAGATCATACAGGAGAACGGCCCGCTGCCGCCGCGCGCGGCCATCCGCCACACCTGCCAGGTGCTCGAGGCGCTCTCGGCCGCGCACGCCATCGGCATCATCCACCGCGACGTGAAGCCGCAAAACGTCATCATCACGCGCGACGGCCGCGCCAAGCTGACGGACTTTGGCATCGCGCGCGAGGCGGAGGCCGCCACCGTCACCTTTGCAAACGATACGGTGCTCGGCTCGGTGCATTACCTCTCCCCCGAGCAGGCGACCGGTACCCCCGTCACCGCCGCATGCGACATCTATTCCACCGGCGTCAAGCTCTACGCGATGCTCACCCGCGTCGTGCCGAACACGGGCGAAACGCCAGTGGCCATCGCGCACAAGCACCTCACCACCGCGCCCGCCACGCCCATGCAGGTCCACCCCCGCCTCCCCGCCGGGCACCACGGCATCGTGCTGCGCGCCATGCGCAAGGAGCCGGCCGACCGCTACCCGACGGCTAAGGCCATGCGCAACGACCTGCTGCACGCGCAGCGCGACCCGTCCGGCTCCTTTTTGCACGCGCAGGCGGGCGGCGCGCCCGGCGAGCAGGCGGCGCACGTCTCCGGGCGCTGGCACGGTTCGCTCAAGATCGCGCTGGTGGCGGGCGTGTGCATCTGCGCGCTGCTGGGCACGTTCTTCGGCATGCGCAGCCTGCGCGGCGAGCCCGCCAGCGCCGCGCTGCCGGTGCCGGCGCTCTCCGGCAGGACCGTGGCCGAGGCCACCGAGCGCGCGGCGGAATACGGCTTTACGCTCGTGGTGGCCGACTATCTCGCCAGCGACGACGTGCCCTACGGCAGCGTGATCTCGCAGTCGCCCACGGCGGGCGACACCGCCCGGCAGGGCGCGCAGGTCTCCGTGGTGGTGAGCCTCGGGCCGGAATCGCCCTCCGTGCCGCCGCTCATCGGCGAGACGTACGAGGACGCGCGCGCGCTGCTCGCGGCGGCGGGGCTTGGCGAGGGCAGCGTCTCCTACCGCGTGTCGGACGTGGCCATCGGCTATGTGTGCGAGCAGTACCCGCCCGCGGGCACGGAGGTGGAGGCGGGCACGCGCGTGGACATCATCATCAGCGCGACCTCCGCGCTGCTCACGCCCATGTCGGCGCTCACCGGCCTGCCGCTTGGCGATGCGCTCGCGCTGCTCGACGGCGAGGGCTTCACCAACCTCATCGTGCGCTATGACGAGACGGCCGAAAGCGGCCTTGGCTCCGTGATCGCGCAGTCGCCCGCCGCGCTCGCCTCCGTGCAGCACGACATGACCGTGCTGCTGACCGTGGCCGGCCCGCCCGAGGGCGAGCTGCCATGCAGCGCGGACATCGCCTACAACCTGGCCATCGAGGAAAACGGCTCGAGCGTGATGGTGACCATCGCGGAGGCGGTGGGCGGCGTGCCCGTCGAGCGCGTGGTGTTTGAAACGACGCTCGAAAGCGGCGCGGTGATCCCCGTGTCGTTCACGGCGCACGCCGCCACGGAGGGCCTGCACGAGATCATCCTCTACGTCAACGGGCAGGAACAGCGCCGGCAGGAGGCCAGCTTCCTGCCGCGCGGCGGCGCGTGATGGACGGGCGGATCATCCGCGGCGTCGGCGGGTGCTACTATGTGCAGACGCGCGAGGCCGGCGTGCTGGAATGCCGCGCGCGCGGGCGCTTCCGCCGCGGCATCGGCGCGCCGCTGGTGGGCGACCTGGTGCGCGTACAGCCCCAGCGCGAGGGCTATGCGCTGATCGACGAGATCCTGCCGCGCAAAAACGCGCTCGTGCGGCCGCAGGCGGCCAACATCGACCGGCTGGTGCTCGTGCTCGCGGCCTCCGCGCCGCAGCCGGACTGGCTGCTGGCCGACAAGCTCCTCATCGAGGCGGCGCTGCTGCACATCGCGCCGCTGCTGCTGCTCAACAAGTGCGACCGCGCGGACGAGGGCATCCGCGCCGCGTTCCTGGCCGACTACGCGGCGTTTGAAACGCTGTGCGTCTCCACGCGCACGGGGCTTGGCCTGGATGCGCTGCGCGAGCGGCTGTCCACGGGCGTCTCGTGCTTTGCCGGGCAGTCGGCGGTGGGCAAATCGTCGCTGATCAACGCGCTCATCCCGGGGCTCGCGCTCGAGACGGGCGGCCTCTCGCGCAGGACCGACCGCGGCCGCCACACCACGCGGCACGCCGAGCTGCTGCCCTTTCTGGACGGCGCGGTGCTGGATACCCCCGGCTTCTCGCTCTTTGAGCCGGGCGCGCTCGAGCAGGCGGCGCTCGACGCCTGCTACCCGGAGTTTGCCGGCCTGCCGGAGAGATGCCGCTTTGCCGGCTGCCTGCACGTGGCGGAGCCGGACTGCGCGGTCAAGGACATGGTCGCCGCCGGCGGCATGAGCGCGGCGCGCTACGCGCGCTACGTGCAGCTGGCCAGAGAATTTGAACAAAGGAGAAAACACCGCTATGACTGAGAACGCCCCCGCTCCCCTCAAGATCGCCCCCTCCATTCTCTCGGCCGATTTTGCGCGCATGGGCGACGCCGTGGCGCGCCTTGCCGGCTACGGCGCGGACTGGGTGCACTTTGACGTGATGGACGGGCATTTCGTGCCGAACCTGACGTTCGGGCCGATGATGTGCGCCGCCGTCCGGCCGCTGACGCACCTGCCGCTGGACGTGCACCTGATGGTCGAACGCCCGGGCGACTATGTGGAGCCGTTCCACGCGGCGGGCGCGGACTGCATCACGTTCCATGTGGAGGCCGACGCGCACGTGCACCGCACGCTGCAATCCATCCGCGCGCGCGGCATGCGCGCCGGCGTGGTGCTCAACCCGGCAACGCCCGTGTGCATGGCCGAGCCCGTGCTGCCGCTGTGCGACCTGGTGCTGCTGATGAGCGTGAACCCCGGCTTTGGCGGGCAGGCGTTCATCCCGGAGGTGCTGGACAAGATCCGCGCGCTGGACCCCAGTGTGAACCTGTCGCTGTCCATCGGCATCGGCCGCGGAGCCAAGACCCAGCGGGAAGCGCAGGCTATGGCCGAGCAGGCACTGGACAAGGCGCTGGCGGAATTTCTGGAAGAGCGCCGGAGAGCAGCAGCGCCGAAACCCAAGCCGATACAGTTCGACCTTTCCCGGCTGCAAAACATCCGCCAGGCGGCAGATACCACACGGGACAAGCTGCTGGTGGATGAAGATGTGACCCAGGAACCCGAACCGCCCGTTATTGCCGCACCGACCCCTGCGCCAGAGTCGGAACTCACGCAGGCGCAGGTCAGCCGGCTCAGCGAGACTGAGACTTCATTCCTGCGCTGTCTCCTGGACGGGACACCCTACGCCGACCTGCTCCGGCAGCGCAATGTGATGCTGTCCGTCCTGGTAGACCACATCAACGAGACTTTGTTCGATGATTTCGGCGACACGGTGATCCTCTTTGACGGTGACACGCCGGAACTGATCGAGGATTACGCCGAAGACGTTGCAGCATTGCTGGAAACGTCTGTCTGAAACCGCATAGAAAGGAACGATCACTATGAAAATACCAAAACGAATCGCATCTGCGGTCATCAATTCGCTGAAAGGCGGCGTAGTTACCCGCATCGGACTGCCCTATATTACCGTAGGCAGAGAACAGGAGATCAACGCCCTGCTCCACGACGTTGAAATTATCGCAGACGGCGGCGCATCGTTCCGGTTTATCGTGGGCAAATACGGCAGCGGCAAAAGCTTTCTGCTCCAGACCATCCGCAGCTATGTGATGGACCGGAACGTCGTGGTAGAGGATGCCGACCTTTCCCAGGAGCGGCGGCTCCAGGGAACGAAGTGACAGGGACTGGCGACCTATAAGGAAC
>URSN01000025.1 GCA_900550525.1 uncultured Eubacteriales bacterium
GTCGCGGCCCAAGTCTCCCACCACACTGCCGCTGTCGTGGCGCTGGGTTGTATCGCGCTGCTTGTCGATCATCTCCAGTGCGGTATTCATAGCGGTATCGTAACCGATGGTGTAATCTGTGTAGGCAATGTCGTTGTCGATGGTGCCGGGGATGCCCACCACGGACACGCCGCATTTGCTGAGCTCCTGGGCTCCCCGGAAGGTGCCGTCGCCGCCGATGGCCACGATGCCGTCCAGCCCCAGGTAGCGGCAGGCCGCCACCGCCTTCTGGATGCCCTCGGGCGTCTTGAACTCCTCGCAGCGCGCGGTGTACAGGCTCGTGCCGCCGCGCGCGGTCAGGCCGTTGACGGCGCGCGCGTCCAGCTCCACCACGTCCGAGTGGATGAGCCCGTTGTAGCCGCGGTGGATGCCGATGGGCGTGATGCCGTTGACCACGCAGGTGCGCGCCGCCGCGCGGATGGCCGCGTTCATGCCGGGCGCGTCGCCGCCGCTTGTCAGGATGCCGATCCGCTTGATCTTGCGTTCCATATCGAGGAGCCTCCCTTCCTGCGCCGCAGGACAAAATTTCCGCTACATTATACTATGGCCGCGGCAAAAGCGCAACGCAAACGTGCCCGCTTTTGCGCCGCGCCCGCCCCGCGCGGCTGCCGCCGGGTGCAATTTGCCCTGCATATTCCATCCGGGCGGCGGAAAAAGCGGCCATAAATGCAGGAAGATTCATCGCGTCCTGCAATCTTGGCGCAAATGCGCACTCATTTTGTCGCAGCTGCGGCGGGATCGCCCGCGGCGGGGGCCGGCGGGCCCCGCCCGGCGGGGCGGGCAAAAGAATATATGATTTGCGCATCAACGGCTGTAAAACGGCGCATTTTTACACCGTCCGGCCCGGCGGCGGCGCGCGCCGGGGCAAAACGGCGGGCAAAATATGGTTTTTGGGGCAACAAAAAATTTTTGCTCAAACGTGAAATTTTTGCAAGGGGGCTATGGACAACGATTCATTTTAGAGTTACAATAGTATCGAAGCCGCGAACAGGGCGGTCTCATCAAAAAAAGCATTTCTTTGAAGGAGGCACACACATGGGTAAGTACGACATCATTGTTGACGAAATGGAGGCCAAACTCCGTCCCCCGACGGTCGGCATGAAGCCCTATGAGCCGAAGGTCATCCCCCTGACCACCGGCGAGGACATGCTTGTGCGCGAAGCGACCCCGGAAGAGATCGAGATGATCATCGAGGGCATCCGCCCGCTGCTGGACCACCCGAAGGATTTCTATGACATCGTGTCCGCCCGCATCATCGCGGAGGGCCTCGGCATGCTGCGCTACCGCGTGCAGGACGAGTACTTCTTCGTAGGCGCCGTCAACGGCGAGATCGCCGGCATCGTCAACGGCCGTCTGGTCAACGAGAAGGTCGGCATGTCCTACCACACCATGACGCTCAAGCGCGGCGCGCGCGTCGGCGCGCAGCTGTTCGCGGCGAAGATGGAGTACCACTTCGACTTCATGAACCAGGACGAGGTCTGGATCGTGGCCGAGTCCCCCAACGGCTTCAAGCGCTGGATGATCGAGTACGAGCTCGAAGAGCGCTTCGAGTGCCCGCATGAGCTGGGCGGCGTGCCCACCTTCGTGCTCACCCGCGCGCTGTGGGAGAAGCACAAGGCCAACAAGAACGTCGGCATCCGTCCGGCGGCGGAGCTCTTCCCCGAGGTCATCGAGGCGAACAAGGTCCTCCACATGCCGGCCAAGCTGAACGTCTGACGGCGTGCCCTGCGGCTGTTCCCACCACAGACAGAAAGGACGTAAATCATGCGCGAAGTAGGTATCATTGGCATTGGCCATACCAAGTTCGGCAAGTCGGCCGTCCCGTTCATCGACATGGCCTGTGAGGCTGCCCTCCAGGCGATGGACGACGCAGGCGCCAAGACCGGCCGAAAGAATGTGATCGATCAGGTGTTCATCGGCACGATGGCTGCGGGCATGGTGCAGCGCATCAGCGGCCTTGCCTCCGCCGTGGTCGATACGCTCAACCTCCGCCCCGCCATGGCGGAGACCATCGAGAACGGCCCCGCCTCCGGCGCATCCGCCGTCAAGCTCGGCTACATGGCCATCGCTTCCGGCATGTGCGACTGCGTGCTCGTGGTCGGCGCCGAGGGCATGCGCGCCGTGACCGGCTGGGAGGGCACGGACTTCGTCGCCACGATGCTCCACCCCGAGGCCGAGTACAAGTACGGCGTCACGCTGCCGTCGTTTGCGGGCATGTTCACGCGCCTGTGCATGGACAAGTACGGCGTGACCAGCCGCGACCTGTCCATCATCTCCGTGAAGAACCATGCGAACGCCTGCCTCAACCCGAACGCCCACATCAAGGCGATCGTGAAGCTCGAGCGCATCACGGATGAGCGCATCATCAACGCGACCAACCCGCTCGTGGCCGATCCGCTGCGCCAGTACGACATGTGCCCCGTCTCCGACGGCGCCGCGGCCGTGCTGCTCGTTGCCAAGGATAAGCAGGACGAGCTGGGCTTTGGCGACAAGAAGTTCGTCAAGATCGCGGGCATCGCTTCCGCGACCGACACGCACGTGGTTGCCAACCGCGAGGTTCCGACGGATCTGCTGGCCGTCCGCCTGAGCGCCCAGAAGGCGTACAAGATGGCGGGCGTCGGCCCGGAGGATATCGACGTGGCCGAGCTGCACGACGCGTTCCTGATCCTGGAGATCGCCGAGTCCGAGGAGACGGGCCTGTTCCCGCGCGGTCAGGGCCACATCGCCGCGCGCGAGGGCAAGACCGAGATCCACGGCGAGATGCCGATCAACACCTCCGGCGGCCTCAAGGCCAAGGGCCATCCGCTGGGCGCGACGGGCGTGTCGCAGATCGTGGAGCTGGTCAAGCAGCTGCGCGGCGAGGCCGGCGAGCGCCAGGTCGTGGGCGCCAAGACCGCGCTGGCGATCAACTTCGGCGGCTTTGGCAACAACGTCGTGGCCACGATCCTGACCACGAAATAAGGAGGGTACAAGAATGGAACAGATGTATGCCTATAAGTGCAAAAAGTGCGGCAAGCTCCATCATCCCCGTTACATCGTGTGCCAGAACCCCGATTGCGACGGCCGCGAGTTCGAGCAGGTCCCGCTCGAGGGCAAGTGCAAGCTGCTCACCTGGACGCGCGTGTACAACCTCCCCGAGGGCTATATGTGCCCGTGGCTCAACTTCGGCATCGTCGAGTTTGAGAACGGCGTGCGCGCGACCGGCCAGATCGGCTTTGACGATGGCATCGAGTCCGGCATGGAGCTGGTCGCCACCGTCGGCGTCGTGAAGGAAAAGGTCATCAAGTACAAGGAGACCGTCGTCGAACCGCAGTACGGCTTCATCTTCCAGAAGGCGTAAGGCGGTCCTCTGCCGGCCATGCAGGCAAGGACGATCTGTTCGCGGCTGCTGCGGCTGCTCCGCGGCGGCGCGCTGGAGGGCACGGTGCTGTCCGCGTTTGACCATGCGGTCAACGTGGACACGCCGGCCGGCCTGGTGAGCCTGCTCACCGGCGGGCGGAGCCTGCAGCCGTACGCCGTGGTGACCGGCGCGGCGCGCTTTGCCCCCTTCGGCTTTGCGCCCGGCGCGCCGGCGCGCCTGACGGAGCGGACGCTGGCCGTCGGCGGCGTTGCCGTTGCGCTCGACGGGGCGCAGGAAACGGATCTGTCCATCGCCCGCGCGCTTGGGCGCGCGTCCCATGGCGGGGCTGAAAAGGAACGACCCCCCTCCCTCGACCCGGCGCCGCTGCTGTCGGCGCTGGCGCCGGGCGGGGACGGGCTTGCCGCGCTCGTCACGCGGGAGGAAGCAAACGTGTACGCCGCCCTCCTGCGGCCGCGGCTGCCGCAGCTCTTTGCCGCGGTGGCGGCGGGCGAGGCGGCGCAGGCGGGTGAGGCGGCGGCGGCGATCGCCGGGTGCGGCGTCGGGCTGACGCCGGCGTCGGACGATCTGCTCACGGGCTATATGGCCATGCTGCACGCGCTCTCCGCCATTGGCGTTTTGGGGGACGTCGTCCCCGTGACGCGGGCGATCGCATCGCGCGCGGCGCAGCGCACCAACCGCATCAGCGGCGCATTTCTGTTGCACAGCGGCGAGGGGTATGTATCAGAGGACGTGCTCCGGCTGCTTGCGCTCTTGTGTTCCGGCGCGGACGGTCAACGGGTCCGCGATGCCGCGGCGCGCGTCGCGGCGTTCGGCTCCACCTCCGGGAGCGACATACTCACCGGTATCGTATTGGCAATCATTCATCACGATGGAGGGAAAAACAGTGGTAAAGCTGGAAATCAGAAAGAACGCTTACTTTGATTCCGTTACCCTCATGCTCATCTCCAAGGACCTGAAAAAGCTCGACGGCGTGAAGGAAGCGCTCGTGGGCATGGGCACCGACCTGAACGTCGAGATCGCCCACAACATCGGCCTTGCGACCCCCGAGTTCGACGCGAACGTCACCGCGAACGACTTTTTCGTCGCGGTGGAGTGCGACAGCGAGGAGGTCTTTGAGACGGCGCAGAAGAAGGTAGAGGAGCTGCTCAACAAGAAGACCGAGGCCAAGGAGGCGACCTATTACCCGCCCACGCTCGAGGGCGCGCTCAAGGTCGATCCGGAGCTGAACATGGCCGTGATCTCCGTGCCGGGCAAGTTCGCCGCGGACGTGGCGCAGAGCTGCCTGGACCACGACATCAACGTCATGCTCTTCTCCGACAACGTCACCATCGACGAGGAGAAGGCGCTCAAGGAATGCGCCTATGAAAAGGGCCTGCTGGTCATGGGGCCGGACTGCGGCACCGCGATCATCAACAACGTGCCGCTGGCCTTTGCCAACGTCGTGCCCAAGGGCAAGATCGGCATGGTCTGCGCGTCCGGCACGGGCACGCAGGAGGTCAGCTCGATCATCGCGCAGCTGGGCTGCGGCGTCTCGCAGGTCATCGGCACCGGCGGGCGCGACCTCAAAAAGGAGATCGGCGGCCTGATGATGAAGCTCGGGCTCGACGCGCTGATCAACGACCCCAACACCGAGGTCATCACGCTCGTGTCCAAGCCGCCGGCCAAGGAGATCGCCTCCGAGATCCTGGACATCGCCAAGAACGCCGGCAAGCCGGTGGTCGTGTGCTTCATCGGCGGCGACCCGAAGGAGATCGAGGAGAAGGGGCTCGTGGCGGCCGTCTCGCTCGAGGACGCGGCGCACAAGGCCGTCGCCCTGCTCAAGGGCGAGCCGGTGAAGGACTTTGTGGAGTTCACCATGGGCGAGGAGAAGGCGGAGGCGCTGGCCAGGGAGATCGCCGGCAAGATGGCGCCCACGCAGAAATACGTGCGCGGCTTCTACACCGGCGGCACGCTGTGCGACGAGGCCATGAAGCTGATGATCGGCAAGCTCGGCCACATCTACAGCAACATCCCGCTGCATCCGGAGGATAAGCTCGAGGATGCGCGCGGCGGCAAGAGCCGCGAGCACACGTTCCTCGACTTTGGCGACGACGAGTTCACCGTCGGCCGTCCGCACCCGATGATCGACCCGAGCCTGCGCGCAGAGCGCGTCGTCGTGGACGGGCGCGACCCGGAGACGGCGGTCATCATGTGCGACTGCGTCATCGGCTACGGCTCGCATCCGAACCCGGCGGAGGATCTCTCCGAGGCCATCCGCACCGCCAAGGCGGAGGCCGAGGCGGCCGGGCGGCACCTGTGCTGCGTGTGCGCGGTGTGCGGCACCGAGGGCGACCCGCAGTGCCTGTCCAAGACGCAGAAGCAGCTTTCGGACGCCGGCGCGGTCGTGCTGCCGTCCAACGCGCAGGCAACGCGCTTTGTGGAGCGCATCCTCGCCAACCTGAAGTAAGGAGGAAGCGACAATGAGCAAGCTGAACGAGTTATTTGCCAAGGAGCTGCACGTGGTCAACTTCGGCATCGAGTCCTTCTATCAGGATCTCGTGAGCCAGAAGCAGCCGGCCGTGCATGTGGACTGGAAGCCCGTCGCCGGCGGCGACAAGGTCGCTGCCGCAAATCTGCGCAAGCTGAAAAAGCCCGAGCTGCTTGAGAAGATCAACGCAGCCAATCAGGAGGCGCTGCGCCGCATCCTCGCCGCGCAGCCGACGCTCGTGGGGCTGGGCATCGCGGGCGAGGTCATCCCCGGCATGGACAAAAAGACCATCCTGCACGCCGGCCCGCCGGTCACGTGGGAGCGCATGTGCGGCCCGCAGAAGGGCGCCGTCATGGGCGGCCTGATCTACGAGGGGCTGGCCAAGGACCTCAAGGAGGCCGAGGAGCTGGCCGCCTCCGGCGAAATCAAATTCGACCCGTGCCACATGCACAGCGCCGTCGGCCCGATGGCGGGCGTGGTCACGGCCTCCATGCCCGTGTGGATCATGGAGAACAAGACCTTCGGCAACCGCGCGTACTGCACGTTCAACGAGGGCCTGGGCAAGGTGCTGCGCTTTGGCGCGTGCGACGACGAGGTGCTCACCCGCCTGCGCTGGCTGGAGACGGACCTCTACCCCGTGCTGCGCGACGCGATGAAGCTCAAGGGCGAGATCGACGTCAAGGTGCTCATCGCCAAGCTGCTGCAAATGGGCGACGAGGCGCACAACCGCAACGAGGCCGGCACGTCGCTGCTCATCCGCGAGCTGGTGGCGCCCATCATGGCGCTGGACATCCCGGAGGAGAAGAAGATCGCCGCCTTCAACTTCCTCAACGGCAACAACCATACGTTCCTCAACATCTCCATGCCGGCCTGCAAGTGCACGCTGGACCCGATCTTCGACATCCCGTACTGCACGGTGCTGGCCACCATGTGCCGCAACGGCACGGACTTCGGCATCCGCATCGCGGGCCTCGGGCCGGACAAGTGGTTCACCGGCCCGGCGGAGATGGTCAAGGGCCTGTACTTCCCCGGCTTCGACGAGAGCGACGCCGCGCCGGACCTGGGCGACTCCTGCATCACGGAGACGGCGGGCATCGGCGGCTTCTGCATGGCGGCGGCGCCCGCGATCGTGCAGTTCGTCGGCGGCCAGGTGTCCGACGCGATCAACTACTCCACGCAGATGTATGAGATCACCGTCGGCGAGGGCCAGGCGTACAAGATCCCGGCGCTCAACTTCCGCGGCAGCGCGACCGGCATCGACCTGCTCAAGGTCATCGAGACGGGCATCCGCCCGATCATCAACACGGGCATCGCGCACAAGGACCCGGGCGTCGGCCAGGTCGGCGCGGGCCTGGTGAACCCGCCGGAGGAGTGCTTCAAGAAGGCGCTGGCCGCCTGCGCGGAGGCCTGGGGCTGAGCAGGCGCGCCCATTGGGGAGACAACGTGAAGCGGGGAGGGAATTTTCGTTCCCCGCTTTACGCGGCCGGTAAAGCGTGCTATACTGGTGCAAAGGCATCGTTATAGCATCAGAGATTGCACACACGCTCGACACATCAATGAAGGAGGTTACTTTCATGAGCAAATGGTCCGACATCAAGATGTATGATCTGTCCATCCCGATCGGCGTCAACACGCCGCCGTGGCCGACGTATGAGCCGCTTCAGATGAAGTTCTTCAAGCGCCTTGCGCCCAACGGCGCCAACGGCCAGCTGATGACGCACTCCAACCACGTCGGCACGCACCTGGACGGCCCGCTGCATTTTGACACCGCAGGCCGCGACATGGCGTCGCTGGAGCTGACCAAGCTCTGCCATCCCGGCGTGGTCGTCGACCTGTCCGACGAGTTCGGCGAGGACGACTGGGGCATCTACACCGCCGCCGATATCGAAAAGCGCGTCGAGGTGAAGAAGGGCGACATCCTCATCATCAACACCGGTTACCACAAGTATGGCTGGGACGTGCCCGGCACCGCGGACGAGAAGCGCTACATGGTGCGCCATCCCGGCCCGTCGCTGGACTTTGTCAAGTGGGTCCGCGAGAAGGAGATCCGCTGGATCGGCGTGGACTGCGGCAGCGCCGACCACCCGATGAACACGAAGATCCGCGACTGGGAGCCGATGGAAGCCGCCAAGTGCGACAAGAAGTTCCAAGAGAAGTACGGCAAGTCCCTCAACGACATCTATCCGTGGCCGGATCACTACCAGGCCATGCACATCGAGCTGTTCTGCCAGCCGTATGAGGCGATCCATGCCGAGTGCCTGGGCGGCCAGATCGACGAGCTGTCCAACAAGCGCGTGGTCATCGGCTGCTTCCCGTGGAAGCTGGTCGGCGGCGAGAGCTGCATCTCCCGCATCATCGCGTTCGACGGGTTCGACGACGTCTGACAAACGGCGCGCGGCCGCATGGCCGCGCGCATTTTGGATGCTGGCGGCCCGCCGCTTCCGGCGGCGGGCCCCATCCCCCCGTTGAGGACAGAGGAAGGGCATGGGAGGAAACTGGCTGGGGGTGCTGCTCGTGCTGGCGGTGGCCGGCGCGCTCATCGGCATCTCCTATCTGCACAAGCGCAGGGCGCAGCCCTATGTGGACCGCTTCGCACAGACGTACTGCGAGACGGTGGCGCATGTGCTGGGCGATGATGAGGACGCCTACCGGGACGTCCGCCTGGCGGCGGTGGAGACGGAGGACGGGAACCTGCGCGCCGCGCCGCTTGAAGAGCAGAGCGCGCCGCTGCGCGCGCTGCTGGAAAAGGGCGTGGACGCGCGCACCATCGAGCTGCTGCGCGCCATGTTCGAACAGCACGGCCAGGTGAACAAGCGCCTCTCCGGGCTGAACCTGCTGGGCAAACGGATCATCCCGCAGCTGAGCCGTGCCTTCATCCTGCTCAACGACGCCCTCACGCTGATCAGGGACTACCAGACCGTCGAATTCACGCCGAAGGGGCTGGAGCGCTTCCACCTCTTTTTGCACGACCAGGCGCGCGTGCGCGCAGACCTGCTCGAGCCGGTCGTTTCGCCGGCCTGCCGGGAGACGTTCCCGAAACACTGAACGAACCGCCCGCGGACGCGGGCTCTTGTCATCATTAGACGATATTCCAGGGCGAGGCACACGCACACGGACCCATCCGCCCGCCCGCTTCACAGCCCCGCGCGGCGGGCGCCGCGCACGCAGGGAAGGATCCCGACCGACAACCGAACACACGAACAGACCTGGAAACGCCCGCGCGGCGGGGGCCGCGCACAGCAGGGCAAAACCCCAGGCGACATACAGTACAAACGGCAGGAAACTTGGAGGATTGCAACTATGAGAGAGTTCGTCTATCTGCGGCCCGGTTCGATCGCCGAAGCGATCTCCATGCGCTGCGAACACGAGGGCTGCTCCGTGCTCCTCAACGGCGGCACGGACGTGGTCATCCAGCTGCGCGACAGGCTGATCAAACCGGATTACGTGATCGACATCAAGCGCATCGAGGGCCTCAGGGAGATCACGTTCAGCAAGGAAGCCGGCCTGTTCATCGGCGCGTGCGCCACGATGAACGAGATCGGCGGCAACGAGCACGTCAAGGCGCATTACCCGTACCTGGCGGAGGCGGCGCTTTCGGTGGGCAGCAAGCAGGTGCGCAACCGCGCCACCTGCATCGGCAACATCGTCAACGCCTCGCCCCTGTGCGACACCGGCACGCCGCTGTACGCGGCGGACGCGGTGGTGTGCATCACCGGCAGGGACGGCGCGCGCGAGGTGCCCATCCGCGAGTTCATCACCTTTGTGCGGCGCACGGTGCTGCGCCCGGACGAGATCGTCACGGGCATCCGGGTGCCGTATGTGGAGGGCCTGCGCGGCATCTTCACCAAGGTCGCGCGGCGGCGCGAGGTGGCCCTGTCCACCATCTGCGGCACGGTCGCCCGCGTGGGCGACGAGTACCGCCTGGCCTTCGGCGCGGTGGCGCCCACGCCGGTGCGCCTGCCCAAGACCGAGGCGCTGCTCTCGGGCAAGCAGCTCACGCCCGCGCTCATCGAGCAGGCGGCGGAGCTGGCGCGCACGGAGGTCTCGCCCATCGACGATGTGCGCGCGTCCAAGGAATACCGGCTGGAAGTGGTCGGCGTCATCGCCAGAAGAAGCCTCGAACAACTGGCGTAAGGGGGTGCAAACGATGAAATACAAGGTCAATTTCGTATTGAACGACGAACCGATGGAGCTGTATGTGGACGCGAACCGGACGATGCTCAACGTCCTGCGCGACGACCTGTGCTACACCGGCACCAAGGAGGGCTGCGGCGCGGGCGAGTGCGGCGCGTGCACGGTGATCGTGGACGGCCTGCCGGTCAACGCGTGCCTGGTGCTCGCGCCGGAGATGGACGGCATGCACATCACCACCGTGGAGGGGCTGGCCAAGGACGGCGAGCTCTCGCCCGTGCAGAAGGCGTTCGTGGAGCACGCCGCGCTGCAATGCGGCTTCTGCACGCCGGGGTTTGTCATGTCCGCCACGGCGCTGCTGATGGAGAACCCGCAGCCCACGCGCGAGGAGATCGTGCGCGCGATCTCCGGCAATCTGTGCCGCTGCACCGGCTATGTCCGCATCATCGAGGCCATTGAAGACGTGGCCGCCCAGTATGCCAAGCAGGGAGGTGCCAACTGATGGAACAGGAATTCAAGCATGTCGGCGTAGCCTATGAACGCAGCGACGGCGTGAAGAAGGTCACCGGCGCGGCGGAATACGTGGACGACCTGCGCATGGGCCGCATGCTGTATGCGGACGTGGTGCGCAGCCCCTACGCGCACGCCAAGGTGCTCTCGGTCGACCTGTCGGAGGCGAAGAAGCTCCCCGGCGTGAAGGTCGTCATCGACGGCACGGACTATCAAAAGCGCGTCGGCCTCTACCTGGAGGACCGCTTCTTCATGATCAAGCCGGGCGACACGGCCAAGTACATGGGCGACCCGATCGCGGCCGTCGCGGCCGAAACGCCGGAGATCGCCCGCCAGGCGTGCGAGCTGAGCATGGTCGAGTACGAGCCGCTGCCGGTGGTGGCCAGCGCGCTCGACGGCATCAAGCCGGACGCGCCCATCATCCATCCGGAGCTGGGCAGCTACAAGGTCGCCCCGATCTTCTACCCCAAGCCGGGCACGAACATCTCGCACCACTATGTGCTGCGCAAGGGCGACTGCGACAAGGCCTTTGAAGAGGCGGACGCGGTGTTCGAGCACGAGTTTTACATCCCGCACGTGCAGCACGTGCCGCTCGAGCCGCACGTGGCCGTGGCCAAGCTCGACCCGGACGGCAAGCTGACCGTGTGGGCCAGCTGCCAGTCCCCCTACGCGGTGCGGCAGACGCTTTCGGTCGCGTTCGACATGCCGCTCAACAAGATCCGCGTCATCTCCCCCGCGGTGGGCGGCGGCTTCGGCGCCAAGGCGGGCACGACGCTCGAGGGCATCGTCATCGGCCTGGCGCGGCACTGCCCGGGCCGGCCGATCAAGCTGACCTACAGCCGCGAGGACGAGTTCGTCAACTCCTACGTGCGCCAGGGCATGTTCGCGCGCATCAAGACCGCCATGCGCAAGGACGGCAAGATGCTCGGCGTGAAGAACGAGTACTACTGGGACGGCGGCGCGTACACCGAGTACGGCGTCAACATCACCAAGGCGGGCGGCTGGGCGTCGGCCGGCCCGTACGACATCGACAACGTGTGGACCGACAGCTACTGCGTCTACACGAACAACCCCGTCGGCGGCCCGTACCGCGGCTTCGGCATGTGCGAGATCCACTTCGCCATCGAGCAGAACATCGACATGATCGCCAAGAAGATGGGCATTTCCGAGGTGGAGATCCGCCGCATCAACGGCCTGCGGCCCGGCGGCTCGACCGGCATGGGCGAGAAGATGGACGTGGCCGGCTATCAGGAATGTCTGGAGACGGTCGTCAAGGAGATGGAGTTCGACAAGCCCTCCGAGCAGCCCAAGGACCCGCACAAGGTGCGCGCCAAGGGCATCGCGGGCGGGTGGAAATCGCCCTCGATGCCGACCAACGCCGGCAGCGCGGCCATCATCCGCATGAACGAGGACGGCACGTTCTTCCTCATGAGCAGCGGCATGGAGATCGGCCAGGGCGCGGCCACGGTGCTGCCGCAGATCGCGGCGGAGGTGCTCTCGGTCGATCCGAGCAAGATCACCTTCTGCTCCGGCGATACGGACCACACCCCCTACGAGTGGCAGACCGTCGCCAGCCGCACGACCTACTGCGCGGGCAACGCGGTCAAGCTCGCGGCGGAGGACCTGCGCGACAAGGTGCTCGACCTTGCGCAGATCAAGATGGGCGCGGTCAAGCGCGACCTCAAGTTTGAGGACGGCTACGTCGTGCACAAGATCTACCCCGAGCGCCGCGTGCCCATCAGCGAGTTCGCGCTGGGCGTCTCGTTCCCGGACGGCTCCGGCTATGGCGGCCCGGCCATCGGCGTGGGTACGTTCACGCTGGAGAACAACATCAACACCGACAAAAAGACGGGCGTGGCCAAGCACCACCCGGCCGCGTTCTGGACGATGGGCGTCAACGGCGCGGAGGTCGAGGGCGATACCGAGACGGGCCACATCAAGGTGCTCAAGATGGTCTCCTGCTTCGACGCGGGCAAGGTCATCAACCCGGCGCTGTTCTCCGCGCAGTCCGAGGGCGCGATGGTGCAGGCGCTGGGCACGGCGCTGTTTGAGGAGCTCAAGCTCAAGGACGGCAAGGTGCTCAACAAGAGCTTCGTGGACTACAAGATCCCGACCGCGGACGACGTGCCGGAGCTGGTCGTCAAGTACGTGGAGCATCCGGAGCCGACCGGCCCGTTCGGCGCGCGCGGCGTGGGCGAGCCGCTGATGGTGCCCGGCGCGCCGGCCATCGCCAACGCGGTGTACAACGCCATCGGCGTGCGCTTCACGCGCATGCCCATCCTGCCGGACGACGTGCTGCGCGCCCTGCGGGAGAAGAAGGAGAAGGAGGAAGCCGCCAAGAAGGAGTGACGCGGCGGCGGACGCCATCCGCCGGGAGGGGCCGCGCGGTCCCTCCCGGCGATCGTTCCGGCCCGGGAATCGGGGCGCGGCGCGCTGCTTTGCCGCACCGGCTGACCGCCGGCGGCCCCTTCGGCAGCGTATCGCCCGCCGCGGGCGGGGAAGAAGGAATCGCCCCGCGCACGGGATTGTCCGCCCCGGCCGAAACGGGGTGCGCCGCCCCGGATACGGGGCGCAAAGGGGCCCCCGCAGGCGGCTGGAAAAAATTTTTTCAAAAAACTGCTGACAAATGTGAACGGGTTGTGTATAATAGAAAAAAAGTTTGAACTGCGACCCGCCGTTGCGGGACCCACCCGCAGCGATCCTGAAGACTCCGTTTGGATTTTTAGCAAAGGAACAGAACGAACAACTGCATCCAGACAGCGGCCGGAGGGCCGTACCTTGTCCAACCCCGGGAGCGAACGCACTCACCATACAGGACGTAAGGAATCGAGGGAATCCAACAAAACAAGTAGGAGGTAAATCAATGGACAGAGAACAATTTCTCGGCTACTTGCCTGACGAGCGGCCGCCTGCGCTAAAGCTGTTCCTCTATGCTTTGCAGCAGGTCATCGTCATGTTCCCGGCCACCATTGCCGTTGCTCTGATCACCGGCTTCCAGGTGTCGACGACCATCTTTGCCAGCGGTATCGCAACGGTCTGCTTTGTCTTCATCACCGGTGGCAAGATCCCGATGTACTATGGCTCGAGCTTCTCGTATCTGACGGCGGTCATGAGCCTTGTCACCAGCGAGGCGATCCAGGCCAAGATGAGCCCGGAGGCCGTGCAGCAGGTGCTTGCCTGGCAGGCGGGCGAATGGCCGGTCATGCCGACGGAGGCGATCCAGTTCGCGCAGTTCGGCATCGTCATGTCCGGCTTCGTGTCCATCGCCGCGGGCCTCATCGTCAAGTACGCCGGCCGCAAGGCGGTTGAGACGATCCTGCCGCCGACCATCACCGGTTCCATCGCGATGGTCATCGGCCTCACGCTGGCGAGCAACGCGCTGAGCGACGCCATGCCGCAGGCGGCCGAGGGCATCACCGGCTCCAACTGGGTGTGGGCCGTCTCGCTCATCACGCTGCTGGTCACGGTGCTCGTGGCGCGCTACGCCAAGGGGTTGATCAGCCAGCTGCCACTGCTCTTCGGCGTGGCGGCGGGCCTGATCGCATCCGTCATCGCCTGCGCGGCGACGGGGGACTGGACCCTCTTCCGCGGCATCAGCGACGAGGCGCTGGCCAGCCCGTTCAAGCTCGGCAACATCTTCGCCGTGCCCGCCTTCTCGTTCCCGAAGGTCTCGTGGGAGGCGGTACTGGCCATCATGCCAATCGCCATTGCGACCATCCCCGAGTCCACGGCGCATATCTACCAGCTTGACATCTACGTCAACGATATCGCCAAGAAGAAGGGCCTGGGCGATCAGGGTCTTGCCAACATGCTGCCGCGCAACCTCATCGGCGACGGCCTGTGCGACATGATCTCCGGCGTCATCGGCGGCCCGGCCGGTACGAACTACGGTGAGAACATCAGCACGATGGCCATCACCCGCGTGTTCTCGGTGCCGGTCATGTTCGTCGCCGGTATCATCGCCATGATCGTGGCGTGCTTCACGCCGCTGGTCAAGGGCATCTACGGCATCCCGCTGGCGGTCATCGGCGGCCTTGAGATCTATCTGTTCGGCGCCATCGCCGCGCAGGGCATCGCGATCATGATCGACGCCAAGGTCGACATGTTCAGCGGCAAGAACATCGCCGTCATCGCCATCATCATGATCTTCGCCCTCGGCGGCCAGTACGCCTGCGGCGGCAACATCCCGATGTTCGGCGTCGACGTGCCGTGCATCGCGGGCGCTGCGATCATCGGCATCATCTTCAACGCGCTGATGAGCATCGGCGAGAAGAAGGACCATGCGGCGGAAGCAGAACAGAAGGCAGCCGACGCATAAGCGCATCCGGCTGATCCTTCCGCGTTCGCTTTTCGTGTAGCACGAAACAGACCGGCCGCCGGCCCATTGGACCGGCGGCCGGTGGTGTGTGTACGGGCCTGCGCGGCCCGGAAGCGCCCTGCGGCGCGCGCACGGCAGCCGGCAGGAACGCCGCGCGGCATAGGCGAAGGAGCCCAAGCAGCGCGTAAGCACACAGCGGCATGCGGAACGCGCGGGGCCCCCGCGCCCTGCGGCAGGGCCTGCGCCGCGCAGAGGAGGAACGGTATGAACATCGCACAGATCATGATCCCCAAGGTGTGCACCGTGTTTTTGCACGAGCACAACACCGTCCGGCAGGGCCTGGAGGTGATGACGCGCAACGGCTATTCGGCCATCCCCGTGCTCGACGAGGCGGGCGGCTATGTGGGCAGCGTGTCGGAGGGGGACTTCCTGCGGCACGTCATGGCCGTCGGCACGACGGAGCGGCGCGCCCATGAGCAGGACCGCATCGCCTCGCTGGTGCGGCGCGATTTCTGCCCGCCGCTGAGCATCGAGGCCGAGGACGCCACGGTGATCGAGGCGATCATGAACCAGAACTTCGTGCCCATCGTGGACGACCGCGGCGCGCTGTGCGGCATCCTGACGCGCCGCGCGGTGATCGGCTACCTGGCCAGGGCGGCCGTCCGCTGAGGGCGCGCAGGCGCAAACAACAGTACGCCGCGCGGCACCTCAGTGCCGCGCGGCGTATACGATAGTACGCTGTCAGCGCGGGCCGCGGCCGCCGGGGCCCGCGCCCATCGTGGGGCCGCGCCGCCCGCCTCAGCCGGGGCGGGCCCTGCCTCGCCGCCGTGGGAGCGTATCGCCCACATCAGCCGGAGCCGCGCCCGCTGTGCAAGCACATCGCCCGCTTCAGCCGGGGATACGCCCGCCTCAGCCGGGGCAGGCCCATGCGCGCGTCAGGCGGCCTTGATCTTCGTCCACGCGTCGGAGAACACGGTGACGAAATCCCCGAGGTCGTGGAACACGGTGCAGCGGTCGAGCACCTCCTGCGGCGGGTTGAACGTCTCGTCGGCCTTGAACTCCTCGTCGAGCAGCTCGAGCGCCGCCTTGTTGGGCGAGCAGTAGTAGATGTACTCGGCGTTCTGCCTGGCGACCTCCGCGTCGCACAGGAAGTTGATGAACGCCTCCGCCTCTTCGGTGTGCTGCGAGGTCTTGGGGATGATGATGTTGTCGAACCAGAGGTTGCTGCCCTCCTTGGGCACCACGTAGGCCAGGTCCTCGTTTTCGGCGATGGCCATCAGCGCGTCGCCCGAATACGTCACGCACATGGCCGCCGTGCTGTTGACCAGCTCCATCTTGGCGTCGTCCGTCAGGTAGGCGCGCACGAGCGGCTTTTGCGCGATGAGCGCCTCCTGCGCGGCGAGCACCTCCTCCTCGCTGCGGGTGTTGATGTCGTAGCCCAGGCGGATGAGCGTGATGCCGATGGTGTCGCGCACGCTGTCGTACATGATGATCTGCCCGGCGTATTTCTCATCCCACAGGATGTCCCACGAATCGACCGGTTCGTCCACCATCGTCGTGTTGTACAGGATGCCCACCGTACCCCAGAAATACGGCACGGAATAGCGGTTCTCCGGGTCGAAGGACAGGTCGAGGAAGCGCTCGTCGATGTTGGCGAGGTTCGGGATATTGTCCTTGTTGAGCTCGTGCAGCAGGTCCTGCTCGATCAGCCGCTCGATCAGGTAGTCCGACGGCACGCAGATGTCGTAGATGCAGTCGGGCGCGGCCAGCTTGACGAGCATCTCCTCGTTGCTGGTCATGGTGGAGTACTTGACCTGGATGCCGGTCTCCTCCTCAAACTGGTCGATCAGCGCCGGGTCGATATAGTCGCCCCAGTTGAGCACGTTGAGCGTGACCGCTTCCTCGCCGCCGCAGGCGGCCAGCGGCAGCGCGGCGAGCAGCGCGAGCGCGGCCAGGATCAGTCGTTTTGCCAGTTTCATCTCAGTTCCCTCCTGTTTTCCCAGAGTGTGGTGTATCGCTTCAAGGCCCGCGCGCGTCAGCGCCGGGGGCCGAGCTTGTTCTCCTGCGCCTCGCGCCGCCGCTCCTCGCGGATGCTGCGGATGTTGACGATGAGCAGCAGCGTGACCACCGGCACGAACAGGATCGTGGACAGGGCCGGGTTCACGCCGCGGCGCGCGCTGGCATAGATGTACATGGACAGATTGTCCACGCCGTTGCCGGCGAAGAAGCTGACCACAAAATCGTCGATCGACAGCGTAAACGCCAGGATCGCCCCGGAGATGATGCCCGGCAGGATGTCCGGGATCACCACGCGCCAGAGCGCCATCAGCGGCGTGCAGCCAAGGTCGAGCGCCGCCTCGTACAGCGCGTCGGAGCTCTGGCGCAGCCGGGGCAGCACGGAGAAGATCACATACGGCAGGTTGAACGTGATGTGCGCGATGAGCAGGCGCACATAGCCGTTGCGCAGGCCGATCACCAGGAACAGCAGCATCAGCGAGATGCCCGTCACCAGGTCCGGGTTGACCATCGGCAGCTGCGAGAGGTTCTCGATGACCATGCGCCGCCGCTTCTTCATCGCGTGCAGGCCGATGGCCGCGGCCGTGCCGAGCACCGTGGCCGCGAGCGAGGAGAGCACCGCCAGCGTGACCGTCACCACGATGGCGTCCGTGATCTCCGAGGTGTTCAGCAGCTGCTCGTACCAGTTGAGCGTGAACCCCGTCCAGTGGCCGAGCGTCTTGCTCGAATTGAACGAGAACACGATCAGGATCAGGATCGGCGCGTACAGGAACAGCAGGATCAGCCCGATGTACGTGCCCTTGAAAAACGTGCGAAGGCGCTTTACCATATCCGTCCGCCCCCTTCCGCCTCGCGGCCGCCGGCGCGCTCCGCCCGGCGCATCACGGCCATGCTCAGCAGCACGCACACCATCAGGATGATGGCCAGCGCGCTGCCCGCGCTCCACGCCTGTTCGGTGATGAAGCGCATGTAGATCAGGTCGCCGTAGAGCATGGTCTTGCCGCCGCCGAGCAGCTGCGAGATGGCGAACGTCGTCGTGGACGGGATGAACACCATCGTCACGCCCGACACGATGCCGGACACGGACAGCGGCAGCACCACGCGCAGAAACGTCCGCGCGCCGTTTGCGCCCAGGTCCTGCGCCGCCTCGACGTAGCTCGCGTCCAGCTTCATCAGCACCGTGTAGATCGGCAGGATCATGAACGGCAGGAAGTTGTACACCATGCCCAGCAGCACCGCGCCCTCCGTATACAGGAAGTTGGAGAACGCGCCGAGCAGCACCTTCCACGCATACGTGCGCAGCAGGAAGTTCATCCACATCGGCACGATGAAGAACACCGACAGCAGCGTGGCCGTCGCCCGCTTCATGCGCGAGAGCAGGTACGCTGCCGGATAGCCGATGAGCAGGCACAGCACCGTCGTGTACAGCGCCAGGCGCACCGAATCGAGCAGCACGCGCAGGTTGGATACGTCCAGCGCCGCCACGAGGTTGTCAAACGTGAAGCTCCCGTCGCTGGTGAACGCATAGTAGAGGATCAGCAGCATGGGCGACAGGATGAAGATCAGCATCCATACCAGGTATGGGCCGGCAAACATGGTCCGCTTCAATGGCTCGCCTCCCTCCGCGCGCTCACGCGCCGTGCGACACGGCGATGGCCCCGGGCCGCACGCGGACGCCCGTCTCCTCGCCGGTCTCCATGATGTCGTCCGCGCGGGCGATCCAGTCCTCCTCGCCGCAGGTCACGGTCACCTCATAGTGCGTGCCGAGGAACATGCACGCCTTGACAAAGCCGGTCAGCTCCGCATCCTGCGGGGCGATCAGCTCCACGTCCGCCGGCTGGATCTGCACGAGCACGGGCTCGCGGCTGGCAAACCCCTCGCCAAGGGCGCAGGCAAAATCGTGCCCGCCGAAGGTGACGAAGCCGTCCTCCGGGTAGGCCACCGCGTCGAAGATGTTCATCGAGCGCGTTTTCTTCATCACGTGGAACGCGTCCGGCGGGAGCGAGAGCCCCACCTCGTCGCCCACGGCCACATAGTCCGTCGTGTGCACGACCCATTCGTAGCCGCCGCAGTCCACGTCCCCCTCGTAGAGCACG
>URSN01000026.1 GCA_900550525.1 uncultured Eubacteriales bacterium
GCGTCCGGTCGCGCCGGGCCTGCTCGTCGCGGCGCAGGCGGCGGCCCGGCTGGAGGCGTGGGGCGCGGAGCCGCGTGGCGAATGGCGCTTCTACGAGCGCCGGCACCTGTTCACCCATGTGGAATGGCGCATGCGCGTGTGCGCGCTGCCCGTCGCGCTCGCCCCGCTGCCGGAGGGCTGGGTCTGGCTGGACGACGCGGTGCACTCGCTCCCGGCCGCCTACCGGGTCTGCCTGTGAGGCCGCGCCCGCACAATCGCCTGCTGCCGCTCGCCTGCGCACTGCTGGCGCTCTTGAGCTGCGCATGCGCGCCCGCCATACGGGCGGCGGGGGGCGCGCCGTCCATCGCGGCGGCCACGCCGCAGGCCGTGCCGGTGCAGGTCGTCGTCACGAGCGCGCCGTCCGCGCCGCCCCTGCCCGCGGCGTCGCCGTCCCCGGCGGCGGCGCTGCGCTACGACCCGCTGCGCCTGCCCGCCTATGCCGAGGAGTTTCTCGGCCCGGCGAGCCTTGCCGGCTACCGGGCGCTTGTGGAGGCGATCGGGGCCGGCGCGCCGTCGGCCGCGCTGCCGGAGGGGGCGGACTATGCGCGCATCGAGCGGTCGCTCAACGCGCTCTTCCCGCAGAAGATGCTGCTCTACGACGCGCGCTATACGGCCGGCGAGGGCCCGCTGCGCTACGACGCGGCCACGCGCACCGTGAGCATCCGCTACGCCTACGATGCGGATACGCACCGCGCGCTCATGCAGGCGTTCGCCGCGCGCATGGACGAGGCGCTCTCCGCCTGTACGCCGGGCATGACGCAGCGCGCGCAGGCGGAGGCGCTCTATTGCTTTGTGGTCGGGCATCTGCACTACGAGCTGGACATGCGCCTGACCGTCTATGACGCCGTGACCACCGGCGCTGCCTACTGCCAGACGTACGCGGGCCTCTATCAGCTGCTGCTCGTGCAGGCCGGGATCGAGAACTACCTGACCGCCGGGCGCGTCGATACCGACGGCGACGGCATGCCGGACGGCGACCATCAGTGGAACCGGCTGGTGCTCGACGGCGTCAGCTGCTATGCCGATCCGACGTGGGAGCGCGGCGATCTGACCTGCTTTGGGATGACGTACGAACAGTGCGTCGCCACGGGCCGCCTGCCGCCGTTTCTCGACCCGAGCGACGCGCTGCTGGACGGGGCGTGAGCCGCTTGACGGCCGCGCCCGCGCACGGTATACTGTATCCATACCTCCGGCACAAGCCGGACGCGCGGCAGCAGCCGCGCCCGCCCTCCGCCGCGGGGGCGGAACGATCGCCTCCGGCGCGCATCCGCCGGGGAAAGCCGAACCATCGCGCCATGAAGGCCGCATCCGCCGCACAACGCGGCGGCCGCCTGCATGGCGTTTTCATTTTTTGTGTTTTGGGAGGTAGACAACCATGCGATCCCCTGCGCTGCGCAACCTGGTGCTGTCCGCGCTGTTTTTGGCCCTCGGGCTCGTGCTGCCGTTTCTGACGGGGCAGATCCCGCAGTTTGGCAGCATGCTGCTGCCGATGCACCTGCCGGTGCTGCTGTGCGGCTTTGCGTGCTCCTGGCCGTGGGGGCTGGCCGTGGGCGCTGTTACGCCGCTGCTGCGCTGCCTGCTGTTCACCATGCCGCCGCTGCCGACGGCGCTGGCGATGGCGTTTGAGCTGGCCGCCTACGGCTGCTGCACGGGGCTGCTGTACCGCCGCCTGCCGCGCACGGTGCCGATGCTCTACGCCGCGCTCGTGGCCGCGATGGCCGCGGGCCGCATCGTCTGGGCGGCGGCGACGTGGTGCATCACCGGCTCGCTGACGATGCAGGCGTTCCTGGCGGGCGCGTTTTTGAACGCCTGGCCGGGCATCGCCGCGCAGCTGCTGCTCGTGCCGCCGCTGGTGCTGGCGCTGCGCCGCGCCGGGCTCATGGATTGAAAATGGAAAAGCGCACGCGCGCCCGCGCGCGCGTGCGCGCGGACGTACTGCGTGCGGACAAGCGCGCGTTTTGCGCGCTTGCCTTCTGCCGGAAAATGGCGTATAGTGTCCCGCATGGACCAGGATGGGATGATGGCGTCCCCTGCGGACGCGGCGAAGAAAAAAACGGCCGCCGGCGTGATCATGCTCACGCTGGCGGCGGTCATCTGGGGCGCGGCGTTCTCGGCGCAGAGCGTCGCCAGCGAACACATCGGGCCGTATTCGTTCAATTCGATGCGCTTCCTGCTCGGCGCGGCGACGCTGCTGCCGGTCATCCTCATCTCCGACCGCCGCGCGGCCCGCAGGGGCCGCCGCGCGCGGGGGGACCGGCGCAAGCTGCTCGCCGGCGGTTCGCTCTGCGGGGCGGCGCTGTTTCTGGCCTGCTATTTCCAGCAGTGCGGCATCGCGCGCACGGGCGCGGGCAAGGCGGGCTTTATCACCTCGCTGTACATCGTGCTCGTGCCGCTGCTCTCGCTCGTCTTCCTCAAAAAACGCGCCGGCCTGCCCGTGTGGGCGGGGGTCGGCGTCGCGCTGTGCGGGATGTATCTGCTCTGCGCGTGGGAGGGGGGCGCCGCCTCCGCGGGCGATCTGTACCTGCTCGCCGCGGCCGCGGGCTTTTCGGTGCATATCCTGATCATCGACCGGTATTCGCCGCATGTGGACTGCCTGCGCATGTCCTGCCTGCAATTCTTCGTCGCGGGCGTGCTGGCGCTCATCCCCATGCTCGCCGTGGAGCGCCCGGCCCCGGCGGACGTGCTGGCCGCCTGGCAGCCCATCGCCTATGTGGGCGTGTGCTCGTGCGGCATGGGCTATACGTTCCAGATGCTGGGCCAGCGGGATGTGCCCGCGCCGGTCGCCTCGCTGCTGATGAGCCTTGAGTCCGTGTTTTCGGCGCTGTTTGCGGCGCTCCTGCTGCACGACTTTTTGCAGCCGCGCGAGCTGCTCGGCAGCGCGCTCATGCTCACGGCTGTGCTTGTGGTGCAGCTGTGGCGTCCGCGCCGGGCGTGCGCGCAGCCCCCGCGCTGAGCAGCGACAGGCCGAACAGCAGCGCATCCTCGCCGATGCCGCCCTCCGATCTGGCGGCGATGAAGCCCTCCTCGTCAATGAAATATGTCGCCGGCGCCTGCGCCGCGCCGCAAAGGGCCAGCGCGCTGCCGTCCTCGTCGAAGGAGAGCGGCAGGCGCAGCTGCTCGCGCGCAAACAGCGCGCGCGCCTCCTGTGCCGTCTGTGCGGCGGCGCGCGTGTGCACGGTCAAAAACAGGACGTCCTCGCCGTACTGTCCGTACGCGCTCTCAAGCGCGCGCAATTCCTCGAGCACCGCCTCGTCCCCGCCGTTCCAAAAATGCAGCACGATGGGCGTGCCCAGATGGTCGTACAGCCGCGCGGCCGCGCCGTCGCTCCCGGTGTAGGCAAAGTCCGGCAGCGCGTCCACGGTGAACCCCGCGCCCTCGGCGTAGGGGATGGGCGTTACCGCCTCCGTCTGCGCCGCGCCGTCAGCGGCGGGCTGGCGCGCCGTCAGCGCGTCGCAGAGGAAATAGCTGCCCACCAGCACGAGCATGAGCGCGGCGGCGATGATGACGGGGCTGCGCGTTTTCTGCATGCGATCCTACCTCCTGCCGGTCAGTCCGGCTGTGCAACGATCCTCTGCGCCCGCTCGCCGTTTGGCGTGAAGGGCGCGTTTTCCGAATAGAGCACCTCGCCCGCATCCGTCACCAGGACGAACGCAAAGCCGTCCTCGCCGCCGCCGTGTTCGCGCCAGAAGGCGGCGGCCCGCTCCGCGCCCATGACGAACAGCGCCGTGGAGAGCGCGTCCGCCGCCGTGCCGTCCGCCGCTATGATGGTGACGGAGGCAAGACCGCTGTCCGCCGGGCGGCCCGTGGCGGGGTCGAGGATGTGGTGGTAGCGCGTGCCGTCCTGCTCAAAGTAGCGCTGGTAGCCGCCGGAGGTGATGACCGCGCGCTCGCGCGCCTCCACCACGCCGACATACGCCTGCTCGTCCGCCGGGTCGCGCACGGCGATGCGCCAGGCCGTGCCGTCCGGCTTTTCGCCGAGGGCGTAGACGTTTCCGCCCAGCGTCAGCAGAGCGCTTTCTACGCCCGCCCCGCGCAGCAGCGCGGCCAGCCGGTCCGCCGCATACCCCTTGGCGATGCCGCCCAGATCCACGCCCATGCCCGCGGGCAGGCGGGCCGTGCCGTCCGCCCCCAGCTCGATGCGCTCCGCGTCCACCAGCGGCAGCAGCGCCGCGATCGCCTCATCCTCCGGCACGGCCGGATCGCCCCCGAACCCCCACAGCCGCATGAGCGGGTAGACCGTCGGGTCGAACGCGCCGCCCGTCAGCGCGGAGAGGTCGCGCGCGCGCCGCAGCAGCGCCGCCGTATCCGCCGCCACCGAAACCGGCGCGCCGCCGGCGGCGGTGAGGCGGGAGACGTCGCTCGCTTCACGCGTGGCGGAGAACAGCTCCTCCAGCCGGTACAGCTCGTCCGCGCAGGCCTGCAGCGCGTCCTCCGCGCCCGCGCCATAGGCGGCGAGCTGCGCATAGGTGTCCATGACGAACAGCGTCCGTTCGGCGGGCGCCTGCGCGGCGGGGGCGCAGGCGCACACGGCGGCCGAAAGCAGCAGCAGGCATAGCGGCAGGGAAAGGCGGCGCAGCATCTTCATGCCCACATTATACATGCTCCGCGCCCCGGGCGCAACCGCGCGCCGCGGCGCGCAGGGGCGCAAAAATCCTGTTGGTTTCCGCCGGCGGTTGTGGTAGATTGTATGCGCATGATTATGTACACGGGAGGTATTCTGGGTTATGAGTCAGTTAAGGGGCGCCTGCATCATCGGGCAGTCCGGCGGGCCGACGGCGGTCATCAACGCCAGCGCGTACGGCGTCATCCGCACCGCGCTGGACAATCCGAACATCACCAAGGTCTACGGCGCGGCGCACGGCATCCGCGGCGTGCTCGACGACGTGCTGTACGATATGGGGCAGGAGGACCCGGACGAACTGGCGCTCATGATGCACACGCCCTCGTCCATCCTCGGTTCCTGCCGCTATAAGCTCAAGGATTTTGAAGAGGACGATACCGATTACAAGCGCATCCTTGAAATTTTCAAAAAGTACGACGTGCGCTACTTCTTCTACAACGGCGGCAACGACTCCATGGACACCTGTAACAAGATCTCCAAGTACATGCAGATGGCCGGCTACGAGTGCCGCATCATGGGCGTGCCCAAGACCATCGACAACGACCTGTGGGGCACGGACCACTGCCCGGGGTTTGCCTCCGCGGCCAAGTATGTGGCGACCAGCTGCATGGAGCTGTATCACGATGCGTTCGTGTACGATACGTCCATGATCTGCATCATCGAGATCATGGGCCGCCATGCGGGCTGGCTGGCCGGCAGCGCGGCGGTCGCCTCGTATCTGGGGCAGGGGCCGGACCTGGTCTATCTGCCGGAGGTCGATTTTGACATGGACGCGTTCCTTGCGGACGTGTCGCGCATCTATCAAAAGCGCGGCAAGTGCATCATCGCCGTATCCGAGGGCATCCACGACCGCGAGGGCCGGCTCATCGCCGAGTACGCCTCACACGGCGAGACGGCGGTCGACTCCTTCGGCCACAAGCAGCTCGGCGGCCTTGCGGCCACGCTCGTGGCCATCGTGCGCGAGAAGCTCGGCGTGACCAAGATCCGCGGCATCGAGCTGTCGCTGCTGCAGCGCTGCGCGGCGCACTGCTCGTCCGAGACGGACGTGGAGGAGGCGTTCCTCTCCGGCCAGAAGGCGGTGGAGTACGCGGCCATCGCCGGCGTGACGGACAAGATGGTGGGCCTGGAGCGCAGCTATGACCGCGACGGCCGCTACCAGTGCAACATCCGCCTCGTGGAGCTGACCGACGCCGCCAACGCGGAGAAGAAAGTGCCGCTCGAGGGGATCAACGCGCGCGGCAACGGCGTGACGAGCGAGTTTGTGGACTATGTGATGCCGCTCATCCAGGGCACGCCCAGCCTCGTCTACGAAAACGGCATGCCGCGCTTTGCCAAGCTCAAAAAGATCGCCGCCATGTGATCCGCGCCGCCCGCACGGCACGCGGGCGCGCCGCCGGGCCGCCGCCGGGACCCCCCCGGCGGCGGCCCCTTTTTTGCCCGGGCGCGGCGGGAAACCCGGAGCCGCGCGCCGCGCGGACGGCGGACTTCCCGGCAGGCCGCGCCCGGCGTCCGGTTCGCGCGCGCCGCGGCGGCCGCGGCGAACAGGGGATGGGGGAGGGGGCGGCGGCAAGATGTAACGAATCCGTAAAATGAAGCGCCGCCGCCTTGCGCTTTGCCCAAAAGCCGCCTACACTCATAGCTGGCATGATTTTGCACGGAGCATCACGGAGGGCGCATGAAACGGAGATTCACCGGCGCGCTGCTCGCGCTGCTTGCGCTCTGCCTGGCATGTTTCCCGGCAGGAACGGGCGCGCTGGCCGCGCAGCCGTCGCAGACAGAAGCATTTGACCGGGGCGTCATCACGGGCGAGGGCGTCGCCTTCCGCCGCGGCGCAAGCCTGGACGCCGGGCTCATCCGGCGGCTTTCGCGCGGCACGGCCGTCGAGATCCTGGAGACGAACGTCAACGCGGAATGGCACCGCGTGCGCGTGGACGGCGACACCGGCTACGTCAACCGCCTCTACGTCAGCCTTGACCCGTCGCTGCCGTCCTACCGGCGCGCGTATACGGGCACGGTCGTCAACTGTAACGAGTCCGTCAACGTGCGCGCCGCGGCAAGCGCCTCCTCAAAGCGCCTCGGCACGGCGCCAAAGGGCAGCGTCTGGACGGTGACGGAGGCGTACTGCGCCGGCGGCTGGCACCGCATCGACTATCAGGGACAGCCGGCCTATATCTTTGGCGAGTATCTCTCGCTCGCCGCGCAGGCGGACGACGGGCAGCTCGCCTCGCTCACGGTGACGGGCGGCACGATGAGCCCGGCGTTCTCGCCGGATGAATACGGCTACGTCGTGCGCGCGGACGCGCCGGAGGTCACCATCGCCGCCGCGGCCAACGACGGCGCGGCGGTGGACGTGGGCGGGACGGGCCTTGCACAGTATACCGTCAGCATGCCGGCGTCCGGCAGCAAGACCATCCGCATCGCCGTGGACGGCCAGGTGCGCTACACGCTCTACCTGGTGCGCGGCGCGCTGGTCGTGGGCAGCTGGAACATCAAGCGCGGCAATTCCAACCTGGAGATGCAGGGCTGGCTCGTGGAGAGCCAGCAGCTCGACGTGCTGGCGCTGCAGGAGGTCTACCGCAACACGGGCGGCAGCGGCACGGACAATCTGCGCAGCCTGCGCACCAGGGCCATGCAGCACATGGATTTCGCCGCGGCCATCGACTATTCCGGCGGCGGAGCGTACGGCGTGGGCCTGCTCTCGCGCTTTGAACTGACGGACGCCTCCGCCAGCAAGCTCTACAGCGGCTCGTATGAGCAGCGCGTGCTGCAGCGCGCCGTCATCACGGTGGACGGCAAGCGCGTCTCGCTGTACAATACGCACCTGTCGTTCAACTCCGCGGCGCTCAGGCGGCAGCAGTTTGCCGCCATTCTCGACGCGCTCGAGGCCGACGAGAACCCCTACCGCATCATCTTCGGCGATTTCAACGCCGCCGCCTCGGAATATGCGCAGCTTAGCGGCTATACGGCCGTCAACACGCGGGATACGGCGTTATACGATTATGCGGGCGAGCCGATCTCCAAAAACGAGATCGACAACATCCTCGTCACGCCCAACATCACCGTGCTCAACGCGCGCCTCATCGAGAACGACTGTTCCGACCACCGCATGCTGGTGGCCTATCTGCGCCTCGACTGACCGCCGCGGCGGGCGCGCACGCGCCCGGCCGGCAGCTCCCCCGTTTCGGGCCGTAAAGCCCCCCATTTCAGATCATAAAGGAAAAAGCGCCGCCGCGCGCCGTGCTGCGCGCGGCACGTCTGCCGCTGTGCCGCTATGCCGCTGCGCGATGCGCCCGGCGATGGCGGGTCCGTTCAGTTTTCCCAGGTGAAGATGTGTTCGAGCCGGTCGGACGGCTCGGTCAGGCGCGTCTTGAAAAAGGTGGGGTAGAGCCGCTCCGGCGCGAGCGCGTCCAGCGGCAGCCAGCACAGCGCGTCGCCCGAGCTGCCGCACAGCCGCCGGGCGGACAGGCCGGGGAGCGGGCGCATGTAATAGTACAGCGCAATCTCATGGTGGTTGGCGCCGCGCTTTTCGTCAAAGAAGAAGTTTTCGTGCAGGAAGCCCAGCCTGTCGATCTCCATCGCCACGCCCGTTTCCTCCTGCACCTCGCGCAGCAGCGCGTCCACGGAGCTCTCGCCCATGTGCACGCGCCCGCCCACCGGGTAATAATAGCCCAGCGGATGGCGCACCATGAGCAGGCGGCCGCCGTCAAGGATGATGGCGCGCACGCGCAGCGAAAAATCCCCGCCGTCGTTGCGGAAGGTCAGATCGGCCCGGTCCATGGATGTCCCCCCTGTTGTGTTGCGGTGTTGCGCGCCGCCCGGTGCGGCGCAGGAAAGGGAAGGGGAAGGGAAGCGGAGCGGCGCGCCGCGCGCCGCCCCGCCAGGAGATGCTTACGCCTTGCCGTCGCAGCCGAGCACGTCCACGATCTTGTGGGCGACCATCTGCTTGATGGCCTCGCGCGCGGGCTTGAGATACTGGCGCGGGTCGAAGTGGGACGGGTTCTCGGCCATGTACTTGCGGATGGTCGCGGTCATGGCCAGGCGCAGGTCGCTGTCGATGTTGATCTTGCACACGGCCATGCTCGCGGCCTTGCGCAGCATGTCCTCCGGCACGCCGATGGCGTCGGGCATCTGGCCGCCGTAGCGGTTGATCATCTCGACAAACTCCGGGATGACGCTCGACGCGCCGTGCAGCACGATCGGGAAGCCGGGCAGGCGCTTTTCAACCTCCTCGAGGATGTCGAAGCGCAGCTGCGGCTTCGTGCCGGGCTTGAACTTGTACGCGCCGTGGCTCGTGCCGATGGCGATGGCCAGTGAGTCCACGCCCGTGCGGGAGACGAAATCCTGCACCTGATCCGGGTCGGTGTAGGAGCCCTCGCCCGCGGCGACCTTCACGTCGTCCTCCACGCCCTCGAGGCGGCCCAGCTCGCCCTCGACGACCACGCCGTGGTCGTGCGCGTATTCGACGACTTGGCGCGTGAGCTTCACGTTCTCCTCATAGGGGTGGTGCGAGCCGTCGATCATCACGGAGGAGAAGCCGCCGTCGATGCAGCTCTTGCACAGCTCGAACGTGTCGCCGTGGTCGAGGTGGACGCAGATGGGCAGCTCCGTCTCGATGCACGCGGCCTCGATGAGCTTCATCAGATAGGTGTGGTTGGCGTACTTGCGCGCGCCGGAGCTGACCTGCAGGATCAGCGGGGCGCGCAGCTCCTTGGCCGCCTCGGTGATGCCCTGGATGATCTCCATGTTGTTGACGTTGAACGCGCCGATGGCGTAGCCGCCCTTGTACGCGTCGGCAAACATCTTGGTGCTGGTGACGACTGGCATGTGTATACCACTCCTTTGCCTCAGAATTTCCCGTTGCCATTATACCGCATCTGCCCCGAAATGCAAGGAAAATTGCAAACGGGATAAAAATGGGGTATACTATCCCCTGGGAAGATCTTGCAATGGCGGCAGGATCTGCCTGAAAAGCCACAGACAGGAGGCCAACCCGATGCCGGAGCAGCTGCTTTCGCTCATCGTCCCCGTGTTCAACGAGCAGGAGGTGCTGGAGGAGTCGTTCGCGCGCATGGACGCCGCCATGCGCGCCACCGGGCACCCCTATGAGATCATCTACGTCAACGACGGCAGCCGCGACGGGACGATGTCCATCCTGCGCCGCATCGCCGCCGGCGCGCCGCAGGTGCGCGTGCTCTCGTTTTCCCGCAATTTCGGCCATCAGCTGGCGGTGACGTGCGGCATGGACGCCGCGCGCGGCAGCGCGCTGATCATCATCGACGTGGATTTGCAGGACCCGCCGGAGCTCATCCCGCAGATGGTGGAGCGATGGAAGGCGGGCGCGGACATCGTCTACGGCAAGCGGTTGAAGCGCGAGGGGGAGACGCTGTTCAAAAAGCTGACCGCCAGCGTCTACTACCGCCTGCTCTCGTGGATGAGCGCGTACCCCATCCCGCTGGACACGGGCGATTTCCGCCTGATCGACCGGCGCGTGGCGGACGTGTTTTTGCAGATGCGCGAGCACAACCGCTTCCTGCGCGGCATGTCGGCCTGGATGGGCTTTCGCAGCGAACCGCTCGAATACGAGCGGCACGAGCGCGCCGCGGGCAGCACGAAGTATACGCTCAAAAAGATGCTGCGCCTTGCGGCGGACGGCATCACCGGCTTTTCCGACAAGCCGCTGACGCTGCCGGCCGCGCTGGGGCTCGCGCTGTGCGCGCTGGCCGGCCTGGGCCTTGTCGCGCTCATCGTGTGCGCGTGCACCTGCGGCGCGGCGCCCTGGCTCTTTGCCGTGGACGGCCTCGTGCTGCTGCACGGGCTCACGCTCTGCTGCGTCGGCGTGCAGGGCATGTACCTGGGCCGCATGTACGACGAGCTCAAGGGCCGCCCGCTGTACATCGTGGCCGAGCGCATCAACGCGGACTGACGCCGCGCTGCCGCTGCATGGTTTTTTCGCACGGCAAACAGATTTTTAGGTTGCGTTTTTTTTGCGAATGCTGTAAGATACCTTTGGTTTATCAGGCTGCGCCGCTCTGCGGCGCGCCGCGGCGTATTGCCGCTGCATGGGCCGGTTTATTATGCGCAAGGAGGCACTTGACAAAATGGCAGTAAAAGTTGGCATCAATGGCTTTGGCCGCATCGGCCGCCTCGTGTTCCGCGCGGCGGTGAACAACCCCAACATCGAGATCGTCGGCATCAACGACCTCATCACGCCGGACTACATGGCTTACATGCTCAAGTATGATACCATCCATGGCCGCTTCAACGGCACGGTGGACTATACCGAGAACAGCCTGATCGTCAACGGCAAGTCCATCCGCGTCACCGCGGAGAAGGACCCGGCCAACCTCCGCTGGAGCGAGGTCGGCGCGGAGTACGTCGTGGAGTCCACGGGCCTGTTCCTGACCAAGGAGAAGGCCGCGGGCCACATCAAGGCCGGCGCCAAGCACGTCGTCATGTCCGCCCCGTCCAAGGACGACACCCCGATGTTCGTCATGGGCGTGAACCATGAGACGTATACCTCGGACATGCAGTTCGTCTCCAACGCGTCCTGCACGACCAACTGCCTTGCCCCCGTGGCCAAGGTGCTCAACGACAATTTCGGCATCACCGACGGCCTCATGACCACGGTGCACTCCATCACCGCCACGCAGAAGACCGTGGACGGCGTCTCCATGAAGGACTGGCGCGGCGGCCGCGGCGCTTCCTACAACATCATCCCGTCCTCCACGGGCGCTGCCAAGGCGGTCGGCAAGGTTATCCCGTCGCTCAACGGCAAGCTCACCGGCATGTCCATGCGCGTCCCGACGCTGGACGTCTCCGTCGTGGACCTGACGGTCAATCTCGCAAAGCCCGCCAAGTACGAGGAGATCTGCGCCGCCATGAAGAAGGCCGCCGAGGGCGAGCTCAAGGGCATCCTCGATTACACGGAGGATATGGTCGTCTCGTCCGACTTCATCGGCGACGCGCACACCTCCATCTTCGACGCCAAGGCCGGCATCGCCCTGACCGATACGTTCGTCAAGGTCGTCGCCTGGTACGACAACGAGTGGGGCTATTCCAACAAGGTCCTCATGCTCATCGAGCACATGGCCAAGGTGGATGCGAAGAACTGACCCGCATCCGGCAAAAGCAAACGCGCGCCCCTTCCGCTTCCTGCGGAAGGGGCGCTTTTTTGCGAGGCCGCGGTTTATGGCGCGCGGGGGCGGACACAACGACACGGCCGCGGCCGTGGCCGTGCGGGCCGCGGCTTCTGCGCGCAACAAGCGGTTTTCGTCTCCGACCCTTCGCACCGCGACGGTTCCGCCCGCCCGGCGCTCATACTTCCCGGCGCGGCGGGCAGACTATGGGAAAAAGGAAAAGGGGACCATCCATGATTGAACAGGATACCATCCGCCTGCTGCGCGAATGCGATGCGGGCATCGAAATGGGCACGTCGGCCATTGAGGACGTGCTCGGCGCCGTGCGCGGCGAGGAGCTGGAGCTGATGCTCTGCCGCTGCCGGGACGAGCACCGGGCGCTGAAGCTGGAGCTGGAGCGGCTGCTGCTCGCATACGGGGACGACGGCAAGGAGCCGGGCGTGGTGGCGCAGGGCATGGCGCGCATGAAAACGGGCGTCAAGCTCGCGCTGGACGCATCCGACGCGGCCATCGCCGAGCTGCTCATCGACGGCTGCAACATGGGCGTCAAATCGCTCAGCCGCTACCTGAACCAGTACGCCGCAGCGGACGAGCGATCCAAGGCGCTGGCGGGCAGGCTCATCCGGCTCGAGGAGCGGATCGCGGCCGCCCTGCGGCCCTATCTGTAAGATCGCCGTACAGGCGCACGCGCCGCCGGGCATGCCCGGCGGCGTTCGTTTTTAGGGGCGGGCCGGCGGCCTGCGGAGGGTTGGCGGCCTGCGGAGGGACGGCGCCTGCGCAGCAGGGCCGCCCACGCTTCCCGCGCCTGCGCACGGCCCGCTGTTTCGCACCATGTCGCCCGGCGCGTTGCGCCTATTGCGCGGGCGCGGGCGGCGCGTCCTCCGGCGGCGCGTCCTCCGAATGGAAGTGGGCGTAGACCGCCTCGGCGGCCGGCCGGGTCATCGCCGGCACGGCGGCGAGCTGCTCCACGGTGGCGGCCTTCATCGCGTCGAGCGTGACGAATGCGGCGAACAGGGCGCGCTTGCGCCGCGCGCCGATGCCGCCGATCTGGTCGAGCACGGAGAAGAGCGCGTTCTTCTGCCGCAGGCTGCGGTGGTAGGTGATGGCGAAGCGGTGCGCCTCGTCGCGCAGCCGTTCGAGCAGGTGCAGCGCGGCGCTGCTGCGCGGCAGGGCGAGCGGCTGCTCCTCGCCGGGCTGGTAGACCAGCTCGTGCGCCTCGGCCAGACAGATGGCCGGCACGAACGGCAGGCCTGCCTCCGCGAGCACCTCGAGCGCCACGTCCAGCTGCGTGCGCCCGCCGTCGATCACCAGCAGGTCCGGCAGGCGGTCGAACCCCGCGTCGCCGCTTGCAAAGCGGGCAAAGCGCCGCGTGAGCGCCTCGCGCATGGCGACAAGGTCGTCCCCGCCCGCCTCGGCGCGGATGCGGAAGCGGCGGTACGCCTTGCGGTCGGGCTGGCCGTTGGTGAACACGACCATGGAGGATACGGTATCGCGCCCCTGTATGTGCGAGTTGTCGAAACATTCCAGCCGCTCCGGCACGCTCTCGAGCCCCAGCAGGCCGGACAGCTCCGCCAGCGCGCCCTCGCCGCGCTCCCAGGCGCGCCGCTGCAGGGCCGCGTCCTTTTCCAGCGCGTCGATGCAGTTGCGGTAGGCCATTTCGGAAAGCTTCGCCTTTGCGCCGCGCTGCGGCCGGTGCAGCAGAACCCTGCGCCCGGCGCGCTCGGACAGCCAGGCGGCGATGGCGTCCATATCCGCCGCCTCGCCGTGGAGCAGGATCTCGGGCGGCGGCGCCGCGTCCTCGAGGAAAAACTGCTTCAAAACCGCGTCGGAGATCTCCTCGTCCGACTAACCAGCGTCCGCGCCCATGCGGAACTTCTACGTGCCGACGACCTAGACGTCGCGCACGAACAGCGCGAACACCAGCGCGCTGCCGTCCAGCCGCCCGAGCGCGAACACGTCCATGCGCTCCCTGCGCGTGCCGATGGCGGCCTGCCTGTCGCGCAGCGTCTCCACCGCGCGGATGCTGTCGCGCAGCGCGGCGGCGCGCTCAAACTCCAGCGCGTCCGACGCCTGCTGCATCTTCTCGTGCAGCTCGCGCAGCACGCGCTCGGTGTGGCCGGTGAGGAAGGCGCAGATCTCGTCGAGCATCGCATGGTACTGCGCGCGCGTCACGCTGCCGGAGCAGGGCGCGCAGCACTTGCCCACATGGTACATCAGGCAGGGCCGCTCGCGCCGGGCCATCGCCTTTTTCAGGTCCTTGCGGCAGTGGCGCACGGGAAAGTGCTCGCGCACGACGTTCATCCCGTCCCGCAGCGCGATGCCGGAGAGGAACGGCCCGAGATAGCGCGCGCCGTCGTTGTGCACGCGCCGCACGATCTCCACGCGCGGGAAATCCTGCCGGTAGTCGATGCGCACATAGGGGAAGTGCTTGTCGTCCTTGAGCAGGATGTTGTAGCGCGGCTTGAACTGCTTGATCAGGTTCGATTCGAGCGTGAGCGCCTCGGTCTCGTTGGCCGTGCGCAGCGTTTCAAAATCGGCGATGTGGCTGACCATCGCCCGCACCTTGGGCGTGTGGTTCTTCGAGGACTGGAAGTACTGCCGCACGCGGTTCTTGAGCGACACCGCCTTGCCCACATAGATGACCTCGCCCGCGGCGTTGAACATCTTGTAGACGCCCGGCGCGTTGGGCAGCAGGCGCAGCTTTTCCTCGATGAGCTGGTTCATGCGCCCGCCTCCGGCAGCGCGCCCGCCTCGCGCAGCATGCGGTACAGCAGCGGCAGCGGCATGCCGATGACGTTGAAGTAGTTGCCCTCGATCCGGTCCACGTAGACGGCGAACGGCCCCTGCACGCCGTAGGCGCCCGCCTTGTCGAGCGGGTCGCCGCTTGCGACGTAGCGGTCGATCTCCTGCGCGCTCATGGGCGCGAAGGTCACGCGCGTCGTCTCGTGCCGCACGTCCGCCCGGCCGTGCGCGATGACCGCCACGCCCGTGTACACCGTGTGGGTGCGCCCCTGCATCCGGGAAAGGTACGCGCGCGCAACCTCAGGCGTGTGCGGCTTGCCCAGGATCTCTCCATCGAGCCACACGACCGTGTCCGCGCCGATGACGCACTCGTCCGGGTAGGCGGCGGCGACGGCGGACGCCTTTTGCAGCGCGATGGCGCGCACGGCCTCGTCCGGGCCGGCGTGCGCGGGCATCACCTCCTCGGCGTGGCTCGGCACGACCGTGAACGTGAGCCCCATGAGCGCGAGCAGCTCCCGCCTGCGCGGGGATTCGGAAGCGAGGATGATGCGCATGTCAGTCCTCCAGCAGCAGGGCGACCGGACAGTGGTCGCTGCCGTATACGTCGCTGAGGATGCGGCTGTCACCGACGCGCGGCGCCAGCCGGTTCGATACGATGAAATAGTCGATGCGCCAGCCCGCGTTGCGCGCGCGCGCGCCGTAGCGGTAGCTCCACCAGGAGTAGGCGCCCGCCGCGTCCGGGTAGAGCAGGCGGAAGCTGTCGGTAAAGCCGGCCGCGAGCAGCTCGCTCATCTTGGCGCGCTCCTCATCGGTAAAGCCGGCGCTGCCGCGGTTGGGGCCCGGGTTTTTGAGGTCGATCTCGCGGTGCGCCACGTTCAGGTCGCCGCAGAGGACGACGGGCTTTTTCGCGTCGAGCGCGACCAGATGGGCGCGCAGCGCATCCTCAAACGCCATGCGGTAGGGCAGGCGCGAGAGCGTCTCCTGCGCGTTTGGCGAGTAGCACGTGACAAAATACAGCCCCGGCAGCTCCACGGTGATCACGCGCCCCTCGCTGTCGAACGCCGGGTCGCCGAGCCCGTTGACCACATCGAGCGGCTCCTGCCGGCAGAACACCGCCGTGCCGGAATAGCCCTTTTTTTCCGCGCTGTTCCAGTACTGCCGGTAGCCGGGCAGCGGCACGTCCGCCTGATGCGGCTGCATCTTCGTTTCCTGCAAAGCCAGCAGATCGGGCGCCTGCGAGGCGGCAAAGTCCAAAAAGCCCTTGCCCATGCAGGCGCGCAGGCCGTTCACGTTCCACGAGATCATCTTCATCATGGCCCCATTATACGCCATCGCGCGCGCATTGGACAAGCCGTGCGCGCAAATTCCGCGATCCGCCGCCCGCCCTGCGCCGCCCCTCGCCCCCCCGCGCAGGGCCTGACGGCCGGAAGGCGCAGGCGGCGAGGCGGACGGACAAAAACCTTCGCACCGGGGCTTGACGCGGGCGGCGTCCGGTGGTATGCTTGTTCCGTCTCAAATGAGACAGTTTGGAGGGAATGAAAACGGGAGCGGGAACGGCCGCATACAGGCAGGCGGATCTGGCCACCCTGCGGCAGACGGCGCTCTTTGCCGGGCTGACGGAGGCGCAGCTGCGCCCGCTGCTCGAGCGGCCGGGCGTATCCGTCGCGTCGTTCCGGCGCGGGGAGACGATCTACGCCCCGGCTCAGTTCTCGCGCAGCCTGGGCGTGCTGCTGTCCGGCTCGGCCACGGTCGAAAAGCGCGGCGGCGCGAACAAGATGCTCATGAGCGTGCTGCGCGCAGGCGACCTGTTCGGCGCGGCGTCGCTGTTCGCGCCGGCGGACGCGCCGTATGTGGTCAGCATCCGCGCGGCGGCGGCCGTGCGCGCGCTGCTGATCGGCGAGGCGGCGCTAATCGCGCTGCTGCGGGAGGATTTTCGCCTTGCGGAGAACTACATGCGCTACTTGACGGGCCGCATCCGCTTTCTCAACCGGCGCATCGAGGGCTTTGTCCGCCCGAGCGTGGAGGAGCGGCTGCTGCTGTTTCTGGAGAGCAACGCGCAGGGGGGCGTCTGCACGCTGCCGTTTGGCATGACGGCGCTGGCGCAGGCGCTGTGCGCCGGCCGCGCCACGCTGTACCGCGCGCTCGACGCGCTCGAGGCGGCGGGCCGCATCCGGCGCGAGGGAAGGACCATCGTATTGTACCAAAAGGAGGAGGAGATACAACCATGAAACGGAACAAACGCCCGATCGGACGCATCCTTGCCGTCCTGCTTGCAGCGCTGCTCGCGCTGCTGAGCGCGGGCTGCGCCCAGCAGCAGAGCGCGCCCGTCGTGCTCAACGTCGCCGCGCTCAAGGGGCCGACGGGCATGGGCCTTGCCTACGTCATGTCGGAACAGGCGGACGCCTATCACATCGAGCTGTTCGACGCGCCGGACGTGGTCACCGGCAAGTTTGTCAACGGCGAGATCGACATCGCCGCCGTGCCGGTCAACCTGGCCGCGACGCTGTACAACAAGACCGACGGCGAGGCCGTCATGATCGCGATCAATACGCTCGGCGTGCTCTACGTGCTTGAGAACGGGGACAGCGTGCAGTCCATCGCCGACCTGGCGGGCAGGAAGCTCTACGCCACCGGGCAGGGCAGCACGCCCGAGTATGTGCTCGACTACCTGCTGGAGCAGAACGGCCTGAGCGGGCAGGTGGAGGTGGAGTACCTGGCCGAGCACGCCACGCTCGCCGCGATGGTCGCCTCCGGCGAGGCGGAGCTGGCCATGCTGCCGGAGCCGAACGTGTCCTCCGTGCTGGTCAAGAGCGAGACGGCGCGCATCGCGCTCGACCTGACGGCCGAGTGGGACGCGGTGTGCGACACGGCGCTGCTGCAGGGCTGCTACATCGTGCGCCGCTCCGTGCTTGAGCAGGAGCCGGAGGCGGTGAAGGCGTTCGTCGAGGCCGCGGCGGATTCGGCCGCGCGCGTCGTCGGCGAGGAGGGCGCGGCCGCGCTTGTGGCGGAGCTGGGCATCGTCGGCTCGGAGGCCATCGCCGCGCGCGCCATCCCCAACTGCAACATCGTCTGCATCACCGGCGAGCAGATGCGTCAGGCGGCCAGCGCCATGCTGCAGGTGCTCTTTGACGCCGATCCCACGTCCGTCGGCGGGGCGCTGCCGGACGACGCGCTCTATGCGTCGCTGGATTGAGAACCGCTTTGTGCGCGCGTGCCTGACCGTCGCCGTCTACCTGCTCGTGTGGCAGGCCGCTGCGGCGGCGGTCGCACGTCCGCTGCTGCTGCCGGGGCCGGCGCTCACGCTGCGCCGGCTCTTTGCGCTGCTGGGCGAGCCGGAGAGCTACGCGGCCATCGCGCTGACGCTCGGGCGCGTGCTGCTGGGCTTCCTGCTCGGCACGGCGGCGGGGGTGCTGCTGGGCGCGCTCACGGGCGCGTCGCGCTTTGCGGACGCGCTGCTCTCGCCGCTGCGCGGCGTGGTCAAGGCCACGCCCGTCACGTCGTTCATCCTGCTGGCGCTGCTGTGGTTTTCCTCCGGCATGGTGCCGGTGTGGATCGCGCTGCTGATGGTGCTGCCGGTCGTATGGGCGGCGGTGCTCGAGGCCGTGCGTGAGACCGACCCGGCGCTGCTGGAAATGGCGCGCGCCTTCCGCCTGCCGCGGCGGCGGCAGATCCGCGAGATCTATGCCCCGTCGGCGCTGCCGCCGGTGCTGGCGGCGTGCTCCACGGCGCTGGGCTTTGCATGGAAATCCGGCGTCGCGGCGGAGATCCTCGCCCTGCCGCGCCTGGCGGTGGGCAGCTATCTGTACCGCTCGAAGGTGACGCTGGAGACGGCGGACCTGTTCGCCTGGACGCTGTGCGTCATCGTGCTGTCCATGCTGCTCGAGCGCGCGCTGGTGCGCCTGATGCGGAGGATACGGCCATGATCGAGCTCTCCGGCGTTACGGTGCGCTTTGGCGCGCGCACGGCGCTCTCCAACTTTTCCGCCCGCCTGCCGGACGAGGGAACGGTCGCGCTGCGCGGCGCGTCCGGCGCGGGCAAGACGACGCTGCTGCGCGTGTTGGCGGGGCTGCTCAGGCCGGACGCGGGCACGGTGACGGGCCTTGCGGGGCGGCGGATCGGGTTTGTGTTCCAGGAGGACCGGCTGCTGCCGTGGCGCACGGCGCTGCAAAACGTGGCGCTCGTGTCGGACGAGGCGCGCGCAAAGGAGCTGCTTAAGCGGCTGGATCTTGGCGGCGCGCTGGCGCTGCGGCCCGCCGCGCTCTCGGGCGGGATGCGCCGCCGCGTGGCCATCGCGCGCGCGCTGGCCGTTTACGGCCACGTGCTGCAGCGGGACGAGCCGGTCAACGGGCAGGCCGAGGAGCGGCGCGGACCGCGCGCCGCGCTCGAGCG
>URSN01000027.1 GCA_900550525.1 uncultured Eubacteriales bacterium
GAACTCAAAATCCGCGCAGTGGAGGGTGTTCAGTTCCGCCGCCTCGCTGGAGGCTTCTTTATTAAAAAGCGGCAGCGCTTCTTCTTCATTGTAACAGGGTACATTCAAACTGATGAGCATGGTGTGGACCTGCTTTCGTCAAAATATTGTATCTTTTATTATAGCGTAGTTTGGCGGGTTTGTAAACAATGGATGTGGCGGGGTTCCTAAAGCCTTGGCCCCGCAGGGCCGGATGAGGGGCGCGGGTGCCGCAGCCACCCAGTAGCGGGTTGTAAGGGAAGGCCGCCCCTCATCAGTCAGCGGGCGGGGCCGCTGACAGCTTCCCCCAAGGGGGGAAGCCGCTCTGACTGAATGACTTCTGCAGCACAAAAAAGGCAGAGCTTTCGCTCTGCCTTGGGTTCGTGCTAAAAATCAGCCTTTGACCGCAATATTGACCAGCTTGCCCTTGACGTAGATTTCCTTGGCAATGGTCATGCCGGCGCTGGCTTCGGCAACGGCGGGCTCGGCCTTGGCATCTACTTCCACATGAGCGAGGACGACGTGGCGGAGATCCTCGCGCACCCGCTGTGCGCGGTCAGCACGGACGGGCTGATCGGGCTGCCGTCGGAAAACCCGCACCCGCGCTCGTTCGGCACGATGGCGCGCGCCTACCGGCTGATGGTGCATGAGCGCCGCTTCTGCACGCCGGAGCAGGCCATCCGCAAGATGACCGGCCTGCCGGCAGAAAAGCTGCGCCTTGCGGGCAAGGGGCTGCTGCGGGACGGGTACGACGCGGACGTGCTGCTGCTCGACCTGGACGAATTCTGCGACACCGCCACCTATGCGCACGGCAGCGGGCGCTGCGCGGGCATCCGCGCGGTGTTCTGCGGCGGGAAAAAGATCGACCCGGAGGGAAAGCGATGAAACAGGTCTGCATCGTCGGCGGCGCGGCGCTCGACATCACGGGGATGCCGGACGGCGTATGCCGCCTGCGCGACTCGAACCTGGGCGCCGTGCGCATGCAGGTGGGCGGCGTGGGGCGCAACATCGCCTGCCGCCTGGCGCGCTATGCGCTGCGCACGGAGCTGATCACGGCGCTGGGCAACGACGTGCACGCGCAGATGATCGAACAGGACTGCGCCTCGCGCGGCATCGGCCTGACCCATTCGCTGTGGCTGGACGAGCCGTCGGCCGTGTACCTGTGCGTGCTCGACGAGGAGCGCGACCTGCTCGCCGGGGTGAACGATATGGGCATCATGCTGCGCATCACGCCGGAGGTGCTCGAGGAGCGCCTGCCGCTGCTCAACGCGTCGGACGCCGTGGTGCTGGATGCAAACCTCCACCCGGACGCGCTCGCCTACCTGACCGAGCAGGTGCGCGCGCCGCTGTTCTATGAACCGGTCAGCTTCTCCAAGGCGCGCCGCATCGGCCCCAACATCGGCCGCTGCTTTGCCGTCAAGCCCAACCGCTATGAGGCGGCGCACCTGACCGGCTGCTCGTGCGATACGGTGCGCGGCGTCTACCGCGCGGCGGAATGGTTCCTGCGCGAGGGCGTGCAGCGCGTGTTCATCTCGCTCGGGGCGGAGGGCGTCGTCTGGGCGGACCCGGACGGCTGCGGCCATATCGAGGCGGAGCCCATCACCGTGGTGGACACCACCGGCGCGGGCGACGCGATGTGCGCGGCCATCGTGCACGGGTATCTGGCCGGGCTGACGACCGAGGAATGCGCGCTGGCGGGCAACCGCGCAAGCGCGCAGCTGTGCGCCGGGCTGGACGGCTGGGACGCGTACGCGCCGTACTGAAGAGGACGGAACACGGCCTGCAAACATGCAAACCGGCGGCGCGCCTGCGCCGCCGGTTTTTGGTATGCCGCGCCGGTTGGGCGCGCCGTTTTCAAATCGCCGCGCTATTTTTTGATAAACCGCAGCGCGCCGACAAGCGGGAGATCCTTCTTCTCGCCATTGCACACGTTCACGATGCCGATGATGGACATGGCGACGAAGAACAGCCAGCCGATGTTGAACAGCAGCCCGAGCGCCAGCCCCAGCCGGAACCACACCAGCGTGAACAGGCCCGACAGCACCGCCGCCCCCACGCCGTACGCCACCTCCAGCAGGAACAGGTTCAGCCCGCGCAGCGCGTGGTACTGCGCAAACGGCGACTGCTTGGCCGCCAGATACGGCACCAGCGCAAGCGGCCCCAGATAGGCCAGCAGCGCCATGGGCCGGTTGTCCTCCGCGTCCTGATCGACGCCGGGCACGCGCCGCACCGGCGCGTCCTGCGGTCTCGCCGCGCCCTGCTCGCCCTGAAAGGCGCCGCACGAGCGGCAAAAGCGCGCGTCATCCGGGATCTCGGCCCCGCATTGGGTACAATATGCCATCGCTCCTACCTCCTTTGCCGCATTGTGCGCCGGGGCGGCTCAGCCGGCCAGCCAGCGCAGGAATACATCCGCAAACGAAAGCCCCTCCCGCGCAAGCAGGATGCCCGTGATCACCATGAAGATCAGCAGCACCAGCAGGCAGATGACCAGCGCGCGCGCAAAATTGCGCAGCGAGCGGCGCTCCGCACAGCTGGCCCACACGATGATGAGAATCACGTTGACCAGCGGGATGGCCAGCAGCACGAGCACGCCGAGCCACGTCCCCACGCTCACGGGCGCAAGCGACGGGTCCGCCGGCGCGCGGTACGGCGGCGGAGCGGACGGCCCCGGCCGCTCCGCTCGCAGCAGGCGGTCGCAATAGGGCGAGACCTCGCCCGCGCGCGGCGCGCCGGCCTGCGCCGCGCCCGGCAGCTTCGCGCCGCAGGCGGCGCAGTATCCCTCTCCCTCCGGCGCCTGCGCGCCGCAGGCCGGGCACTGGTTCATGGCGGTCCTCCCTCCCCGTTCGGCCATGCGGCCTTCTCAGCCCAGTATACAACATCCCGGGAAAATGCACAAGCGCCGCGGGCGGGGCGCGTTTCCCCGTCCCGCGGCGCCCGCCGTGCCGCCGCGCGCGTCAGGCGCGCAGCGGCGCACCGTTTTTCTCCAGCGCGGCGATGATCGCGTCCATCGCCCGCTTGATCTGCTCGTCGTTGAGCGTATGGTCCTCCGCGCGCAGCGTGAACGAGAAGGCGAGGCTCTTCTTCCCCTCCCCGACGCCGGGACCCTCGTAGGTATCGAACAGGGTGACGTTTTCCACGAGCGTCTCGTCCTGCGCGGTCTCGATGATCCGCTTGAGCTGCGCCGTTTCCGCCGAACGGTCCACCACGACCGCCAGATCGCGCGGCACGAGCGGGAAGCGCGGCAGCGCGCAGAACCTGCGCGTGCCGGCGCAGCAGTTGCACATGCGCTGCATGGACAGCTCCGCCATGTAGGCCGGGCAGTCGAGCCCGAAGGCGCGCGCCACGTCCGGGTGCACCTGGCCCAGCTCGCCCAGCACCGCGCCGTCGTCCTCGGCGGTGATCACCGCCGCGCGGCCGGGCTGGAAATACGGGCTGTCCGTGCGCGCATAGGCGCGCGGGCGCACGTTGCATGCGTCAAACAGCGCCTCGATCGCGCCCTTGAGCGTGTAGAACGACTCCTCCTCGCCAAAGAACAGGAGCCCCGCCATCTTGCGCTCCTCCGGCAGGGTGGGGTCGTTGTCGAAATGGACGTTGCCCACCTCGAAAAAGCGCCCCTGTCCGGTGCGGCGGTTGCGGTTGCGCGCGGCCGCGGCGAGCATGCCGAGGTAGAGCGGCGTGCGCATGAGGCTCTGCTCCTCGCCGTAGGGGTTGAGGATGCGCACCGCCTGCCGCTTTTCGTCGTCCGCGGCGAGGCGCAGCGCGTCCAGCGCGGCGGGGCCCGTGAAGTTGTAGTTGTACATCTCATAGCCGCCCAGCGCCACGAGCGTATCCTTCACGCGGTCCTCAAAGGCGAAGGGCCGGTCGATCCTGCCGGTGAAGGTATCGCCGCGCATGAGCGTCGGCTCGATGTTGTAATAGCCGTAAATGCGGGCGATCTCCTCGGCGATGTCCGCGTCCGCCTCCACGCCGGTCTCAATGTCGGTGCGAAAATGCGGGATGTGCACGAGCAGGCGGCCGCCCTGCGGCTCGCTCGGGATGCCGATGGTGGCGAGCATCTCCGCCATCTGCGCGGCCGTGAGGTCGAGCGCGAGCAGGCGGTTGACGTGCGCCACGTCGATATCCGCCGTGCGCGTGGCCAGATCCGCCGCGCACACGTCGATCGTCTTGCCGACGACGCGGCCGGCGTGCAGCTGCTCGACCAGCTCGATGGCGCGATCGAGCGCGAGCTGCGCGTTGACCGGCTCCACGCCCTTGATGAAGCGCGCGGCGGCGTCGGTCATGTGGCGCAGCGTGCGCGCGGTCTTGCGGATGTTGCTGCCCTTGAACACCGCGGACTCGAAGAGGACCACCTGCGTCCTGTCCGTGATCTCGGAATTCTCGCCGCCCATCACGCCCGCGATGCCCACGCCCTTTTGCGGGTCGGCGATGAGCAGCATCTCCGGCGTGACCGGGCGCGCCTTGCCGTCGAGCGTGGTGACGACCTCGCCCTCAAAGGCGTTGCGCACGACGATATGCCCGCCCGCCACGCAGGCCAGGTCAAACGCGTGCATCGGGTGCCCGTACTCGACCAGCACATAGTTGGTGATGTCCACGATGTTGTTGATGGGCCGCAGCCCCACGCTGCGCAGCTTGCGCTGCATCCACGCCGGCGACGGTTCGATATGGATGTCCGTGACCACGCGCGCGGTATAGCGCGGGCAGAGCGCGCCGTTCTCCACGCTAACGGAGGCATAGTCCGCCTCGTCGCCCGTGCCGGTGACCGGCGCGATGGCCGGCTCGGTGAACGGCTGCCCCAGCGCGGCGGCCGCCTCGCGGCAGATGCCGATGATGGAGGCGCAGTCCGGCCGGTTGGGCGTGAGCTCGATGTCGAACACCACGCTGTCGAGCCCGACCGCCTCGGCGATGGGCTGGCCGAGCGGGTGCTCCCCGCGGAGGATCAGGATGCCGTATACCTCGCTGCCGGGGTAGTCCGCCTCGGTCAGGCCCAGCTCCTTGCCGGAGCAGAGCATGCCGCAGCTCTCCACGCCGCGCATGTTGACGCGCTGCATGACCTGCTGCCCAAGCCGTGCGCCCACGGGCGCGACCGGCACCAGCGCGCCGGGGAACAGGTTGTCCGCGCCGGTGACGATCTGGAGCGTCTCGCTGCCGGTGTTGACGCGGCACACATACAGGTGATCCGAATTCTCGTGCCGTGCGACCGACTCGACCCGGCCGACGATCACGTCCTCCGCGCCGGGCAGCTCCGGCTCGATGGCGGCGACCTCGAAGCCGCGCCACATCATCCTCTCGACGAACTCCTCGTTCGTCACGCGATAGTCCACATATTCCTTGAGCCAGCGAAGCGGCAGTTTCATGGCCTTGTCCCTCCCATCCTCAGAATTGCCGCAGGAAGCGGGCGTCGTTTTCGTACTCGAGCCGGATGTCCGTGATGCCGTATTTGAGGCTGGCCACACGGTCCACGCCGATGCCGAAGGCCAGCGCCGTCCACTCGTTCGGGTCGAAGCCGCAGTTCTCCAGCTCGTGCGGGTTGGTCACGCCGCAGCCGAGGATCTCGATCCAGCCGGTGCCCTTGCACACGCGGCAGCCCTTCCCGCCGCAGATGGTGCAGCTCATGTCCATCTCGGCCGACGGCTCCGTGAACGGGAAATACGACGGGCGCAGCCGCGTGCGCACCGCGTCGCCGAACACCGCGCGCACGAACGCATCGAGCGTGCCCTTGAGGTCGCCCAGCGTCAGGCTGCGGTCCATGATGAAGCCCTCCATCTGCATGAACACCGGCGAGTGCGACGCATCCACCTCGTCCACGCGGAACACGCGCCCGGGCATGACGAGCCGGAACGGCGGCTTCACGCCCTTGAGCGCGCGAATCTCGCACGGGGAGGTGTGCGTGCGCAGCACGACGTTTTCGTTGATGTAGAACGTGTCCTGCATGTCGCGCGCCGGATGGTCCTTGGGCAGGTTGAGCAGGGTGAAATTGTTCTCGTCCAGCTCGATCTCCGGCCCGTCAAAGAGCGAGAAGCCCATGCCGACGAGCGCGTTGCGGATCTCGCGGTAGGTCTGCGTCATCGGGTGCAGGCGGCCTAGCGGGCGCGCGTTCACGCCCGGGGCGGTCACATCGAGCGTTTCGGCCGCAACGCGCGCGCGCTGCGCGGCGGCGGCCAGCTCCTCCCGGCGCGCCGCAAGCGCCGCCTCGAACGCCTGCTTGATGCGGTTGGCCTCCGCGCCGACCGCCGCGCGCTCCTCCTTCTCCAGCTTGCCCATCGTGCGCAGGATCGCCGTCAGGCGGCCGTTCTTGCCGAGCGTTGCGACGCGCAGCTGCTCGACCTCCTCGGCCGTCCGCCCGCGCGCGAGCGCCTCCATCGCCTCGCGGTGGATGTCCCGCAGGGATTCCAGTACGGACATGTCCTCTTCCTCCTATCCTTGGTATCGCCGCGCCGCAGGGCGCGGGGCATGAAAAAGCGCCCGCCCGCATGGGACGAAGCGCCGTGGTACCACCCTCATTCGCCCCGCTGGCACGGGGCCTTGCCGCTGTAACGGGCTGACCCGCCGCAGGCTACTGCGCCGCTTGCGGCGCGCGTTCACCGGCGGAGGCTCGGGAGCGAACGGCAAACCGCTGCGCGCGCACGCCGCTTGCAGCAGATGCGGCGTTCTCTGTGGACGCGCAAGGCAGGGCGCCTCTCCGTCATGGCCGATAACCTCTGTTATTCTACCACCCGCACGGCCGCCCCGTCAAGCGCGATATGGACCGTTCCCACCTCGTCGGTGCGCAGCACCTGCACCGACGCGGCGCGCAGCCGCTCGAGCGTCTCCCGGTGCGGATGGCCGTAGCTGTTGTCCTTCCCGCAGGAGATCACGGCCAGCTGCGGGTCCACGGCGGCAAGGAACGCGTCGCACGTGGAGCTGGAGGAGCCGTGGTGGCCGGCCTTGAGCACGTCGGCCTTGAAATAATGGTGCGGCAGGGCCCTGAGCGCGATGCGCTCCGCGGTGGCCTCCGCATCGCCGGTGAACAGCGCGGCCGTCTCCCCATAGCGCACGCGCAGCACGATGCTGTAATCGTTGGCATCGTCGTACGTCCCGTCAAACGGGGACAGGATGACCGTCTCCACGTCCGCGGCCCAGTCCACCTGCATCGGCCCCGTATCCGTGGGCAGGAGCTTTGCCGTGACCACGGGCACGTCTTTGGCCTCGAGCGCGTCCATCATGTCCTCGTAGGCGTTGCTCTCGGCCTGCTGGTCCGGCATGTAGAAAGCGCCGATGTCATAGCTGTCGATCACCTCCGCCATGCTGCCGATGTGGTCGGCGTGCATGTGCGTGGCCACGACCACGTCGAGCCGCTCCACATCCTGTGATTTGAGAAAATCGTCGATGATCGGGAAGTCGCCGCGGTTGCCCGCGTCGATGAGCATGGTCGACCCGTCCGACGCCTCGAGGAACGCGCAGTCGGCCTGGCCCACGTCGAGAAAATAGATGTTGAGCGCGCCGTCCGCCCCCGCGCCGCCCGGCGTGCCGGAAGCGCCGCCGTGCGCGGCAAACGTCGGTACGGGCGACGGCGTGGGGGCCGCGCCGTCCTGCCCGCCGCCAAAGAGCGCGTGCAGCGCCACCAGCACGAGCAGCACCACCAGCGCCGCCGCAGCGCCGCCCGCCGTGCGGATATGGATGACGGGGCGCGCGCGATAGCGCGGCGGCGCGCCGTGCGTCCCGTGGGGCTCGTACGCCTCGCGGCGCGCCGCGGTGCTGCGCCGCCTGCCGGTATGCCGTCCGCTTTGCCGTTTGCGATGCTTTTCCATGCGTCCATTATATACCGGTGCGGCGCAAAAGGGAAGCCTGCGCGCATGGCCGCCGCCGCCAAATGGCGAAACAATTTGACAGGAATTTGAACATTGTTATTTGCGCATTGCCGTAACGGCGGCGGCATGGTAAAATTTTTTTATCGTTTCGTTCCGCCGTCCCCCTGCCGCGCTTGCCGCCGGGCGCGCGGCGGGACGGCACTGCAACGGAGGCTGTTTGGGTAGATGAGAAAGTGGCTTGCAAAGCTCATGGTCGGTCGCTACGGGGTCGATCCGCTGACGAATTTCCTGCTCATCGTCAGCATGGTGATCCTGCTGGTCGCAACGCTGCTGGTGCGCAACAGCGCCGTGCACAGCGTCCTGTTCACGCTGGCGGTCGCCCTGCTCGTGATCGGCTATTACCGCATCTTTTCGCGCAAGACGAGCAAGCGCTATGAGGAAAACCAGAAATACCTGCGCCTGCGCAACCGCCTCACCGGGCGGCTGCGCGCGCTGCGCGACCGCCTGCGCCAGAGCCGCACGCACCGCTTTTTCAAATGCCCCGAATGCGGCGTGACCGTGCGCGTGCCAAAGGGCAAGGGCAAGATCAAGATCACCTGCCCCAAGTGCCGCGCCACGTTCGTGAAAAACACATAAGCGCATGTTCGGCTATGTGGTCGTCAACCCGAAGGCGCTGGAGGAGCCGCGGCGCGACCGCTACCGCGCCTTCTACTGCGGGCTGTGCCGCACGCTCGGCGAGCGCTACGGGCTGCCGGCGCGGCTGGCGCTCACGTACGATATGACGTTTCTCATCCTGCTGCTCGGCTCGCTGTACGAGCCGGAGGAGCGGGCGGACTCCTGCCGCTGCCTCCCGCACCCGGCGCGGCGGCACGCCTGCGTCATGACGCGCTTTACCGGCTACGCCGCGGCGCTGAACGTGCTGCTGGCCTACTACAACTGCGAGGACGACTGGCATGACGAGCGCAGCGCGCCAAAGCACGCCGCGGCGCTGCTGCTCAGGCGCCGCCTGCCGCTGGTGCGGCGCGCATATCCGCGCCAGTTTGCCGCGGCGGAGGAGCATCTTGCGGCGCTTGCCCGCATCGAGGCGGACAACGGCAGCGCCGACGAAGCGGCAAACCGCTTCGCGCTGCTGATGGGCGAGCTGTTCGTGCCGGACGAGGCGGACCACTTTGCGCCCGCGCTGCGCCGCTTCGGCGAGGGGCTGGGGCGCTTTGTCTACCTGATGGACGCCTGCCTCGACGTGCGCGAGGACGCGCGGCGCGGCCGCTACAACCCGCTGCTGCCGCTCGCCGCGCAGCCGGAGTTCGACGCGCGCTGCCACGAGCTGCTGACCGCGCTCATCGGCGAGGCCGCGGCCGAGTTTGAATCGCTGCCGCTGGTACAGGATGTGGATATCCTGCGCAACATCCTGTATTCCGGCGTTTGGACAAGATATGCGCTGATGCAGCAGCAACGGCAAAAGGAACGGAACGACCGATGATGACCGACCCCTACAAGGTACTTGGCCTCCCCTCCACCGCGACGGACGAGGAAGTGAAGCAGGCGTACCGCCGGCTTGCCAAGCGCTACCATCCGGACGCCAACCCCGGCGACAAGACGGCCGAGCGGCGCATGCAGGAGATCAACGCCGCCTATGACGAGATCATGAACCGCCGGCACAACCCGGGCGGAAACCGGCAGAGCAGCGGCGCGGGCGGCGGGTACGACCCGTTCGGCGGCTTCGGCGGCTTTGGCGGCTTTGGCGGCTATGGAAGCTCCCGTCAGGCGGGCGGCCGCCAGAGCGGCAACAACTATTTCGCCGCGGCGCGCAACTATATCCAGTTCGGCCGCTACCGCGAAGCGCTCAACGTCCTTTCCGGCATCCAGGAGCGCACCGCGGAATGGTACTTCCTCGCGGCGGCCGCCAACGCGGGCGCCGGCAACCGCGTGCAGGCGCAGCAGTACGCGCAGCAGGCGGTGCGCATGGAGCCGAACAACATGGAGTACCAGGCCCTCTACGAACGCCTGCAGGAGCCCGGCCAGACGTACACGACCTTCGGGCGCGGCTATTCCATGCCCATGTTCGACGGCTACGGCAGGATCTGCATCGGGCTGTGCCTTGCGCAGTCAATGATGGGCCTGTGCTGCCGCTGGTGCTAAGCGGCGGGAACGGACGCCAAGCGGGAGAAGAAACGGAGCGCCCGCCCACAGCTGTGGGCGGGCGCTCTGCATGGGGCGTTCCGGCCGGTCAGTCGAACCGGCGGTCGTACAGCAGCGCCGCGATGAGCACGACAAAGCACGAGCCCGCGTTGTGCACCAGCGCGCCGGTGGTCGGGTTGAGCAGGCCGAGGAGCGAGAGCGCGATGGCGGCAAAGTTGATGCACATCGACAGCGTGATGCTCAGCCGGATCGTGGCGACGGTGGCGTTTGACAGGCGCTTGAGGTAGGGGATGCGCGACAGATCGTCGCTCATGAGCGCGATGTCGGCCGCCTCCACGGCGATGTCGCTGCCCATGCTGCCCATGGCCACGCTGACGTCCGCGCTCTTGAGCGCGGGCGCGTCGTTGACCCCGTCGCCGATCATGCACACGCGGCGGCCCTCCGCCTGCATGGCGCGGATGCTCTCCACCTTCTGCTCGGGCAGCAGCTGCGCGCGCACCTCCGATATGCCCGCCTGCCGTGCAAAATAGTCCGCCGCCGCCTGATTGTCGCCGGTGAGCAGCACGGTGCGCACATGCATGGCGCTGAGCTTTTCCGCCATCGCCCGCGCCTCCGGGCGCAGCACGTCGGAGAGGGCGATCACCCCCAGGCACCGCCCGTCCGCCGCCACGAGCACGGATGCCTTGCCCTCCGCGCGCAGCCGTGCAAGCTGCTCTTGGATCGCATCGCCGGTTTCCACGCCGTTTTCAGCAAGGAACGCCTCGCTGCCGCACAGCAGCGCGCGCCCCCCGGCCTGCGCGGATACGCCGCGCCCCGCCGTCATGCGGAACGCCGCCGGTTCGGCCACCGCAAGGCCGCACTCCTCCGCGCACGCGGTGATCGCCCTGCCGAGCGGATGCTCGCTGCGGCGTTCCGCCGCGGCGGCGAGGGCGAGCAGCTCCTCCTGCGCCATGCCGTCGAGCGGCAGCACGTCGCACACGGACAGGCGGCCATAGGTCAGCGTGCCGGTTTTATCAAAGGCGATGGCGTCCACGCGGCCCATCTTCTCCAGCGCTTCGCCGGATTTGATGACCACGCCGTGTTTGGTCGCCTGACCGATGGCCGCCATGATCGCCGTCGGCGTGGCGAGCACGAGCGCGCACGGGCAGAACACGACGAGGATCGTCACGGCCGTGACGGCGTTTCGCGTGAACAGGTACGCCCCCGCGGCGATGAGCAGCGCCACCGGCACGAGCCAGCTGGCCCACCGGTCCGCGATGCGCTGCATGGGCGCCTGCCGCTGCTCCGCCTCGCGCACCATGCGGATGAGCCGCTGCAGCGAGCTGTCCTCGCCGACCTTGGTCGCACGGATATCGACCGCGCCGAAGCGGTTGATCGTGCCGCAGAACACGGCGTCCCCCACGCCCTTGTCCACCGGCAGCGACTCGCCCGTCATGACCGACTGGTCCACGGATGTCTCCCCGCTTTCGATCGTACCGTCCACGGGGATCGTCTCGCCGGGCAGGATGCGCAGCAGGTCGCCCCGGCGGATCTCCTCGGCCGGGATCAGCTCCTCGCTGCCGCCGCGCACCCGGCGGCCCTGCGTGGGCGCGAGGCCGAGCAGGGTTTTGAGCCCCTTCCTGGCGCGTTTGGTCGTCGCCTCCTCCAAAATGGCGCCGATGGCCATGATGAAGGCGACCTCACCCGCGGCGAACAGGTCGCCGATGGCGATGGCCGCAAACATGGCGATGCTGATGAGCAGCGCCGAGGAGATCTTGCTCACGCCCGGATTGTGGACGATGCGCCAGAGGGCCAGATACAGCAGCGGCAGCCCGCTGATGCATACCGTGACCCAGGCGGGATCGAAGGGCAGCAGGCCGTCCCGCCCCGTCAGATGCGGGATCAGGTCCAGCAGCAAAAACGCGCCGCCGGCGAGCGTCATCGGCACTCCCGCAAGAAAATCGGTGATCCGTTTGAGCATGCGCGATACACCCCTTCCCCTGTGCGCCCCGCGCCGCTTGACAGGCGGCCGCGCGGGAACGTATACTGTGGATGGAAATACGAAACTAACTGTTCCGTAACGATTGTAGCCGGTGCGGCGGCCGCGTGCAAGGGACAGCGCCGCCGCATTGTCAGATACGGGACGAAACGGGGGAACTGTATGGCAAAACAGGGCCTGGACAGGCGGCAGCAGCGCACGCGCGAGGCGATCTTCCGCGCGTTTTCGGCGCTGCTGGCGCGCAAGCGCTACGACCACATCACCGTGCAGGAGATCATCGACGCGGCCAACATCGGCCGCAGCACGTTCTACGCGCATTTTGAGACGAAGGACGCGCTGCTCAGGGCGGTGTGCACGGAGCTGTTTGCGCACATCGTCTCCGAGGAGCCGCTGCGCGAGGCGACGCACGACTTCTCGCACGGCGCGTACGGGCTTGCCGAGCGGCTGGCGCACATCCTCTACCACATCCGCGACCGCAGGCAGGACCTGTGCGGCCTGCTGCGCGGGGACGGCCTGTTCCTGCGCTATTTTTGCGAATATCTCACGGGGCTGTTCGCCGAATATCTGCCCGCGCGGACGGCCGTCCCGCGCGATTTTCTGCTCGACCAGCTCACCGGCGGCTTTGCCGGGGCCGCGCGCTGGTGGATGCGCACGGGCATGGCGCAGCAGCCCGAGCAGGTGGCGGCCTACTTCCTCGCGTGCGCGGCTCCGCTTCAGCCCGGCCCGCCGGACGGGGCGGCGGCGCGCGGCGCATAGCGGACGATCAGCTCCTGCGCCCAGCACAGCAGCGCTTCCGCGCCCTGCTCCGGCGCAAGCGCCTGCCCCTGCGCGGCGCGCCGGATGAGCGCGCATATCTCCTTCTCCCGCCCGGCGGCGCGCGCGTCAAGCTCCAAAAGACTGGCCGCATAGCGGCCGCCGGCTGCAAACTGCGCGGCTTGCAGTACAAAGCGCGCCTGCTTGCACAGCGCCCGCAGCGCCGGCTCGTCCAGGCCGTGCAGCAGGCCGTGGCAGCAGGCGTGGTACAGGCCGCACGCGCCCAGCGAAACGGCGCGCGCGGCGTCGTCCGCCGTGGGCGCGTCCAGCAGCGCGTCGAGCGTGCCGTACACGGGCCTGGTATCGAAATAGAACGAGAGACGGTCCGCCCGGTCCCAGGCCGCAAGCTCCGCCGCCCCGGCCACAAAGCCGCACAGCAGCCGCGCATGGGGCAGCCCGGCGGCCAGCGCGCGATAGCGCCGCAGGTCATGCGGGGTCAGCCGGTCGAGGATCAGCACCGCGTCGATGTCGCTCCCCTCCCCCGCCTCGCCGCGCGCATGGCTCCCCTGGATGCCGATGAAGCGCACGCGCGCGCCAAATTCCGCCAGCACGGCATGCCGGTACGCCGCAAGCCACGGCCCGATCTCGACCATGTCCAACCCTCCCGCACATATGATGAACGCCTGCGCCGCGGCGGCCCCCGCCGGGGCGCGGCCCGACCATTGTACCGCGCCGCAGCGAGAAAGGCAAGCGCAAGGGCGCACCGCGCGGCGCGCCGCCGCAAAAGGAGCGGGCAAAACGAAGCCGCCCGCCATGCACGGCGGGCGGCGCGGCGCGCTGCGCTTACAGGCGCTTGACGAACAGGGCGCGGATGGCGTTGAGCACGGCCAGCACCATGACGCCCACATCCGCAAAGATGGCCAGCCACATGTTCGCAACGCCGAGCGCGCCGAGCACCAGGCAGACGAGCTTCACGCCAAGGGCGAAGGCGATGTTCTCATAGACGATGCGCAGGCATTTGCGGGAGATGCGGATGGCTGTGGCGATCTTCATCGGGTCGTCGTCCATGAGCACCACGTCCGCCGCCTCGATGGCCGCGTCCGAGCCCATGGCGCCCATGGCGATGCCGATATCCGCGCGGCCGAGCACCGGCGCGTCGTTGCTGCCGTCGCCGACAAAGGCCAGCTTGGCCCTGTCCGGCTGATGCGCCATGAGCTCCTCCACCTTCTCGACCTTGCCCGCGGGAAGCAGTTCGCTGTACGCCTCGTCAAGCCCGAGCTCCGATGCGACCTGCTCGGCCACCGCCTTTCGGTCGCCCGTGAGCATGATGAGCCGGCGGACGCCGGCCGCCTTGAGCGCGGCGACGGCGGCTTTGGCACGGGGCTTCACCACGTCGGAGATGACGATATGCCCCGCATATTCCCCGCCGACCGCCATGTGAATGATGGTGCCGGCGCTGTGGCAGTTGATATGGGGGACGCCGAGGCGTTCCATCAGCCTCTCGTTGCCGGCGGCGACCTCCACGCCGTCCACCCGGGCGATGACGCCGCTGCCGCTCAGCTCCTGAATATCCGTCACGCGGCTGCGGTCGAGCTGCTTGCCGCAGGCGCGCTGAAGGCTTTTGCTGATGGGGCGTGACGACGCGCTCTCCGCCAGCGCCGCGTACTCGAGCAGCCGGGCGTTTTCCATGCGGTTGTGGTGGATGCCGTTGACCTCGAACACGCCCTGCGTCAGCGTGCCCGTCTTATCGAACAGGACGATGCGCGTCTTTGACAGCGTCTCAAGGAAGTTCGAGCCCTTGACCAGCACGCCCGCCCTGCTCGCCCCGCCGATGCCGGCAAAGAACGAGAGCGGGATGCTGATCACCAGCGCGCAGGGGCAGGAGATGACCAGAAACGTCAGCGCGCGATAGATCCACTGCTCCCACCGCGCGTCGAGCCCCAGCGCCAGCAGACGGACCAGCGGCGGCAGCAGCGCAAGCGCGAGCGCGGCGAGGCAGACCAGCGGCGTATAGACGCGCGCAAAGCGGGAGATGAACGCCTCCGACCTGGATTTGCGCGAGCTGGCGTTCTCCACCAGCTCCAGTATCTTCGATACGGTGGAAGCGCCGAACTCCTTCGTGGTGCGGATCTTCAGCACGCCGGTGAGGTTGATGCAGCCGCTGGTGATCTCCTCGCCCGCGGCGATGTCGCGCGGCAGGCTCTCGCCGGTCAGCGCGGCCGTATCCAGGGTGGATGTTCCCTCCGTCACGACGCCGTCGATGGGCACCTTCTCGCCCGGCTGCACCACGATGACGCTGCCGACGGCCACCTCGTCCGGATCGACGCGCTGAAGGCCGCCGTCCCGCTCCACGTTGGCGTAATCGGGGCGGATGTCCATCAACGCGCCGATGTTGCGGCGGCTTTTGCCGACCGCATAGCTCTGGAACAGCTCGCCTATCTGGTAGAACAGCATAACGGCGACGGCCTCGTTGTAATCGCCGCTGCGCTCGTAGACGGCCAGGCCGATCGCGCCGAGCGTCGCCACGGCCATGAGAAAGTTCTCGTCGAATACGCGGCCGTTGAGGATGCCGCGGCCGGCCTTTGCGAGGATGTCGTACCCGATGATCAGATAGGCCAGGAGAAACAGCGCTGCGCGCGGCCAGCCGGCCACCGGCGCTGCGTTGAGCGCGATGAGCAGCGCCGCTGTGAGCGCGATGCGCGCCAGCATGATCTTCTGTTTCCGGTTCATACCGCCACCTCCCGTCTTCCCACGCCGTTGCGCAGCGCGCGCGCCTACAGCTCGATGGAACAGTCCGGTTCCACGCGGCGGCACGCCTTGAGCACGTCGCGCATGACGGCCTTGGGCTCGTGCCCGTCCTCAAACTCCACGGTCATGCGCTGCATCATGAAGTTGACGCTCGCCCCCGCCACGCCCGCGACACGGCGGGCGGCGGCCTCCATCTCGTTGGCGCAGTTGGCGCAGTCCACTTCAATGCCGTACGTCTTTTTCATGGGGATCGCTCCTTTCCAGCCGATTGATTTAACAATTAAACATTCGTTTAACTGATAGGACCACTATAGCCCATTGCCCGGGAAATGTCAATCGCCCGCGCAAGCCCCTTCCGTTTGGAACAAATCCGCGTCCAAAAGGGGCAAGGCGCTTGTGCCGGCGGCGAAAATGATGTACGATGGACGACGGGGCCGACAGGCCCGGAAAGGAGCGGCGGACATGGCGCAGATATCTCTCCCGCATCAGCACGGGCATGCGGAACAGGCGCAGGACGTCTATAAACGGCTCAGGGAGACGGACGAATTCCGGATCATTGCGGATGTGTTCAGGCAGCTGGGGGACGCCAGCCGCGTGCGCATCTTCTGGCTGCTGTGCCACTGTGAGGAATGTGTGATCAACATTTCGGCGCTCATGGGCATGTCCAGCCCGGCGGTATCGCACCACCTGCGGCAGCTGCGCGCCAGCGGCCTGCTCCTGAGCCGCCGCGAGGGCAAGGAGGTCTATTACCGCGCGGCCGATACGGAGCTTGCCCGCCTGCTGCACCTGGCCATCGAGCGGGCGATGGAGATCGCCTGCCCCGAGGCGGAAGCGGGGAAACGGCCGTGCCGGCGCCTGCGGAGCGGGACGCGCTGCTGGAGCGGCTCGCCGGCCTGCCGGCGGGGTTCACGCTGCGCCGCATCCCGGCCCGGGCGGACGAAGCGCCGCCCGTGCTGGAGACGGACGGGCGGGGCGAGCTGGAGCTCCATGCGCTGCTGCCCGGCGTCACGCTCGCCTACTGGGCCGTGCTGGGCGGTACGGTCCGCCTGGCCGGGGCGCGGCGGCCGGCGCTCATCGCCGCCTGCTGCCGCCGCGGGAGCCTCCGCTGCGCGCCGGACGGCGGCCTGCCGGCGCTCGACGCGGGGACGATCGCCATATGCGGGCAGCCGGATTGCCCGCGCACGCTGACGCTGCCGGACGGTGTGTGCGAGGGGCTGGCGCTGCGCTTTGACTGCCCATCGCTTGCGGCGCAGCCGCCGGCGCTGCTGGACGGCGCGCATGTCTCCCCCGCCGCGCTGGCGGCGCGGTTTTGCGGCGGGCCGCCGGCCGTGTTCCCCGCGGGAAGCCCGGCGCTGCCGCCGCTGATGACGCTCTTCGAGCTGCCGGAGGCGCTGCGCCCCGCCTATGGCCGGCTGCGGGCGCTGGAGACGCTGCTGTGCCTGCACCGGCTTTTGCACGACGGCGCGCAGCAGGCCGCGCAGCGCCCCGCCGCCATGGAGGCCGTGCACGCCTATCTGATGGAGCACCTCGACCAGCGCATCCCCATTGACGCGCTGGCGCGCCGGTTCCTGATGAACCCGACGACGCTCAAGGCTGCGTTCAAGGCCGCCTACGGCGCGTCGCTGGCCGCGCACATCCGCGCGCACCGCATGGAGCGCGCCGCCGCGCTGTTGCGCGGCACGGACCAGAGCGTGGCCGCGATCGCAAGCGCCGTGGGCTATGAGAGCCAGAGCAAGCTGACGGCGGCCTTCCGCGACGCGTTCGGCATGCCGCCGACGGAATACCGGCGCAGGCATGCGACCGCCGCGCCCGCGCCGGGCGGCTGCTGCTAAGCGGCGGCGGCGGAGCCGTTGTATAACATGGGCGGGCGGCCCCGCTGGGGCCGCCCGCCATCCGCCCGGCATGCGCGCCGGGCGCTTTGTTTTGCGCAGGGTCAGCGCAGCGTGATATCCACGCCGTTCTTGATGACGTACGCCGGGGCGCGATGGTACCAGATGGCCTGATACACATCCGGCACATCCAGCACGACCAGGTCCGCGGTGCCGCCCACCTTGAGCTCATGGTCCTTGAGGCCGAGCACCTTGGCCGCGCCGGTGGTCACCATGTCGTAGAGCAGCTCCATGTCGTCAAAGGTCAGCATGCTCAGCAGATGGCTGGCAAGGAAGGCGACCTGGAGCATATTGTTCTCGCCGAAGGGGTAGTAGGCGTCCTGGATGTCGTCCTGGCCGAGCGCCACGGGCACGCCCGCGGCCAGCAGGTCCTTCACGCGCGCGGCCAGCGGGCCGGTATGCGGGTCGGACACGACGCCCACGCCGCCCTGCTTGAGCAGCGCGACGAGCTTGCGGAAATAGTTCTCGGGATAGAGCTCCATCGCGCGGCAATGCTGCGCGGTCACGCGGCCCTGCCAGCCCATCTCGATGGACTTGCGGCAGAGCATCTCCAGCGTGCGCTCCTCGCCGTCGCCCACGTCGTCGAGCAGCATGGAGATGGGCTTGTCGTACTCCTTGGCATAGGCGCACATCGCGTCCACATGCGCCTGCTCGTCATCCTTGGTGAACTCCACCCACGGGATGCCGCCGACCACGTCCGCACCCAGATCGAGCGCCTGCTTGACCAGCTCCTTGGCGCCGGGCTCGCGGGCCACGCCGTCCTGCGGGAACGCCACGACCTCCAGCGTCACGCGATCCTTGTACTCCTCGCGCGCCTTGAGCAGCGCCTTGACGCCCTCCAGACGGGCCTTGGAGTCCACGTCCGCAAAGGCGCGGATGTGCGTGTTGCCGTACTTCACGGCCAGGTCGCACGCCTTGCGCACGTTGCCGATGAGCCAGGACTCGTCATAGGCCGCCTTGAAGTTGGCCGCCTGCTCGATGCTGGTCATCGCGCCGCCCATGCCGCCGCCGGTGTAGGACTTGAGCGCGTCCTCGCCGGCCATCTTCAGCGTGTACACCTTGTCCAGATGCAGGTGGCCGTTGACGAACGACTCCGTCACCAGGCAGCCCGCTGCGTCGATCACCTGCTTGGCCTCCGCCTCCAGGCCCTTTTCGATGGCGGCGATCTTGCCGTCCTTGACGGCGATGTTCACCAGGTCGTCGAGCTTGCGCGTCTTTGCGTTCTTGATCAGAATGTCGCAGATCATGATCTTCCTCCAGATGTTGTTTTTTTGATGATTGCGTTGCAAATCCGTTGTGGGAAGCGAAGGAACCGTCCCGGCGTCCCCGGCTGCAAACCGGTTACATCCGACTCTTCAGTTAAGATAAGTATAATATGCCAAAAGGGGGCTTGTCAAGCAGGGCGGCAGGTTTTGCGCACATTCGCCTGTAGGTATACAATACATCTTGGACAGGAGGAAAAAAGAGAAGAAGGATAGGGACGCATCGGGTATAGTTGGAGTTG
>URSN01000028.1 GCA_900550525.1 uncultured Eubacteriales bacterium
CCGTTGGCGCTCACCGTGCCGCCGCCGCTGTTCTTCACCGTCACGCCGTCCGGCAGGTTCGTCAGCGCCACGTCGCCCCTGAGCACGTCGATCTCATCACCCTTGGATACGCTCGCGGCCCTGGTTTCCAGCGCCTCGCCCACATAGAAGGCCGAGCCGGACCCGTCGGTGATCTTTGCGACGGCCGCATCCGGATCAAGGAATGCTTCGACGTTCGCCAGGTCGTCGGTCCGGCAGCTGGTCACGGTCAGGCTGGAGGAATCCTCCCTTTCCAGCTTGCCAACGCTGCTGCTGCCCTGCACCTTCGCGCTCGCCGAATCCGACGTCTCAAGGCTGCTCACCGTGGCGTTCCCTTCTACGATCACGCTGCTATCATCCTGCGCGCTGAGCGCGGCGCTCATGCGGCTGCCCGTGGTGATCCTGCTGTCGCCGCCGACGGTGAGCGAAACAACGCCGTATCCGCTCTGCGTGGAGATGGCGTTTCCGTTCTCCGAATGGATCTCGGCTTTGCCGGAAACGTTGATCACGGCGCCGCTGTACGCCTGAATCGCTTTACCAGTGGCCGTAATCCTGCTGTCGCCCGCGATAGTAACCTCTATCGCACCGGCCTTATCGCCGCTGATGTACACCGCAAGACGGCCGTCCGGGTTGGCGGCGATCTCACCGCCGTTGATGTTCACCTTGACATTTTCGCCGCCGCGGATTCCAAGCACATTGTCGATGTTGGTGGCCGTATCCGTAAACCCTGCGCTGCCGCCGTTCATCTCCGCCAGCACGTTTTTGACGCCGGTGAAGATATCGATGACGGTGCCTTTGACCGATATGAGGTCGCCCCCGTTGAGGACGAACGTGGAGTCGCTCCACAGCTTCACCGGATAGCTGCTCGTGATGGAGCCGCCGCCCTTTTGATCGTTGATGGTGAGCTTGCCGCCGTTGTTGATGGAAAACAGCGGGCTGCTGCCCGTCCCCTCGCGCGTGAGCGCAAAACCGTTCAGGTCCAGCGTCACCGTTTTGCCCGAAATCGCGAATTGCTGCCCGGTCGTCGTGAGCGTGATGTTGGCGCCGAGCTTGACGTTGACTTCGCCGCCCGCTTTCAACGCGTTGATCAGTTCCTCCGCCGTTTCCACCGCGCCGTCAGCCGTCAGCGCGAGCGCCGCGCCCGGCAGCAGAACCAGCGTCAGAAGCGCCGCGAGCAGCAGCGCGGCAAGCCGTCCTATCCCTTTTGTCTGCATCCCCTTGTACCTCCTGATTTTCTTTTTGCAGAGACTTATGGTCGCTTCGATTCGGCGCCGCCATGCCCCGCAGGGGGGCATGGCCGCCGTTTCTTCCGTCGTTTGGTTCGGTGCGGCGCATGGCCGCACGGGGGATTACCCCCTGTTGCCGCGGCGCAGCGCGGGCAGAGCGAGCCCGAGCAGGCACAGCGCCGCCACGCCGAGCGCCACGTAGAGCAGCGGCCCCTCGCCCGTCGGCGGCACATCGTCCTCGCCGCCCGGCGCCGGCTCCTCCTCCGCCGCCTTCACCGTCAGCGTCGCCGCGCTGCTCTTCACATAATCCCTGCCCTCAGCGAGGCTCCCGAGGTCTGCAAGACTGTCCTTATCCGCTTCCTCGATGACGAGGCAGTCGTACCGGTATCCGTCGTTCTCCACGGTCGTCGCCGAGGTCGTGTAGCTCGCGCCGTTCTCCCCCGCGATGAAGGCGAACGTCCTGCCGCCGTCGGTCGACTTGCGCCACTGATAGTACGGCGTGCCGCCCTCGACGGCGATGGTGAACGTCGCCGTCTCGCCCTCGGTCACGATCGCGTCGCGCGGCTGCGCCGTGATCCTGATCGCCAGCGGCGTTTCCACCGTATAGCTGTCGCCCGCGGGCACATCCTTGCCGTTGGCGCTCACCGTGCCGCCGCCGCTGTTCTTCACCGTCACGCCGTCCGGCAGGTTCGTCAGCGCCACGTCGCCGCTGAGCACGTCGATCTCATCGCCCTCGGATACGCCCGCGGCCGCCTGGCGGATATCCTCCACGCCGGCGACGAAGCCGCCCGGCCGGCCGGAAAGCGTCAGCTGCGCGACGGGCGTGCCCTCGTCCGCCCAGGCCGCCGGATTCGCCTCATACGTGCCGCCGGTGATGCTGATCTGCTGCTGGATATTGGCCCCGCCGATCTGGCCCGCAACGCGTGGCGCGTTGAACACGCCGCCCTGCGCGTTGATGATGCCCTCCCGGCCTTTGTTCTTCTGGATTACAAACGCCATCTTGCCGGCGTTGACCACGGCCGCGGAATCCTCCGTAAACGTGACGACGCCGACCGGGCTGCCGGAATTGCTGCCCGGCTGGGCGACAACGCCGTAGGTGCCGTTGAACTCGCCCCCGCTGATGGTGACGTCGCCGTAGGTCGTCAGCGCAGAACCGCCCTCGCCTTTGTTCGTAAACACGCCGCCCTTGATGACGGTCGTTGTGTCCATTGACGCGCCGATCACCGGACACTGCCAGACTGCGTCAACGGGCACCCGCTCAAACGTGCCGCTTTCGACGATCAAATAGCCATTGTTGCTGATCGTGGAGTACTGCGACACATCGTTCGTCGTTACCGTGCGGATGCAGCCGCCGCCTGTGCTGTCCCGAATCGTGAGGCTGCCATAATTCACAAGCGCCATTGTCGTATGCTCGATCGTCTTGCCGTTGAGCTCGAGAACCATCATGGGCTGGTCGTCTCCCCCCAGGCGAACGCCGAGATTCAGGGGATTGACGCCATCCATATTGATATCCTGCAATACGGTGAGCGTGCATACGCCGCCCACCTCGCCGATCTGTAAGTACCCGGCGCCGAAATGTTCGTCGATCTCCTCCTGCGTCGTCTCGGGCGTGATGGTCATGCCGTCCGGCGCCGCCGCGAGCGCCGCGCCCGGCAGCAGAACCAGCGCCAGAAGCGCCGCGAGCAGCAGCGCGGCAAGCCGCCCTATCCCTTTTGTCTGCATCCCCTTGGTTCCTCCTTGCGTATTTGTGCATCCTGTTGCGGTATTCCGCCGCCAATGCGGCCCCTGCCGCAGGGTGCCCGCTCCCGCAGGGCGGCTGCGGCGCCGTCCATTGCCGCGGCTTACCCGCAGCGGCGCGCCATCCGGCGCATCGTCCGCCGCGGCGTCCATCCTGCCGCAGCGGCGCGCCGATTCAGGTCCGTCCCCACATCGCGGCCCATCCAGCCGCGCACGGATCAGGGACAGGAACCGGCGGTAAAAGTACAAAGCGGCGCATCCCACCACGCATAAAGCGGGCGGATGCGCCGTCGCAGATCATATGTGTTTCAGTCCCGGGGAGAAAAAAGGCGCGACTAAGCCGCTTGCTTGCTTGCTTGCTTGCTTGCTTGAACATTATCCTGCCAGCCATCGCCGCCGCCAAGCCCTTTCGTAGAGGATTGGTAGGATAACTTTACCACACGGTTTCGCGCTTTTCAAGCTTTTTTTCGTTTTTTCTATTTGTAATTTTTCGCACCCCGTTCATTTGATCCGCCTCCGCGCTCCGCCCGCCTCCGCGAGGGTACATGGAAGGGGATTGTTCTTTTTCTTTTTTTTATTTTTTTATGTTCTTTTTCTTTCTGTGAAAGAAAAAGAACCAAAAAGAAAGCTCAGGAATCTGCTTGAATAAAGCCGCCGCGCCCGTCCGTCGGCGAAACGCACATTCCCCGCAAAAATTATTTTGCGGGGCTTTTTTATAAAAAGCCCCGCAGGGAAAAATGGAAAACGGATGATGAGGACGGCTGCCCGATTGTTTGCGTTCATCCCTCCTCCCCGATAAGGTTTCTTTTCTTTGGTTCTTTCTTTTCTTTTCCCGAAAGAAAAGAAAGAACAGAAAAAAGGAAGAACAGAAAAAAAGAAAAAACAGAAAAAGAGAGTGCGGTAAAATCACAGGCCCGCGCCGGGTGGCGCGGGCCTGTGCGGTATGCGCTGTTTACTCGATGATGCTCGTCACGACGCCGGAGCCGACCGTACGGCCGCCCTCGCGGATGGCGAAGCGCAGCCCCTGCTCGATCGCGATGGGCGTGATCAGCTTGATCGTCATGCGGATGTTATCGCCCGGCATGACCATCTCCACGCCCTCGGGCAGTTCGATCGTTCCCGTCACGTCCGTCGTGCGGAAATAGAACTGCGGCCGGTACCCCTGGAAGAACGGCGTATGGCGTCCGCCCTCCTCCTTGGTCAGCACGTACACCTCCGAATTGAAGTGCGTATGCGGATGGATCGTTCCCGGCTTGGCCAGCACCTGCCCGCGCTCGATCTCATTGCGCTGCACGCCGCGCAGCAGCACGCCGATGTTATCGCCCGCGATCGCCTGGTCAAGCAGCTTGCGGAACATCTCCACGCCCGTCACGACCACCGTCCGCGTCTCGTCCGTCAAACCGACGATCTCCACGCTGTCCTGCACCTTCACCGTGCCGCGCTCCACGCGCCCCGTCGCCACCGTGCCGCGCCCCGTGATCGAGAACACGTCCTCCACCGGCATCAGGAACGGCTTGTCCGACGCGCGCTCCGGCGTCGGAATGTACGAATCCACCGCGTCCATCAGATCGAAAATGCACTGGCACTCCGGCGTCTCCTTCGCGTTCTTCCCCGCCATCAGCGCCTCAAGCGCCAGCAGCGCCGATCCCTTCACGATCGGAATCTCGTCGCCCGGGAAATCGTAGCTCGACAGCAGCTCGCGGATCTCCATCTCCACCAGCTCCAGCAGCTCCGGATCGTCCACCTGGTCCGTCTTGTTCATGAACACGATGATGTAGTGCACGCCCACCTGACGCGCCAGCAGGATGTGCTCCCGCGTCTGCGGCATCGGGCCGTCCGCCGCCGACACCACCAGGATGGCGCCGTCCATCTGCGCCGCGCCCGTGATCATGTTCTTCACGTAGTCCGCGTGCCCCGGGCAGTCCACATGCGCGTAGTGCCGCGTCGCCGTCTCATATTCCACGTGCGCCGTGTTGATCGTGATCCCGCGCGCCTTCTCTTCCGGCGCCTTGTCGATCTCGTCGTACCGCATCGCCGCCGCCTGGCCGCTCTGGCTCAGCGCCATCGTGATCGCCGCCGTCAGTGTCGTCTTGCCGTGGTCCACGTGCCCGATCGTCCCGATGTTCACGTGCGGCTTCGTTCTTTCAAACTTTGCCTTTGCCATGATTCCTCATTCCTCCATAGTGAAGCGTTTTGCGTAACACGCTGTTTGTGCGCCAGCGGCGCGGGGTTCAAAACCGCTTGCCGAAGCGGTTGAGCATCTTTTCCGCCACGGACGCGGGCGCTTCCTCATACCGTTCAAACTGCATGGTGAAGGTGCCGCGCCCCTGCGTGCGCGAGCGCAGGTCGGTCGCGTAGCCGAACATCTCCGACAGCGGGCACACCGCCTGCACGACCTGCACGCCCTGGCGCATATCCATGCCGCTGACGCGGCCGCGGCGCGCGTTGAGGTTGCCCATCACGTCGCCGAGGTATTCCTCTGGCACGAGCACCTCGACCTTCATCATCGGCTCGAGCAGCACGGCGCCGGCCTTTGGCAGCGCCTCCTTGACCGCGAGCGAGCCGGCGATCTGGAACGCGAGCTCGGACGAATCGACCTCGTGGTACGAGCCGTCCACGAGCGTCGCCTTCACGTCCATGACCTCGTAGCCGAACGTGCCGGATTGCAGCGCCTCGCGGATGCCGCGGTCCACCGACGGGATATACTCGCGCGGGATCACGCCGCCGACGATCTTGTCCTCGAACACATAGCCGGTCCCCGGCTCCTGCGGCGCGAACTCGACCACCACGAGGCCGTACTGGCCGTGGCCGCCGGTCTGGCGCACGTAGCGCCCCTCGGCGCGCACGGGCTTTGTGATCGTCTCCTTGTAGGCGACCTGCGGGTTGCCCACCGTCGCCTCCACATGGAACTCGCGGATGAGGCGGTCCACGATGATCTCCAGGTGCAGCTCGCCCATGCCGGCGATGATGGTCTGGCCCGTCTCCTCGTCGGTATAGGTGCGGAAGGTCGGGTCCTCCTCGGCCAGCTTGACCAGCGCCAGCGTCATGCGCTCCTGCCCGGCCTTGGTCTTGGGCTCGATGGCCACGCGGATGACCGGCTCCGGGAACGTCATGGACTCCAGCAGCAGCTGCCGGTTCTCGACGCAGAGCGTATCGCCCGTGGTCGTATCCTTCATGCCGACCAGCGCGACGATATCGCCCGCGTAGATCTGCTCGACCTCCGTGCGCCGGTCGGCATGCATGAGCATGATGCGGCCCACGCGCTCGCGCTTGCCCTTGCTCGCGTTATAGACGTACGAGCCGGTCTTGAGCGTGCCGCTGTAGACGCGGATGAACGCCAGCTTGCCCACGTACGGATCGGTGACGATCTTGAACGCGAGCGCGGCAAACGGCGCGTTGTCGTCCGGCAGGGCCTCGACCTCCGTCTCGCCGTCGCGCGTGGTGCCCCTGGCGGGCGGCACGTCGAGCGGGGAGGGCAGGTAGTCCACGATGGCGTTGAGCAGCGGCTGCACGCCCTTGTTGCGGTACGAAGTGCCGCACGTCACCGGGATCGCGCGGCCGGCGAGCGTCGCCTTGCGGATGCAGGCGCGCAGCTCGTCCTCGCCGATCTCGCCGCCGTCGAGGTAGCGCTCCATCGCCGCCTCGTCCTCGCCGAGGACGTTGTCCAGCAGCGACTGGCGGTATTCCTCCGCCTGCGAGAGGTATTCGGCGGGGATCTCCTCCTCGCGCACGTCGGTGCCGTCGTCGTTGTAGTAGACCTCGGCCTTCATGAGCACCAGGTCGATGATGCCGCGAAAATCCGCCTCGCTGCCGATGGGCAGCTGGATGGGCACGGGGTTGGCCCCGAGCCGCTCGCGCATCATGTTGCAGACGTTGAAGAAGTCCGCCCCGGTGATGTCCATCTTGTTGACGTACGCGATGCGCGGCACGCCGTACTTGACGGCCTGGTGCCACACCGTTTCCGACTGCGGCTCCACGCCGCCCTTGGCGCAGAACACGGCGACCGCACCGTCGAGCACGCGCAGCGAGCGCTCCACCTCAACGGTGAAGTCCACATGCCCCGGCGTGTCGATGATGTTGATGCGGTGGCCCCGCCAGTACGCGGTGGTCGCGGCAGACGTGATCGTGATGCCGCGCTCCTGCTCCTGCACCATGTAGTCCATGGTTGCGGCGCCCTCGTGCGTCTCGCCGAGCTTGTGGATCTTGCCCGTGTAGTAAAGGATCCGCTCGGTCGTGGTGGTTTTGCCGGCATCGATGTGCGCCATGATGCCGATGTTCCGGGTCTTTTCGAGTGCAGTATCTCTTGGCAAAGCGCTTTACCTTACCATCTGTAATGGGCGAACGCCTTGTTTGCCTCGGCCATCTTGTGGGTGTCTTCCTTCTTCTTGAACGCGTTGCCCTGCGAATTCATGGCGTCCATGATCTCGCCGGCGAGGCGCTCGCGCATGGTCCGCTCGCTGCGGGCGCGCGCATAGGAGACAAGCCAGCGCAGGCCAAGGGTCTGGCGGCGTTCCGGGCGGATCTCGATCGGCACCTGATAGGTCGAGCCGCCGACGCGGCGGGCCTTGACCTCGAGCACGGGCATGATGTTGCCGAGCGCACGCTCGAACGCCTCGAGCGGCTCCACCCCGGTCTTGTCCTTGATGATGTCAAACGCTTCGTACACCGCCTTCTGGGCGACGCCGCGCTTGCCGTCGAGCATGACCTGGTTGATGAGCTTGGTCACGACGATGCTGTTGTAGATCGGGTCCGCAAGGACCTCGCGCTTGGGGATAAATCCTCTTCTTGGCATCTGTTTCCCCTCCCCTTACTTCTTGGGCCGCTTGGCGCCATAGAGCGAGCGGCGCTGCTTGCGGTTGGCCACGCCCGCCGTATCGAGCGCGCCGCGGATGATGTGGTAGCGCACGCCGGGCAGGTCCTTGACGCGGCCGCCGCGGATGAGCACAACGGAGTGCTCCTGCAGGTTGTGGCCGATGCCCGGGATGTACGCGGTGCCCTCCAGCCCGTCGCTCAGGCGGATACGGGCGATCTTGCGCAGCGCGGAGTTCGGCTTTTTGGGGGTCATGGTGCGCACCGCCGTGCACACGCCGCGGCGCTGCGGGCACTGCTTCAGGATCGGCGCGTTGGATTTATACTCCACCTGCTCCCTTCCCTTGCGAACCAATTGGTTGATGGTCGGCATGGATGTTCCTCCTGTATCGTTTCAAATTTTATATATATCGTACAACCGCCCTGCAACCCTCCTGTTGGGATGATTGTCCACCGTCTCAGCGCCGCGCCGCCTGCGGCGCAGCGCCGGCGCACGCCGCGCCCACGCCAAGGCCGCACGCCTGCCCGAGCGCATGCATGCTCTCCGCTTCGATCACCGCCGCGCCGCAGCGGCCGCACGCCTCGCGCACGCGGGCCTGGAGCTTCGGCTCCGCGTCCGCGGCGAGAAAGACCGTGTCCACCGTCCCGGCCTCGAGCGCGCGCAGCACCTGCCGCACGCCGGCCACGAGGATGCGCCTGCCGGCGTACGCCTTTGCGCCGCCGCAAGCCGGGCAAGGCCGGCAATCGTTTATTTTATCAGCATCCGGCATGGTTGTCAATGCCCTCCGCCTGCGCCGCCGCGGGCGCCTCCTCCCCGTCCGGCGCGGTGCCGAGCCCGCTGCACAGCCGGCTTTTGCTGAACACGAGCTTCACGCCGTCGCGCGCCGGCACCGGGAACCAGCCGCGCGCGCGCATCCCGGCCACCGTCGGCTGCTCGAGCACGTTCACATACATATCCTGCCCGAACCGCCTGCGCAGCGCCCGGCAGGCGAGCTTGCCGGCCCCGTAGGCCAGCGCGACGCCGCCGGCCCACAGCACGAACGGCAGATAGGCCGCCGCTCTGGAAAGCGCGCCGCTTGCCTGCGAACCGGCCAGCAGCCACAGCAGCAGCGCGCCCACGGCGGTCGGCAGCAGCACGGGCAGGTAATCCAGCAGCAGCAGCCGCCTGCGGCAGCGCTGGCACACCGCCAGCTGCACCGGCACCATCGTCCCGGCCGCGGCGCGCCGCTTGCCGAAGATCAGCCCGCGCTCCATGCGCTCCGGCTCCGGATGCGCCATGTTGAAGATGGCGTAGCCCTGCCGCCGCCCGGCGGACGCTTCATCCCGGCAGAGGCGGCAGGTGCGCGCCTCGAACAGCTGCGCGATGCCGCCCTCCGGCAGCAGCGTCTCATACAGATCGAGATCGGCGCGCAGCGTCTCCGGCGTGATGCCGTAATTGGGCCGCATCAGCGGGCACTGCGCGCAGGTGCGCATGTGCAGCAGCTCGCAGTAGCGCGAGCCGTAGAGCGGGCACTCCCGGTTGTCGATCGTCCTGTCCATGCGTGCGCCTCCTCTGCGCGCCGCGCTCCGCGCGCGCCGCCTATTCGATCATGGCGGAACGCGCGTGCACGGCCACGTTGCGGTACCGCTTGAGGCCGATGCCGGCGGGGATCAGCTTGCCCAGGATCACGTTCTCCTTGAGGCCCACGAGCGGGTCGACCTTGCCCTTGATGGCTGCCTCGGTCAGCACGCGCGTCGTCTCCTGGAACGAGGCGGCCGAGAGGAACGAATCCGTGGCCAGCGCCGCCTTGGTGATGCCCAGCAGCTTGCGCTTGGCGATGGCCGGCTGCCCGTCGTTCTCCACGATGCGCTCGTTCTCCTCCTCGAAGCGGAAGATGTCGATCAGCTCGCCCGGCAGCATGCTCGTGTCGCCCGCGTCCTCGATCTGCACCTTGCGCAGCATCTGGCGGATGATGACCTCGATGTGCTTGTCGGAGATCTCCACGCCCTGCAGGCGGTACACGCTCTGCACCTCCTTGAGCAGGTACGCCTGCACGCCCTTGATGCCCTTGATCTTGAGGATGTCGTGCGGGTTGACGGAGCCCTCGGTCAGCTCGTCGCCGGCCTCGACCGTATCGCCGTCCTTCACCTTGAGCTTGGAGCCGAACGGGATGAGGTAGCTCTCGCTCTCGCCGTCCTCGCCGGTGACGACCGCCTCGCGGCGCTTCTTGGAATCGTCGATGCGCACGACGCCGTTGATCTCCGAGATGACGGCAAGGCCCTTGGGCTTGCGCGCCTCGAACAGCTCCTCCACGCGCGGAAGACCCTGCGTGATGTCCTCCGTGGAGGCCACGCCGCCGGTGTGGAACGTGCGCATGGTCAGCTGCGTGCCCGGCTCGCCGATGGCCTGCGCGGCGATGATGCCCACCGCCTCGCCGATGTCCACATGGCCGCCGGTGGCCAGGTTCGCGCCGTAGCAGTGCGCGCACACGCCGTGGTCGCAGCGGCAGGTGAACACGCTGCGGCACACCACGCTCGTGATGCCCGCCTGCTCGATGCGCTCCGCCTGCTCGAAGGTGATCATCTCGTCCGCGCCGACGATCAGCTCGCCCGTGGCCGGGTCCACGACCGGGTCCACCGTATAGCGGCCCAGGATGCGGGACTTGAGCGGCTCGATGAGCTTGTTGCCCTCGCGGATCTCGGTGATGACCATGCCCTTGGGCGTCTCGCCGCGCTCGGCGTAGCAATCCTCCTCGCGCACGATGACCTCCTGCGCCACGTCCACCAGGCGCCGCGTCAGGTAGCCCGAGTCCGCCGTGCGCAGCGCCGTATCGGCAAGGCCCTTGCGCGCGCCGTGCGAGGAGATGTAGAACTCCAGCACCGAGAGGCCCTCGCGGAAGTTGGCGCGGATCGGCACCTCGATGATCTGGCCCGACGGGTCGGCCATCAGGCCGCGCATGCCGGCCAGCTGGCGGATCTGCGCGGTGGAACCGCGCGCGCCGGAGTTGGCCATCATGTAGATGGGGTTGAACGGGTCGAGCGAATCCATCAGCGCCTTGGACACGCGCTCGGTCGTCTCCTCCCATACCTTGATGACGCGGTCGCTCCGCTCGGTTTTGGACAGCAGGCCCATGCGGAAGAGGTTGTCGATCTGATCGACCTGCTTCTCCGCCTCGGCGATGTACTCCTTCTTCTCCTTGGGGACCTGGATGTCCTGGAAGCCCACCGTGACGCCGCCGCGCGTGGAATACGTAAAGCCCAGCTTCTTGATGCGGTCGAGCGTCTCGGAGGTCCTGGTCGGGCCGTACTTGCGGTAGCAGCGGTCCACGATGTTGCCCAGATCCTTCTTGACGACCAGGTGGTCGATCTCCAGGCGGAACATGTCGTCCAGCGTGTCGCGCGGCACGAAGCCGAGGTCCTGCGGGATGGCGTTGTTGAAGATGAGGCGGCCGACGGTCGTCTCGATCACGCGGCGGTGCGTCTCGCCCTGCCACTGCCGCTCGATGCGCACGCGCACCTTCGCCTGCAGCGCCAGCTCGCCCGTCTGGTAGGCCATGAGCGCCTCGTCCTCGGAGGAGAACACCTTGCCCTCGCCCTTGGCGCCGGCGCGCTCCATGGTCAGGTAATAGCAGCCGATGACCATGTCCTGCGTCGGGGAGACGACGGGACGGCCGTCCTGCGGCTTGAGGATGTTGTTGCTGGCCAGCATGAGGAAGCGCGCCTCGGACTGCGCCTCGACCGACAGCGGCACGTGCACGGCCATCTGGTCGCCGTCAAAGTCCGCGTTGAACGCGGTGCACACCAGCGGATGGAGCTTGATCGCGCGGCCCTCGACCAGCACCGGCTCGAACGCCTGGCTGCCCAGCCTGTGCAGCGTGGGCGCGCGGTTGAGCAGCACCGGATGGTCGCGGATCACGTCCTCGAGCACGTCCCACACCTCCTGCGACACGCGCTCGACCATGCGCTTGGCGCCCTTGACGTTCTGCGCCATGCCGCCCTTGACGAGCTTTTTCATCACGAACGGCTTGAACAGCTCCAGCGCCATCTCCTTGGGCAGGCCGCACTGGTACATCTTCAGCTCCGGCCCCACGACGATGACGCTGCGGCCGGAATAGTCCACGCGCTTGCCCAGCAGGTTCTGGCGGAAGCGCCCCTGCTTGCCGCGCAGCAGGTCGGACAGGGACTTGAGCGGGCGGTTGCCCGGGCCCGTGACCGGGCGGCTGCGGCGGCCGTTGTCGATGAGCGAATCGACCGCTTCTTGCAGCATGCGCTTCTCGTTGCGCACGATGATATCCGGCGCGCGCAGCTCGAGCAGCCGCTTGAGGCGGTTGTTGCGGTTGATGACGCGGCGGTACAGGTCGTTGAGGTCGCTCGTGGCGAAGCGCCCGCCGTCGAGCTGCACCATGGGCCTGAGCTCCGGCGGGATGACCGGGATCACCGTGAGGATGATCCACTCCGGCCGGTTGCCGCTCTTGATGAACGCCTCGACGACCTCCAGCCGCTTGATGGCGTTGGCGCGCTTTTGCCCCGAGGAGGCGGCGATCTCCTCGCGCAGCTCCTGCTCGAGCGCGTTGAGGTCGAGCTGGCAGAGCAGCTCGCGGATGGCCTCCGCGCCCATGCCGGCCTTGAAGGCCTTGGGGCCGTACTGCTCCTGCGCCTCGCGGTATTCCTTATCGGTGAGCACCTGCTTGTATTGCAGGTTCGTCTCGCCCGGGTCGGTGACGACGTACGCGGCGAAATACAGCACCTGCTCGAGCGCGCGCGGGCTCATGTCCAGCAGCATCTTCATCCGGCAGGGGATGCCCTTGAAGTACCAGATATGGCTCACCGGCACGGCCAGCTCGATGTGGCCCATGCGCTCGCGGCGCACCTTGGCGCGCGTGACCTCCACGCCGCACTTGTCGCACACGATGCCCTTGTAGCGCCCGCGCTTGTAGCGGCCGCAGTGACATTCCCAGTCCTTGGTGGGCCCAAAGATCCGCTCGCAGAACAGGCCGTCGCGCTCGGGCTTGAGCGTGCGGTAGTTGATCGTCTCCGGCTTTTTCACCTCGCCGTGCGACCACTCGAGGATCTTCTCCGGCGACGCCAGACCGATTTGCAGCGCGTCAAAATTCGTCAGTTCAAACACGATCCAATCTCCCTCCTGGCTTGCAGCCCCGTCCAGGTGTCAGTCCTCGTCCCCGCCGTCGTCCTCATCGAACGCGGCGTCCAGGTCAAAATCGTCGTCCAGCTCGTCGAGCGCCTCCTCCGCCGGCGGCTCGCCGCCGTCGAACTCGTCGCCAAAGTCGTCGAACTCGTCGAACTCGTCTTCGATGTCGATCCCGCCCGCCACGGGCTCAAAGCCCTGCTCAAGCGGCGGCGCGTCCTCCAGGCCGGAGATGTTGATGTCCAGCGGGACGATATCGTCCTCGTCGTCCTCGCCGATGATGATCTCCTCGCGCGTGTCGGAGAGCACCTTGATGTCCAGCGCGAGCGACTGAAGCTCCTTGATGAGCACCTTGAACGATTCCGGCACGCCCGCGGGCGGCACGTTCTCGCCCTTGACGATGGCCTCGTACGTCTTGACGCGGCCCACCATGTCGTCCGACTTGACGGTGAGGATCTCCTGCAGCGTGTTCGCCGCGCCGTACGCCTCCAGCGCCCAGACCTCCATCTCGCCAAAGCGCTGGCCGCCGAACTGCGCCTTGCCGCCCAGCGGCTGCTGCGTCACGAGCGAGTACGGCCCGGTGGAGCGGGCGTGGATCTTGTCGTCCACGAGGTGGTGGAGCTTGAGGTAATACATGTAGCCCACCGACACGCGGTTTTCAAACGGCTCGCCGGTGCGGCCGTCGTAGAGCACGGTCTTGCCGTCCTCGTCGCAGCCGGCCTGCTTGAGCAGGCGCTTGATGTCCTCCTCCGTCGCGCCGTCGAACACGGGCGTGGCGATGCGGATGCCCAGCGACTTGCACGCCATGCCCAGGTGCAGCTCGAGCACCTGGCCGATGTTCATGCGCGACGGGACGCCCAGCGGGTTGAGCACGATCTGCAGCGGCGTGCCGTCGGGCAGGAACGGCATGTCCTCCTCCGGCAGGATGCGGGACACGACGCCCTTGTTGCCGTGGCGGCCGGCCATCTTGTCGCCCACGCTGATCTTGCGCTTTTGGGCGATGTAGACGCGCACCATCTGGTTCACGCCGGGGCTGAGCTCATCCTTGTTCTCGCGGGTGAACACCTTCACGTCCACGACCACGCCGCCCTCGCCGTGCGGCACGCGCAGCGAGGTGTCGCGCACGTCGCGCGCCTTCTCGCCGAAGATGGCGCGCAGCAGGCGCTCCTCGGCCGTGAGCTCCGTCTCGCCCTTGGGCGTGACCTTGCCCACGAGGATGTCGCCGGCGCGCACCTCCGCGCCGGGGCGGATGACGCCGAACTCGTCCAGCTGCGCCAGCGCGTCCTCGCCGATGTTCGGGATGTCGCGCGTGATCTCCTCCGGCCCGAGCTTGGTGTCCCGCGCCTCGACCTCGTGCTCCTCGATGTGGATGGAGGTGAACACGTCGTCCTTGACCAGCTTCTCGCTGATGAGCACGGCGTCCTCGTAGTTGTAGCCCTCCCAGGTCATGAAGCCGATGAGGATGTTGCGCCCGAGCGCGATCTCCCCGCCGTCGGTGGAGGCGCCGTCGGCGATGACGTCGCCCTTTTTGACCTTCATGCCCTTCTTCACGATCGGGCGCTGGTTCAGGCAGGTGCCCTGGTTGCTGCGCTGGAACTTCGTCAGGTGGTAGACGTGCTCCACGCCGTTTTTGTCCACGATGGTGATGCTGCACGCGTTCACGTGGCTCACCGTGCCGTCCTCGGCCGCGAGCACCACGATGCCCGAGTCCGCCGCGGCCTTGTACTCCATGCCCGTGCCGACCACCGGCGCCTCCGGCTTGAGCAGCGGCACCGCCTGGCGCTGCATGTTGGAGCCCATGAGCGCGCGGTTGGCGTCGTCGTTCTCGAGGAACGGGATCATCGCCGTCGCCACCGAGACCAGCTGCTTGGGCGACACGTCCATGTAGTCCACGTCGGTGTTCTTCGTCTCGATGATCTGGTCGAGCAGCCGCGCGGTCACGCGGTCGCGCTTGAACCAGTGGGTGTTCTCGTCGATGGGCTCGTTGGCCTGCGCGACGATGAAGTTGTCCTCCTCGTCGGCGGTCAGGTACTCGATCTCATCGGTGATGATGCGGTTCTTCGCGTCCACCTTGCGGTAGGGCGCCTCGATGAAGCCGTACTCGTTGATGCGCGCATAGGTGGACAGCGAGTTGATCAGGCCGATGTTCGGGCCTTCCGGCGTCTCGATGGGGCACATGCGGCCGTAGTGCGAGTAGTGCACGTCGCGCACGTCGAACGTGGCGCGCTCGCGGTTGAGGCCGCCCGGGCCGAGCGCGGAGAGGCGGCGCTTGTGCGTCAGCTCCGCAAGGGGGTTGGTCTGGTCCATGAACTGCGACAGCTGCGACGAGCCGAAAAACTCCTTGATCGCCGCGGTCACGGGCCGGATGTTGATGAGGTTGGACGGCATGGCCACGTCCATATCCTGCAGGCCCATGCGCTCGCGCACCACGCGCTCCAGGCGCGTCAGGCCCACGCGGATCTGGTTTTGCAGCAGCTCGCCCACGCTGCGGATGCGGCGGTTGCCCAGGTGGTCGATATCGTCCGTATGGCCGATGCCGTAGGGCATGCCGATCAGGTACGACACGGAGGCGACCATGTCGTCCGGCACGATGTGCCGCGGGATCAGGTCGTAATAGTGCTCGTGCAGGAATGCCTTCTGCTCCTGCTCGCTCATGCCCTCCATCTCCGGCAGCAGCGCGAGCAGCGTCGGGATGTGCACGTCCTCGTTGAGGCCCGCCTCGATGGGCGCAAACGGCAGAAAGCCCGCCGCGCTTGCAAAGTTGTTGCCCACGAGCTTCACGCGGCCCTCGCCCGCGCGCACCCATACGGCGTTCACGCCCGCGTTCTGGATGGCGGCGGCCAGCTGCGCGTCCACCGTCTGCCCGGCCTCGCACAGCAGCTCGCCCGTGACGGGGGAGATCACGTTCTCGTCCGCCACGCGCCCGGCAAGGCGCGCCTTGAGCGCGAGCTTCTTATTAAACTTATAGCGGCCCACGCGCGCCAGGTCGTAGCGGCGGTCGAAGAACAGGCCGTTGAGCAGCGTGCGCGCGCTCTCCTCCGTGGGCGGCTCGCCCGGGCGCTGGCGCTTGTAGATCTCGATCAGGCCGTCGGCCACCGAGCGCGTCGGGTCCTTGGAAAGCGTCGCCGAAAGGCGCTCGTCGTCGCCGAGCAGGTCGAGGATCTCCGCGTTGGTGCCGTAGCCGATGGCGCGCAGCAGCGCGGTGATGTGCACCTTGCGCTGGCGGTCGATCTTGACGTAGAGCACGCCGTTGGAGTCCGTCTCGTACTCGAGCCAGGCGCCGCGGTTGGGGATCACCTGCGCGGCAAAGAGCTGCTTGCCGAGCTTGTCAAAGCTCTCGGAAAAGTACACGCCGGGGGAGCGCACCAGCTGCGACACGATGACGCGCTCCGCGCCGTTGATGATGAACGTGCCCTGCGGGGTCATGAGCGGGAAATCGCCCATGAAGACCTCCTGCTGCTTGACCTCGCCCGTCTCCTTGTTGATCAGACGGACGCTCACGCGCAGCGGGGCGGCATAGTTGACGTCGCGCTCCTTGCTCTCCTCCATCGAGTACTTCGGATGATCGAGGTCGATCTTGTAATCGACGAACTCCAGCACGAGCTTGCCGGAATAGTCCGTGATGGGGGAGATGTCGTCGAAGACCTCCCGCAGGTCCTCCTTGAGGAACCGGTAGTAGGAGTTCTTCTGCACTTCGATCAGGTCGGGCATGTCGAGGACTTCCTGTATCCTCGAAAAGCTCTTGCGCGTCGTGTGCCCCATTTGCACGTCATGCATCATCGCGTTCACCCCTTGCCGATGCGGTCAGGCGCATCATTTTGCTGAATTTTGGTCCGCAGCTCCACCGTGGAGCATGCCCGCTTCCTGTCTTTTCCATTCCGTCCCGCCCGGTCCGCGCCCCCGCGGCCGGCGGGCTTTTTGGGCATACGCCCACAGTATTTCCATCTTAAGTCAATATTGTATGATAACAGTCCATGCCGCGCTTGTCAAGGAAAATCCGCACAAAATATTGCTATTTCTGCGGCGGCGGTGTAAAATAATTTGGTTGTCCGGTCGTCCGGGCCCCGCACATCCGAACAAGACGGGAGGTCGTACCCATGAAAACGCGCGAGGAAGCGCTTGCCCTGCTCAAACAGTACAACGACAGCGACGCCCTGCTCAAGCACGCCTACGCCGTGGAGGCCGTCATGCGCCGCTTTGCGCAGCGCTTTGGCGAGGACGCGGATTACTGGGGCCTGGTCGGGCTGCTGCACGACGTCGATTACCAGCGCTGGCCCGAGGAGCACCTGCAGGTCGCGCCGCGCCTGCTCGGCGAGGCCGGCTTTGACGAGGCGTTCATCCGCGCCGTGTGCGCGCACGGCTACGGCCTGTGCACGGACGTGAAGCCCGAGCTGCCGGTGGAAAAGACGATCTACACCATCGACGAGCTGACGGGGCTCATCACCGCCGCCGCGCTCATGCGCCCGTCGCGCAGCGTGACGGACATGGAGGTCAAGAGCGTCAAGAAAAAGTTCAAGGATAAGCACTTCGCCGCCGGCGTGAACCGGGACGTGATCCTCGCCGGGTGCGAGATGCTCGGCATGACGCTCGACGAGGTGATCGGGGAGAGCATCGCCGGCATGCGCGACGTGCACGAGGCGCTGGGGCTGTAAGCCCCGCCGCCCCTCTTTTCCGTGGGGTTCTCCCCCTCTTTTCCCGTGGGATTCCCCCATTATTGATCTGCGAATGATCTGCCAAGCGGCTCCGGCCGCTTTTTTGCTGCGCGCAGCCGGAGGCCCCGCGCCCGCGCGGCATGAATGGATACGCCGCCGGTGAGCCCCCGCGCCCGCGCGGCAAAAAATGCCTGTCCGCGCGCACAAACCGCCATTTTGGCTGCATCAGACAAGCCGGTGCGCACATAGGGTATAAACATACACGATCCCGTCCATACTCGGTGCAACAACATCAGCGAGGTGAGCTTCTATGGAATCCATGTCCCCACAGCAGACAAAGCGCGCCGCGCGCGCCGGCTGGAGCAGCGGCGAGGACGCACTCCTGTTCGAACGCGCCGCCGCGGCGCAGGCGGCAGGCCGGCCGCTCAAGGCCGTGTTCGACGACGTGGCGTGCCAGACCGGCCGGCGGCCCAACAGCGTGCGCAACTATTATTACGCCCGCGTCAAGCAGGGCGGCGGCTGCCGGCACGCGCCCGCCTTCGTGCCCTTTACCGCGCCGGAGACGCGCGCGCTGCTCGAGGCGGTGCTCGCCGCGCAGGCGGCGGGCGAGTCGGTGCGCGCGTGCACGCTGCGCCTGGGCGGCGGCGACCAGAGCGCCATGCTGCGCTACCAGAACAAATACCGCTCGCTCGTGCGCGGCAAGCCCGCGCTGGTGCGCAGCGTGCTGGAGGATATGGCCGGGCGCGGCGTGCCCGCGGTCGACCCGTACGCCGCCGGCACGGCGCGCCGCAGCGGGCGGCCGCGGCGCAGGGAGCAGCCGCTTGAGCGCGCGGCGGCGGA
>URSN01000029.1 GCA_900550525.1 uncultured Eubacteriales bacterium
AGGTGACCTGCAACCGCTTCTGGAGCTGGAGTCCGGCAGCACCGACCCGATGGCCGCCTTTCTGACCATCTTCATGATCGGCATTGTACAGGGAAGTGATACGACACTCTGGAGCTTTGTTCCGGTCTTTCTGGCCAAAATGTCCATCGGCATTGCCGGCGGCTATCTGGTCGGCCGGGCGGGTTGTTGGCTCTTCAACAAGCTCAAGCTTGAATACGAAGGACTTTTCTTCGTCACCGGCGTAGCCAGCATCATCTTCGCCTACGGATTGACCGAATCCCTCTTCGGCAACGGCTTCATGGCGGTCTACGTTTGCGGCCTCACGATGGGGAACCGCCGCTACAATTTCAAGAAAGGGCTGTTCCGGTTCAGCGACGGCCTCGCCTGGCTGATGCAGGTCACCCTCTTCACCACACTGGGAATGCTGGTCAATCCGCATGAACTTTTTGCCGCCAACGTCTGGAGCCTCGGGCTGTTGCTGGCGCTGGTGCTGATGTTCATCGCCCGTCCGGCCTCCATTTTCCTCTGTCTCATCGGCAGTCGGTTCACGCTGCGTGAGCGGACGCTGGTCTCCTGGGTCGGCCTGCGCGGCGCGGCCCCCGCCGCCTATGCGGTGGAGCCGGACCTGAACATCAACGTCGATACCACCGTCGCCGCCGACACGCCCGAGTGCGCGCGGCTCAACATGGCGCTGGGCAACGGCCCGGCCATCAAGGCGGTGGATTCCTCCGTGATCGTCCCCTCGTCGGTGCGGCGCTTCCTGGTCGATGTGGCCGAGCGCAGCGGCATCCCCTATCAGCACGAGGTGCTGCGCTCCGGCGGCACGGACACGGGCGCCGTACAGCGCGTGCGCGACGGCGTGCTGGCCGGGTGCCTGTCCATCCCGACGCGCTACATCCACACGCCGGTGGAGACGGTCGCGCTTTCGGATGTGGAGAACACGGTGCGCCTGCTGTGCGCGGCGCTTGCCGAGGACGAGCTGCCCGCCGCGCCGGGCCTGCGCGGCGCCTGACCCTTGCGCACGCTCACGTATGCCGTCGCCCCGGCGGAGGAGGGACAGACGGTCGAGCGCGTGCTGCTCGACCGCCTCTCGCTCTCCAAATCGCTGATCCGGCGGCTCAAGCGGCGCGACACGGGCATCCTGCTCAACGGCGCGCGCGCCTTCACCACCGCGCGCGTGCGATCCGGGGACGTGCTGGCCGTGGAGATCGGCGACGCGGCGGCGCGCGCCGTGCCCCCCGCCGATGTGCCGCTGTCCATCGCCTATGAGGACGAGGACCTGCTCGTGATCGACAAACCGGCGGGCATGGCCGTGCACCCGACGCAGGACCCGGATGAGACGACGCTCGAGCACGCGCTTGCCGCCTATCTCAAGCCCGGCGAGTCGCCGCACCCGGTCAGCCGCCTCGACCGTGGCACGAGCGGGCTGATGACCGTGGCAAAGAACGGCTACATGCACGAGCTGCTGCGCCGCCGCCTGCACACGGAGGCGTTTTACCGCGAATACCGCGGCGTGTCGCTGGGCGTTCCGCAGCCTGCCGCCGGGCGCGTTGAGCTGCCCATCGGCTTTGCCCCGGGCTCGCGCTACCGCCGCGCGGCCGCGCCGGACGGCGCGCCCAGCTGCACCGGCTATGAGACGCTCGCCGCCTGGGAGACGGGCGGCAGGGCCTTTGCGCTGCTGCGGCTCATTCCGTACACCGGGCGCACGCACCAGCTGCGCGTGCACATGGCCGCCATCGGCTGCCCGCTGGCGGGCGACTGGCGCTACGGCACGGAGGAACCGGCGCTCATCGGCCGCCCGGCGCTCCATTCGGCGCTGCTGCGGCTCGAGCATCCGCTCACGGGCGAGTGCCTCTCCCTCTCCTCATCGCTGCCGCCGGACATGGCGGCGCTGCTGCCGCCGGATGCGGCCGCAACAGCGGCGGTCTGCGGCGGCGCATGAAGCCGCCGCCCGCCAAACGGGCCGCGCGTCCCGCGATGCCGCGCGCGCCCGGCCGTACAGGCGTAACCCGGCAAAACGGAGGAACGGATATGTCATTTTCCAAAGAGGAAAGCCGCGAGATCTGGGAGCAGAACGCCGCCTTCTGGGACGCCGCCATGGGGGACGCGTCCAACGACTTCCACCGGGAGGCGGTGCGCCCGGGCGTGACGGAGCTGCTGCGCCCCGGCCCGGGCGATTATATCCTGGACGCCGCCTGCGGCAACGGCAATTATTCCGCCTATCTGGCGGAGCAGGGCGCCGCCGTGCTCGCCTTCGATTACAGCGAAGCGATGGTGGCGCTGGCCAGAAAGCGCCGGGCGCGCCAGGCGAGCCGCATCGAGTTCTGCGTGGCCGACGCCACGGACGGTGCGGGCCTGCTGGCGCTGCGGCGGGAGCGCCCGTTCACAAAGGCGGTGTGCAACATGGCCGTGATGGACATCACCGACATCGCGCCGCTGTTTTTTGCGGTGCACGCGCTGCTCGGCGAGGGCGGGATCTTCGTGTTCGCCACGCAGCATCCGTGCTTTGTCACGCTGACGGACCGCTACATGACGCCGCATGCCTACTATGACATCGCCCTCGCCGGGCAGCCGCGGCAGCAATGCTACTACCACCGCTCGCTGCAGGACATCTTCCGCCCCTGCTTTGCCGCCGGGTTCGTCATCGACGGGCTGCGCGAAGCGTGCTACCGGACCGATCCCGAGCGCCCCGCGGTGCTGATCGCCCGGCTCAAAAAACAATGACGCCGCGCCCGGGTTCCCAGCGGCTGTGCGCGATGGCGAGGATGCTGGCCGGCTAAAGCAGCGGGACGGGCGTGGACGGAGGGCGGTTCAGACGACCCTGACGCCGAGCAGGCGCACGATCTCCGGCGCCTGAAGCGCGCTGACGGATGCGCCGCGCAGCTCGGAGCAGTCGTCCGACAGCGCGAGGCCGGCCAGTTCGCATGTGGACAGGTCGAGGCCGGCAAGCGGCGTTTTGAACAGGTCGGCCCCGGAGAGGTCGCACGCGGAGAAGGCGGAGCGGGACAGCCGCAGCGAGGAGAGCGCCGCCTGCGTGAACCGGCACTCCTGCGCCCTGACGCGCTCCCACACGCCGCCGGTGAAATTGGCATAGCGGAACGAGGCGCTCACAAGCGCCGTCTCGTGCAGGCGCGCCGCGGCGAAATTCGCCCCCTCCGCCTTGCAGCCGTCAAAGCGGGCGCGGCGGAAATACGCCTCCATAAAGCGGCACTCCACAAACGCGCACCGCTCAAACGCTACATCCACAAACCCGGCGCGGGAAAAATCGCACGCGGTGAAGCGGCAGCCGGCAAAGCGCACATCCGCAAGGTCGAGGCCCGTCAGATCGAGCCCCTCCGCCGTCTCGGACGAATAGGCGCGCTCGCGCAGCGTCTCGTCCGACGCGCGCGCCGCAAGCAGCGCCTGCGCCATCGTCATCCGCGCCTCCATGGCCGTTCCCTCCCGCGTCAGGCTTACAGCTTTTGCAATTTCATATCGCCTGGGCGCACCCAGCCGATGCGGCGAAACAGCGCGTCGAACGCGAGCGTCAGCCCCGCCGGCACGAGGAAGTAGAACACGGCGACCAGCAGCAGGATCGACCAGAAGGAATGGGTCGCGCCCATCGCCTCGAACGCCTGCAGCGGCCCGACCAGGCCGGAGGTGCCCATGCCCGCGCCATAGGGCGTGTTCGTCATGCCGAGCACGGCGGTCGAGACCGGGCCGAGCACGGCGGAGGCGAGCGTGGGCGCCAGCCAGATCTGCGGGCGGCGCATGATGTTCGGGAATTGCAGCATCGAGGTGCCGACCCCCTGCGAGAACAGGCCGCCCAGCCCGTTGTCCCGGTAGGAGGCCACGGCAAAGCCGACCATCTGGCAGCAGCAGCCGATGCAGGCCGCGCCGGCGGCGATGCCGTCGATGCCGATGGACATGCAGATGGCGGCCGAGGAGATCGGCGCGGTCAGCGCCAGGCCGACCACCACCGCGATGACGATGCCCATGGGGATGGGCTGCAGCTCCGTAGCGGTATTGACGAACGCGCCCAGATCCGTCATGAACGCGTTGACCCCCGGCCCGACGAAGATGCCCGTCAGACCGCCGGTGCAGACGGTGACCAGCGGCGTGAGCACGATGTCGATGGGCGTTTTGCCCGCCACGAGCGTGCCCAGCTCCGCGCCCACCACGGCGCTCAGATACGCGCCGACCGGGCCGCCGAGCGCATAGCCGAGCGTGCCGGTCGCCGCCGAGGAGAAGAGCACCAGCGGCCGCACCTTCATGCCCCAGGCGGTGCCCACGCCGATGGCCGCGCCGGTGGCGGCGCTGATGTGCGGCAACGCGTCGAGCACGGCCTGCGCGTCCGCAAGGAACGGCAGCTCCATGATCTGCCCGATGATCGTGCCGATGATGAGCGAGGAGAACAGGCCGAGCGCCATGCCCCCCATTGCGTCGATAAAGTACCGCTGGAACAGCCGCTTGACCACGGCGTAAAACCCGCTTTTCCCTTCCATTCCCTGAACCCGTCCCATCCTGAAGAATGATCGGCCCGAACCGGCCTGTGGATTATATATTGTTTTATATCTTATACCGTTTCCTCCGCGCCGTCAATCCCCGCCGCGCCATTGCGCAGGCAGTCTGAAATATGGTATGATAACAAAGAATATGGACAAGGCCCGGCGGCGCGCCGCCGGAGGGAGGCCCCGTATGGAATACCGCGCGCTCTACCGCAAGTACCGCCCCGCCACGTTTGCCGAGGTCGTCGGGCAGGAGCATATCACCACCACGCTGCAAAACCAGATCGCCGCGGGGCACGTCGCCCACGCGTACCTGTTCTGCGGCACGCGCGGCACGGGCAAGACGAGCACGGCGAAGATCTTCGCCCGCGCCGTCAACTGCCTCTCGCCCGAGCACGGCGAGCCCTGCGGCAGGTGCGAGGCGTGCCGGCTGTCGCTCGATCCGGGCAACCCGGACATCGTCGAGATCGACGCGGCCAGCAACAACAGCGTCGACGACGTGCGCGCGCTGATCGAAAAGGCGCACTACGCGCCGCTGAACCTGAAGGTGCGCGTGTTCATCATCGACGAGGCGCACATGCTCACCGCAAGCGCCTTCAACGCGCTGCTCAAAACGCAGGAGGAGCCGCCCGCGCACATCCTGTTCATCCTCGCCACGACCGAGCCGCAGAAGCTCCCGGCCACGATCATCTCCCGCTGCCAGCGGTTCGATTTCCACCGCCTGTCGGTGCGCGACATCGCCGCCACGCTCAGGGACGTGCTCGCGCGCGCCGGCGCGTCCATCGACGAGGAGGGGCTGCTGCTCATCGCCCGCACGGCCGACGGCGGCATGCGCGACGCGCTGTCGCTGGCCGACCAGTGCCTCGCCTTCTGCGGCAACAGCGTCTGCGCGCGGGACGTGTACGACGTGCTGGGCAGCATGGAGCAGGGCTTTCTGTTCGACATGGCGGGCGCGCTGCTCGGCGGCGACGCGGCGCGCGCGCTGCACATGCTCGACGGCATCGTGCGCGGCGGGCGCGACCTGACGGTGTTCTGCCAGGACCTGGCGGCGCATCTGCGCGCGCTGCTGCTGGCCGGCACGTGCGGCCGCTGCGAGGAGCTGCTGGACTGCACGGCCGACGCGATGGACCGCTATCTGGCGCAGGCCAAGGACGCGCCGCGCGCCTGGCTGCTGCGCGCGCTCGAAACGCTGCTGCGCGTGCAGGGCGAGATGCGCTACCTGCCCATGCCGCGCGCCGCGCTGGAGAGCGCGCTTGTGCGCATCTGCCGGCCGGAGGATGAAAAATCCATCGACGCGCTCGAGGCGCGGCTGGACCGGCTGGAGCGCGCGCTTGCCGGGCAGGGCGCGGCGGGCGGGACGCGGCAGGCGGGAGAGCAGGCGGCGCCCGCAAGGGAGGAGGCGCCCCCGCAGGCGCTGGAGGACGCCGCTCCCCCGCCCGATGATGCAGCGCCCGCGGCGCAGGACGCTGCGCCCGCAGCAGCGGGCAGCGCGGCCGGAGAACGGCCTCTCCCCGCGCCCGAGCCGCCGCAGGCGGCCGCCGCAGCGGTGCAAAGCGTCCGTCCGCAGGCGGGCGCGCCGGCGGCAGCGGCCCCCGCGGACGCGCAGCGGCTGTGGGACGCGGTGCTCGCCGAGCTCAAAAAGCAGAACATCCTCGTGCACGCGATGGCGGTATCGGGCACGGCGCTGCGGCTTGACGGCGGTACGCTGACGGTCGTCTTCCCCGAATCGCGCACGGCGCAGTTCAACAGCATGTGCGCGCCGGTCAACCACACGAAGGTGCAGGCCATCCTCGCCCAGCTGCGGCCGGATACGGCGATATCCTTCATCCGGGGGCAGCAGCCCCCGCTGCCGCCGGAGACGGAGGCGCGGGCGCGGGAACTCTTTGGCGACAAGCTCGTGATCGAATAGCGCCTGAGGGCCCGCCGCGGGCCAGGGCGTCCCGCGCGCGGCACGGCGCAGGCTGATGAATACAAATCCAAACGGAGGTTTGACACGTATGGCAAGAGGCGGATTCCCCGGCATGGGCGGGGCGAACATGCAGCAGTTGATGCGGCAGGCGCAGAAGATGCAGCAGGACATGCAGCGCACGCAGGAGGAGCTGCAAAAGCGCGAGTTTTCCTCCACGGCGGGCGGCGGCATGGTCACGGCGACGGTGACGGGCGCGCGCGAGCTGACGGCCATCACCATCTCGCCGGACTGCGTGGACCCGGACGATGTGGAGATGCTGCAGGATCTGGTGATGGCGGCGGTCAACGGCGCGCTGCGCGAGGCCGCGGAGACGACCGAGCGCGAGATGGGCCGCATCACGGGGGGCATGAACCTCGGGCTATGACTACCATCGAACCCATCAACCGGCTGACGACGCAGCTTGCGCGCCTGCCCGGCATCGGGCAAAAGACCGCGCAGCGGCTCGCCTACCACATCCTCGACGTGCCGCAGGCACAGGCCGAGGAGCTGGCCGAGGCGATCCTCTCGGCGCGGCGGGACGTGCATCACTGCCCCGTCTGCGGGACGTATACCGACGTAACCCCGTGCGCCATCTGCGCGGACGAGGGGCGCGACGGCTCCGTGATCTGCGTGGTGTGCGAGGCGCGCGATGTCGTCGCCATGGAGCGCACGCGCGAGTTCCGCGGCAAGTACCACGTGCTGCACGGCGTGCTCTCGCCCATGGACGGCGTCGGCCCGAACGACATCCGCATCAACGAGCTCGTCGAGCGCGTCAAGGCCGGCGGCGTGCGCGAGGTGATCCTGGCGACCAACCCGGACGTGGAGGGCGAGGCCACGGCCTCGTACATCGCGCGGCTGCTCAAGCCCATGGGCGTGTCCTGCTCGCGCATCGCGCACGGCATCCCCATCGGCGGGAATCTCGAATATACCGACGAGGTGACGCTGGCCAAGGCGCTCGAAGGCCGGCGCACCATGCTCTGAGCGGAGGGGTTCAGTATGCGGATCGTCGTCATCGACGGGCAGGGCGGCCGGATGGGCAGCGCGCTGGTGGAGCGGATCAAGGCCGCGCTGCCGGAGGCGGAATGTCTCGCCGTCGGCACCAACAGCACCGCTACGGCGGCCATGCTGCGCGCCGGGGCGGACGCGGGCGCGACCGGCGAGAACCCCGTGCTGGTCAATGCGCGCACGGCGGACGTGATCGCAGGGCCGGTGGGCATCCTGGCGGCCAACGCGCTCTACGGCGAGGTGACGCCCGCCATGGCGCGCGCCATCGGTGAAAGCCGGGCGCTCAAGCTCCTGCTGCCGGTCAACCGCTGCGGCGTGGTGGTCGTCGGCGTGCGCGAACAGCCGCTGGGCGACTACATCCGCGAGGCGGTGGAGCGCATCCGCGCGCTGAGCGCGCAGCGGCAGGCGTAAATCAGGCAGAAAAAGACCCGTCCAACGGCCGTTGGGCGGGTCTATACCGTTGCAGGGCGGCGGCGCGCGTCCTACGCCGCGACGGTGAGGGCCCAGCCGTATGTGCCGGTCTCCCCTGGCGCAAGGGACAGCAGCGACGGCTGCGCGGCCAGATCCTCGATCACGCCGCTGCGGGCCGGCAGCGAATACCACGGCTCCACGCAGAGGAACGGCGCGTCGCTCCTGGCCGTCTGCCACAGCCCCACATACGGCACGCCGGGATAGGAGACGGTCACGGCGTGCGGATCGCCCGGCGCGTAGAGGGTCAGCGAATCGGCCATGCCGGTGAGCACCACCGCGTCGATGTCGAACAGGTCGCGCCTGAGCGGCAGAATCCGCCCCTGCTCGAGCGGGAACGGCTCGGTCTGCCCGCTCAGCAGCAGATCCTCGCCCAGCACGATGCGCCGCGGCGCGCACGGCGCGCCGAACACGACCCGATAGTCCTCAAAGCGCAGCCCGTCCGCAAGGGGCAGCCGGATGGCGGGATGCCCGCCAAGCCCGAAATACATCCGCCCCGATCCGCGGTTTTCCACCTCCAGGGCGGTCGAAAGCGTCCGGCCCTCGAGCGTGTGCCGCACGCGAAGCAAAAAGCGGAAGGGGAAGCAGGCGCGCGTCTGCTCGCTGTCCTCGAGCGTCAGGGCGACCGAGACGGCCGACTGCTCCTCCACGGCGAACTCGCTCTGCGACGCAAAGCCGTGCAGCGACAGGCGGTACTCCCGGCCGTCAAACGTGCAGCGCCCCTGCGCCAGCCGTCCCACGTAGGGGAACAGGATGGGCGCGCTGTACGCCCAGTAGCGCGCGTCGCTCTTCCAGATGTATTCCGTGCCGCCGCCGCTGAGCGCAAGCAGCTCCGCGCCGCGCGGCGAAACGGCGGCGCGCAGCAGTCCGTTGTCAAGCTGGATCATTCCATTCCTCCAGATAGCGTTCCTTTTCCTTCGCCGCAGCGCCTGCGGCATGGGGCGCGCCCCGCTGCCTGCGCCGCGTGCGCGGCGGCCGTCCGGGCGGACGGTCAGCGCGACAGCTCGAGCACCAGGTGCTCGATGGCGGTATGGCGGTGCATGTAGACCACGTTCAGGCGGCCGTCGCGGTCAAAGCACATCGCCGGCTGGCACTTGTTGCCCGGCGCGGGGGCAAGCTCCACGACGTTCTCCCAGGTCCGGCCCTCGTCGTGGCTGGCGGCCAGCGTGAGCGGGCTGCGCTCGTGCCAGTCCGTCTCGGGCGTGTCGTTGTAGGCCATGAGGATGGTGCGCTCGTCGTAGCTGACCACGTCGATCTTCGACTCGTTGTTCAAAATGCCGGAGGGCACGGGCTTTGTCCAGGTGCGGCCGCCATCGCGGCTCTCCGCCGTGTACGAGGGCAGCGACCGGTTGCCCGCCGTGCCCCAGCCCGTATTGCCCGGGCAGGTGCGCGTGAACAGGCGCAGCGTCCCGTCCGGCCGCAGGCACAGCGCCGGCTCGCGGATGAGGTTCCCGTCCTCGGCATAGAGCAGCGCGCCGGGCTCGAACGTCTCGCCATCGTCGTGGCTGAGATAGATGCGCACGGCGCCGAAATACTTATCCTTGAGCTCGCTGCTGGTGGAGGCGAACACGATCGTCCCGTCCGGCAGCAGCACGCTGTCGTTGCTGGCGTGGCCGCTCTGGATGTGCGCCGGGCGCGCCGGCTGCCAGGTGCGGCCGCCGTCGAGCGTCTTGCGCGTCCACAGCTCGTCGCGGCCGTTGCACCAGGTGAGGAAGTTCACCTCCGTGTCGAGGAACTTGGCAAAGAGCAGGATGATCTCGCCGCGGCGGTTCTTGATCCACACCGGGTCGTGGCAGCAGTAGCGGATGTCGCAGCCGACCGCATCCGGCTCCGACCAGCGCTCCGCGCCCGGTTCGAGCACGGAGACCCAGTCCTTGGCGTCGCGCCCCATCGGGTCGCCGTTCCATTGCAGAAAGCCGCCGTTCCACACGGCCAGCAGGTTCCCGTTGTCGGCAAGGGTCAGGCTCGGCATGTGGTAGCACTGCCGCTCGTCGAACCATTCGACGACCCACTTGCGCTCGACGATCTTCGCTTTCATCTGGCATCCTCCGTTTGCATTGTCGTTTCTTCCAAAATGAGCAGCACGCTCTCCATCGGCGCGACCGACAGCGGCAGCGTGCAGTTTCCGCCGCGCACCTCGGCCAAAAAGGCGTGCTCCTGTCCGTCCGAGGGCAGGGCGGTGACGCGCAGCGCGCGATCCGGCCCGCCCACGCGCAGGCGCACGCGCTCCGCCGTATCCAGCGCGCCGTTGACCAGGTACAGGCAGAGCGACCCGGCATCGCCGTCCATGCAATAGGGCGTAAGATACGGCGCGTCCAGCACCATGGGCGCGTCCAGCCTGCCGGAGGCGGCGAGCGCGTGCTGCACGATCTGCTGCCGCACGTCGTTGAGCAGCATGGGCGGGATGTCCTGCGGGCTGGCGAAGCGGCCGAACGGGTACACGAACACGCGCCCGTCCACCACCGTCTCGCACGGGCCGCGGTCGCGCCGGAACGAATCGAAAAAGCGGGTGTACTGCCGCACCTCCGCCGCCGGCAGGTAATCGGCCAGCAGCGCGTCCGACGCGGAGATGACGGCGCTGGCGCGCGCCCGCTCCACGCCCGTATAGCGGCGGCCGTCCACGGCCTGCTCGAACGTATACTCGCCCGTGTCCTGCCGCATCCAGCGCGCGGCGGCGACGCCCGCCAGGCAGCCGAGGCCGAGCGAGAGGAGCGTATCCAGCGCGTCGCCGTTGAGCAGGACGAAATTGTCCGCAAACAGCCGCTCGATCGCATCCGCATCGAGGCAGCGCAGATACTGGCCCGACACGGCGACCACGCCGCGTGATGCGGCCGGGTCCGTCGCATAATAGAACGGCACGCCCATGGCGGGCAGCAGCCCGGCCCAGAACACCTCGTGCGGGTAGAGCTCCTCGAGCGAGCGGCCCTCGCGCGTGTGCAGGCGGTAGGCCGCGTCCGGATCGGTCAGCACGCACACGCCGCGCCGCGGGCGCGAGAACACGCCCATGCCGTTGAGCCGGTTGAGATAGCCCTTGACCGCGCGCAGCATGTCCTGATACCCGTCCGCAAAGATAATGCCGCGGCCGTTGAGGTCGAACAGGTCGATGGTCATGCCCGCCACGTCCAGCGCCAGCGCGCTGAGCAGCTGGAAGCGCGTGAAGCGGCGGGACTTGGAAAAGCGCGAATACGGATAGTTCTCCAGCTCCGGATAGACCAGCGTGTCCGCGCTCAGCAGCGCGCGGTTGTGCATGGACACCATGTGGAACGCCTGCAGGTATTTCGACGGGGCCAGCTCCTGATAGGCCGGCAGGTGGATGCGGCTCACGGGCCGGTTTCCCCCGGCGAAGATGCCCAGCAGGCGCTGCCAGTCCCGCCCCTCGGCGGCGTGCACATAGGGCACGCTGCTCATCAGGCCGATCTTCACCTGCTGGTCCACCGCGTGCACGGCCTGCGCGATGGCCTCCGCCGCGCCCTCCATGCTCTCGCGGCACACGTCCAGCCAGATCCTGCGGTACGGGTGCGGCGCGCCGGGGCGCAGCACGCCGGCAAGGAACGCCTCGCGCGTGAGCGTCTCGCCCGCGGGCAGGCCCGCGCGCTCGCAATAGCGGCGCATGTGCCCGTCGCAGAAGCACCCGCCCCACGCAAGCGGGGCATGGTTGTGCAGGCGGAAATCATCCTCCACCCAGACCGTGTCCGGGTGGAGCGCCGCATAGCGGGCGTAGACGCCGCCGATGTAGCGCCGCCATGCGCCGCTCTCCGGGCACACGCACAGCGACGCGGCGCGGCCCTCCGGGTCCACCATGAGCGTAAAATCCTGCCCGTCGCGCAGCGATTTGCCAAGGTCGGCGTGCATGAGCGAATGCCAGTGGTTGACCGACAGCGTAACGCCGCGCGCGGCGAGCAGCGGCCCCAGCCGCTCGAGCAGGCGCAGGTAGACGGCCTGCTCGCGCTCGTCCTGATGGCCGGTGTTGAGCTCCTGCACATTGACGAACACCATCACGTCGTCCACAAGCGCCTCGCTGCAAAAGCGCAGCAGGCTCTGCGTCTCCGTCTCGTCGTTAAAGCCCGGGTCGCAGCAGAAGCGGAAGCAATAGCGGAACGCGTCCTGCATAGCGGCCCTCACTCGTCCCGGATGGGCAGGCCGTAAAAGCCCAGCATGGGCAGGCGCATGCAGTCCCAGGGCACCTGCTCGCCGGGGTTGGCGCGCCACGCGCCGTGCAGCGCCGCGTCCTAGCCGAGCGGGCGGCCGAACGAGAGCAGGAAGCAGTCGCGCCGCGCCACGTAAGCGGCGGGAAGGACGAGCCCCTCCCCGACCACGGCGTCAAAGGGCAGGAGCGAAGCGGGCTGCTCGTAGCAGTTGAGCCAGTTGTAGACGCGCTCAAAGAGCAACTCCACCCGGTCGGGCCCGCGGCGCACGGCGCGCACGATCTCCGGCGCGCGCCACTCGAGCGCGCGGCCATAGAGCTCCGCAAGCGCGCAGCGCGCGGCCCGCTCGCCGATGACGAGGTTGCCGCTTGCCGCGTTGTGGATGAAGTCGTACATGGCCACGTCAAGGCTCGGCAGCGTGTACACGCCCGGCAGGGCGTACATCGCGTCGCGCTGGGCCTGCCGCACCATGCCCCACTGGCGGTCCACCGCCTCGCCGCAGGGGGTGTACATGCGGTTGATCTGGAACGTGATGAACGGCAACGCGGGCGCGCCGAGCCGCTCGCGCACGTCCGACACGAACGAGGCAAAGCGCGCGGCATACGTATCGCCGCCGCCTTCAAATCCCTCCGCCTCGCCCTGATACCAGAGCACGGCCCGCGGGCGCAGCCGGTACGCGTCCAGCAGTTCGAGCATGTTGTATAGCAGCGCGCCGTTTTCATCCGCGTTCCACCAGCGCAGCGGCGCGCCGCCGTAGGCGGCCATCACAAGGCCGATGGGGTAGCCGAGCTCGCGCTTCAAAATCTTTGCAAAATGCAGCCAGGGCGTATGGCCCGGGTTGTGGTTCTCATAATGGCCGGTATAGACCGCGCCCGTCGTCTCCCCAAGCGGGTGGGTGGCGAGGTCCCAGCGGCCGCTGTTGCGCAGCAGGTGCACGCCCAGCTCCGGCGGATCGTCCACCGGGTCCTTGGCGCGGCCCGCGGCGTTGCTCTGCCCCGCGACGACGAACACATCCCCCACGCCGATGTTGTGCACCATGTCCCCCCGCGTGCAGGAGAGGCCGTCCCAGCCCTCGTACTCCATGTACGTCTCGATGCGGTAGAGCCCGCCCGCCGGTACGGCGGGGAACTCGACCTCCCATGCGCCGCCGTCGAGCACGCGGCAATCCGTCCACGGGATCACGCTGTCGCCGCTGCTCTCACGCGCGATGCGCGCTTTGACCGTCACGCGGCCCTTTTGCACATCGGCAAACGTCAGCGGCAGCTCCTGGCTGAGCCGCACGCGGCGGTACCGCCCGGTCAGGCGGATGGCCGCCGTACCGCTGCCGTCCTGCTGAAAGATCTGCCACGGCGCAGCGCCGCCGGTGATCGTTACGCCAAAGTCTGCTGCCTGTTCCCTCATGCTGCCCTCCTGTCGCGCGCCCTGTTGCGCGCACCGCTATCATACCACATCGCCGCGCCGCGCTCCACCCCCGAAAAACGGGTGCGGCGGGCGTAACCGGAAGGCGCCCCGCCCCCTGCGGGGCGGGGCGCCGGAGGCGGCGCAGCCGCGCCGCAGTCAGTCAGTCCGCTCAGGCAACGCCGTCGCGCGCGGCGGCAACGGCCTCGTTGAGCATGGTCTCGAGCTCGGCGGCGCCGGCCGCTTCATACTCGGCCACGTAATCCGGCCAGGCCTCCTCCACGTCGAGCTGGCCGCCCATCATCTGGGTGAGGTACTGGTTGGTGATGTCCGCAAGGCGGTTGCGCAGCTCGTTGGCCTCCTCCGGCAGAGTGACCAATCCATAATACGCCGGCAGTTCCTCAACGGCCTCGTCCACATAGCCGGAAATGACACCACGGGCATAGGTCAGCAGCTCCTGATCCTCCTCGGTCGCCCAGTGGTCACTGTTGTTGATCGGGTTGGTGACGGCGGTCCACCAGTCGTTGTTGGTGAAGTCCACCTCGTACTCGCTGGCGCTGAACAGCATGCTGAACCAGACGTACTTGCAGCGGCCATCGCCGTAGCCGTAAGGCGCAGTTGCAGCTTCCCAGTAATCAGCGCCCTGATCCTCGCGGAACTCATAGTTGGTGGTGTTGTGCAGCAGGTCCTGGCCCTCCTGGCTGGCGAGGAACTCGACCAGGTCGAGCACGCGGTCCGGATACTCGCAGGAGGTCGGGATGAAGTGGTGCGCACCCATCGAGGCGGAGACCATATAGGTCGTGCCGTAGTTGCCGTCGCTCGTGAGCGCGACGCCCAGCGCCAGATCGGACAGCTCCGCATCCGCATGGACGCCCTTCCACGCATTGGACTTGAAGAAATCCTTGAACTGGTCGGGATAGCCAAAACCGAAGTTTACGGCGCCGAGCTTGCCCATGGCAAAATCGGCATATGCATCGTCAAAGTCGCCCTTGACGCCGATGCCGTTGTCAATACCGCCGGCGGCGTACATCTCGGCCAGCTGCTTGACGACCTCCTTGGCCTCGTCGCTCGTGGTGGCCAGCGTCCAGACCTCATCGGTGCCGAGAGTGCCGGAGACGGTGAAGCCGTTCCAAAGCTCGCCCTTCGGCGCGAGGATGGTCGTGCCCTGCGGCGCGGCGATGGTCTTGTCGATCTCGTTCCAGTTGGTCAGCTTGTCGTTGCGCGGCCACCAGCCGACATAGCCTGCCTCCGCCGCGGCGGACGTGAAGGCGATGAACTCCTCGACCGTCTGGGGCACCTTGCCCTCGTTCACCTCGTCAAGGATGGCCTGGTTGTACACCGGCACGCCGGCAAAGCTCGGGCTTGACAGAGCAGCAATGCCGTAGATGGCGTAGGCCGCCTCCGGATCGCCGGAATACAGCTCGTTGTACATTTTGTACTCGTCGCTGTTCATGATCTTGTACAGCGTCGGGTAACGCTCCGGCTCGGCGTTGACGATCTCGCTGAGGTTCCAGATGAGGTCCTCCTCGATATACTGCATGAGCTTATCGGCCTCGCCAAAGGTGCCGGTCAGCTCCGCCGCATTGCCGGCGAACAGCTCGGTCTGCATACGGTCGACAAAGCCGTCCGTACCGGTATCATACACGAGCTCGATGTTCACGGCTTCCTCGATCGCCTGGCGGATGGGGTCGTTCTCAAACCCTTCCTGGTCGTCAAGGTTGTTGCCAAACTGCGTAAAGCGGATGGTCACCTTCTCGCGGTCCGCGTTGGTCAGCGGCGCCTCCGGTTCGTCCGGCGTGTCCGCGCCCGGCGCGGCGGTCGGCTCGTCCGGCTCGTCGGCGGGCTGCTGCGTGGTGCAGCCGGCAAACACGCTGACAGCCAGCATCAGGCCCATCAGGATCGCCAAAAGCTTCTTCATGGTGTTTCCTCCTTTTTTTGTTCTGCCGCCGCATGCCGGAGCCGGGCGGCAAGCTTCATTTATTCCTTGATCGCACCGAGCGTGATGCCGCTGGTGAAATACTTTTGCAGGAACGGGTAGACGCACATGATGGGCACCATCGCGCAGATGATGGTCGCCATGCGCAGCGCCATCGGCGGCGGCAGCTCCATGCCGAGGCCGACCGCGCCGCGGCGCACCGTGTTCATCATCGACTGATCGACGAGCATGCGCCGCAGAATCCACACAAACGGCTGCAGGTTCGTCTTGTTGGAGATGAACATCATGTAGTTGTAATAGTCGTTCCAGTTGATGACCGCGATGAACAGCGCCACCGCCGCCAGCATGGAGCGCGACACCGGCGTGACGATGCGGAAGAACACGCCCACATCCGTACAGCCGTCGATCAGGGCGGCCTCCTCCAGCTCCTTGGGGACGGAGTAGGTGAAGTAGTTGCGCATGATGATGAAGTACGTGATGTTCAGCGCGCCCGGGATGACCATGACCCAATACGACCCCAGCAGGTTCAGATCCCGGTACAGCATGTACTGCGGGATGAGGCCGCCGGTGAAGAACAGGTTGAACACGACCAGCGCGTTGACCACCTTCATGCCGCGCACATGCGTCTTGCTGCACGCATACGCCATCGTCGCCGTGACCAGCAGCGAGAGCACCGTGGCGATCACCGTCTTGCTGACGGAAATCCACATGCTGGTGGTGAACGCCTTCGTGCTGAAGATGGCCTGATAATACTGCAGATCCACGCCGCCCGTGGGCCAGAGCATCAGCCCGCCCTTGATATACTCCTCATACGGGGTGATGGAGCAGATGAGCACGTACCACATGGGGTACACGCTGATGAGCGCAAAGATGATGCAGAACGCATACACGAACACATCGTAAAAATTGAACCCGGCAACCTGCAGCATGGTGCGCCGCGGCTGGCCCGCACGGTTGAGTGATTGCTTCATATGCCCTTCCCCCTTTCCTCAGAAGATGCCCTGCACGTCGAGCCTGTCGACAAACTTGTTGGCGATGACCACCACGATGAGGCCCATGGTGTTGAGCAGGAAGTTCGTGGCCGTGGAGAGCTCAAAATCCGTGCCGCCGCCGAGGCTGATGCGGTAGATGTACGTGGAGAGCACGTCGCCGGTGGACAGGACGTAGTTGTTGTACAGGTTGTAGACCTGGTCGAAGTTGGAGACGAACAGCGACGCCAGCTGCAGGATCAGCATGATGACGATGCTGGGTAGGATGCGCGGCAGCGTGATGTGCGTGAGCATCTGCCAGCGGTTCGCGCCGTCGATGGCCGCGCTCTCATACAGCGTGGGGCTCACGCCCGCCAGCGCCGCCAGATAGACGATGGTGGAGTAGCCGGAGGTCTTGATGATGTTCGAGATCACGAGGATGCCGCGGAACAGATCCGGCCGCTTGAGAAAATCGACCGGCTCGCCGCCGAACGCCTGGATGATCTGGTTGATCGCGCCGCCGATGTCTGCGTTGGAGGGATACTCGAGGAACACCTGCACAAGGCCGGCGAAGATGACCCAGGAGAGGAAGTAGGGCAGGTACACGCACGTCTGCACGACGCTCTTGACCTTGCGCAGCTTGATCTCGTTGATCATCAGCGCGAGGAAGACTGCGAACGTGAAGCCGAACACGAGATTATATATGTTGATGATGATCGTGTTCTTGAACGCGCGGATGAAGTTCGGGTCGGCAAACATCCGCTCAAAATGTTCAAACCCCGCCCAGGGCGAGGCGAGCACGCCCAGGCGAGGCGAATAATCCTTGAAGGCGAGCAGGATGCCGTACATCGGCCCGTAGTTGAACACCGCCATGAAGCAGAAGCCCGGCAGCATGAGCAGATACAGGAACCAGTGTTTGCGCAGATATGCGCTGAAGCGGTACAGCCGTCCGCCGCCCAGCGGCCGGTCCTTACGGCCGCCCGGCGCGCGGCTCTTGCGCCCGGCGGCGACCGGTAAGCTCCTTCCTTCCATCGCGTTCCTCCCGAAAATATTTGTTAATATTAATCCCCGAATGCCGGGGTCTATCATCCTCTATCCGTGCTGCCAAACGGGTGACGTTGCGGGAAACCGCAGGCGCAGAGACGCTCTGCCGAACAAATTCCATTGATTTTCAGATAAATCATACTAAAAGTTTTGCGGCAAGTCAATACGCGCGTTCACAAAAATGACCAGATTTTTTGTAAATCACGGCTCTGGCGGCCAAAAAATTTATTAATATTGCCGTTAATATTCCATGATTGTATAAAAACCTATGGACAAGCACCAAAAGCATGGTACAATTTTTGCATAGGCGGGTCCGCCCGCGGAAAAGGAGGCGCACATGGCAGCAAAGAGGATCGGTTTTATCGGCTACGGATTGCGCTCGCGCACGATGATGCAGTCGTTCCGCGCGCTGGAGGCGGACATCGCCGTGGCGGCCATCGTGGACCCGCGCGCGGAGCAGATCCGCGCCGAGATCGCGGACGACCCGTATTTCACGGGCGCCGTTTTTTACGATACGCCGGAGGAGATGCTCGCGCGCGCGGAGCTGGACGGCGTGTTCATCGGCACGCGCTGCTCGCTGCATGCAAAGCTGGCCGCGCTGGTGCTTGAAAGCGGACTGCCGCTGTTTCTCGAAAAGCCGGTGTGCATCAGCGAGGAGCAGTACGCGCTGCTCAGCGCCGCCGCAAAGGGGCGCCCCTATGTGCTTGAGTAGCCCGTCAAGGGGCCAAGCATGCCCTTTCCCAACAACTCTTCCACTTCCGCCACTTCAAAGGTGCGCCCCGCGGGGTGCTTGGGCAGACGGAACTCGCACCCCTTCGTCGTACAGGCAAACCCACGGTAGTTTTCTACAATTTCTCCGCCGCACTAAGGGCAACGGTGGCGAAGGAGCGCAGGATGTACCACTG
>URSN01000030.1 GCA_900550525.1 uncultured Eubacteriales bacterium
AGCTCGGCTGGCAGGTGACCGACTGGGTGGCCTGCTCCGTGGGCGACGGGTGCACAATCGGCGGCGTGTACAACGGGTTTTACGACCTGTACCGCCTGGGGCTGATCGAGCGCATCCCAAAGATCCTGGGCGTGCAGTCCACCGGCTGCTGCCCGTTCGTGGACGCGGCGCGGGAGAACCGGCCGCTGCGGCCCGTGCCGGAGCACACGCTGGCGGATTCCATCGCCGTGGGCGTGCCGCGCAACCCCGTCAAGGCGCTGCGCGCCGTGCGCGAGAGCCATGGCGCGTGGATCGCGGTGCCGGATGAGAGCATCCTTGCCGCCATGCGCACGCTCGGCCGCCACGAGGGCGTCTTTGGCGAACCGGCGGGCGTGACGGCGACGGCGGGCGTGATCGAGGCCGTGTCGGAGGGGCTGATCCGCTCCGACGAGAGCGTGACGGTCATCAGCACCGGCAGCGGGCTCAAGGACGTGCACAACGCGCTGCGCGCGGCGGGGCGGCCCCGCCGGTGCGAACCGAGCCTGGAGGCGCTCGAGCGCAGCGGCATCCTCGGCTGAGTCCGGGGCGCCGGAGGAGAGGAACGAAACGGACGAAGGTCCGTTGCCATAAAAAGCATGAAAAACGTGCCGCGCGCGGCGGGCAAGCCGTGACGGTACCCGGCCGGGGAGGTTCCCCGGCGGCGGCTGGGAGTGCTGCCTGGGTATGAAAGGCGCGTTACGCGGCCGGATCTGCCGCGTAGACGACCCGCAATTGTTTTGCCTTACTTTTGCTGTTGCGGATCATCGTCTTTTCCGGGTTGCGGCATCCCGCACGGGGTGTAGAATAAGCAACGTACAATAAGGAGGTTAAAAGAATGAAGAAACTCATTGCTCTTCTGATGTGCCTCACGCTCGTCTTTGGCATCGTGGCCTGTACGACCACGCCGGCGGACGAGGGCGACGACGTTCAGGAACCCCCTGCGACCGACGCGCCGGGCGAGGGCGACGTCACCGAACCCGACGAGGGCGAGGGCGAGGGCGAGCAGGCTGCCGATATCAAGGTCGGCTTCATCTTCCTGCACGACGAAAACTCCACCTACGACCTCAACTTCATCAACGCTGCCAAGCAGGCCTGCTCCGAGCTGGGGCTGACCGAGGATCAGTACATCCTGCGCGTCAACGTCCCCGAGGGCCAGGAGTGCTACGATGCGGCGGCCGAGCTTGTGGACGAGGGCTGCGACATCATCTATGCCGACAGCGTCGGCCATGAGTCGTTCATGCTCCAGGCTGCGCAGGAGTTCCCGGAGGTGCAGTTCTGCCACTCGACCGGCACGCGCGCCCACACCGCCGGCGTTGCCAACTACCACAACGCCTTTGCGGACATCTATCAGGGCCGCTACCTGGCCGGCATCGCGGCCGGCATGAAGCTCAACGAGATGATCGAGGCGGGCGAGTTCACCGCTGAGGAAGCCAAGATCGGCTACGTCGGCGCGTTCACCTATGCGGAGGTCATCTCCGGCTACACCTCCTTCTTCCTCGGCGCCCGCTCCGTGTGCCCGTCGGTCACGATGGAGGTCACCTTCACCAGCTCCTGGTACGATGAGACGGCCGAGAAGGAAGGCGCGATGCTGCTCATCAACAACGGCTGCAAGCTCATCAGCCAGCACGCCGACTCCATGGGCGCGCCCACGGCCTGTGAGGATGCCGGCGTGCCGAACGTGTCCTACAACGGCAGCACGATCGACGCCTGCCCGAACACGTTCATCATCTCCTCCCGCATCGACTGGACGCCGTACTACAAGCTGGCCATCGAGGCCGTCATGAACGGCGAGGAGATCCCGGCCGACTGGTGCGGCGGCATTGAGGAGGGCTCGGTCGTCCTGACCGAGGTCAACGAGCAGGCCGCGGCCGCTGGCACGGCGGAAGCCATCGAGGAGGCGAAGGCCAAGCTCGTCGCCGGCGAGCTGCATGTGTTCGACACCTCCACCTTCACCGTGGACGGCGAGACGCTGACCAGCTACATGGCCGACGTTGATACCGATGATGACTCCACGCCGGACACCGAGGTCATCAGCGACGGGTACTTCCACGAGTCCGAGTACCGCAGCGCGCCGTACTTCGATCTGCGCATCGACGGCATCACGCTGCTCGACGAGGCGTACTGATCCATGCCAAGCGGAAGCCCCGCCCCTGCGGACGGGGCTTCCCCCCATTCCTGCTTTCGCCGGAGGGGGCGGCGCAGCGGCCCGCGCGCCGCTGCGCCGCCCCGTTCGGCGGAGCCCCCTGCCGGACCCCTGGATAGAGGAGGGAAGCCATTGGAAACGAAGATCCCAGCGGTGCGCATGCGCGGCATCACCAAGACCTTCGGCCGCGTCACGGCCAACGAGAAGGTCGATTTGGACATCTACCGGGGCGAGATCCTGTCCCTGCTGGGCGAGAACGGCAGCGGCAAGACCACGCTGATGAACATGCTCTCGGGCATCTATTTCCCGGACGAGGGCGAGATCGAGGTGGACGGCCGTCCGGTCACCATCGGCAGCCCGAAGGACGCGTTCGAACTGGGCATCGGCATGATCCACCAGCACTTCAAGCTCGTGGACGTGCTGACCGCGGCGGAGAACATCATCCTGGGCCTGCCGGGCAGGCAGGTGCTGGACCTCAAGGCCGTCGCCGCGCGCATCCGGGAGATCTGCGATGCCTACGGCTTTGAGGTGGACCCGAACCAGAAGATCTACAACATGTCCGTCTCGCAAAAGCAGACGGTCGAGATCGTCAAGGTGCTCTACCGCGGCGCGGACATCCTGATCCTCGACGAGCCGACCGCCGTGCTGACGCTGCAGGAGACGGAGAAGCTCTTTGCCGTGCTGCGCAACATGCGCGACGCGGGCAAGGCCATCGTGCTCATCACGCACAAGCTCAACGAGGTGGAGGAGCTGTCCGACCGCGTGGTCGTGCTGCGGCACGGCAAGTTCGTGGGCGACCTCGTTACGCGCGAGACGAACGCGCAGGAGATGACCAACATGATGGTCGGCCGCCAGGTCACGCTCAACATCGCCCGGCCGGACCCGGTGGACCCGAAGCCGCGCCTGCGCGTGGAGGGGCTGACCGTGCGCAGCAGCGACGGGGTGCTCAAGCTCGAGGACGTATCGTTTACGGCCAACAGCGGCGAGATCCTCGGCATCGCGGGCATCTCCGGCAGCGGGCAGAAGGAGCTGCTCGAGGCCATCGCCGGCCTGCAGGCGGCCGAAAAGGGCAGCATCCGCTACATCGACGACGACGGCGCGGAGAGCGAGCTGCTCGGCTGCGCCCCGCTGGCCATCCAGCAAAAGGGCGTGCTGCTCTCCTTCGTGCCGGAGGACCGGCTGGGCATGGGCCTTGCCGCCAGCATGGACCTGGCGGACAACATGATGCTGCGCTCGTTCCGCAGCGGCCGCGGCATGTTCACCGACCGCAAGAGCCCGCGCGCGCTGGCGCGGCGCGTCGTGGAGGAGCTGGACGTGGTGACGCCGGGCATCTTCACGCCGGTGCGCCGCCTCTCCGGCGGCAACGTGCAGAAGGTGCTCGTCGGGCGCGAGATCTCGTCCGCGCCGGCGGTGCTGCTGACGGCGTACGCGGTGCGCGGGCTGGACATCAACTCCTCCTACACCATCTACGATCTTGTGAACCGGCAAAAGCAGAGAGGCGTGGCCGTGATCTTTGTCGGCGAGGACCTTGACGTGCTGCTGGAGCTGTCCGACCGCATCCTCGTGCTGTGCGGCGGCAGGGTCAGCGGCGTCGTGCCCGGCCGCGGCGCGGACAAGCGCAGCGTCGGCATGATGATGACCCGCCTAGGAGGTGAGAATGCCCATGCGTAAAGCGAACCGGGCCCCCCTGTTCCATATCGCCAAGCGCGCGGCGCTGCCCTGGCAGAAGGCCTGGGCCATCCGCGGCGTCGCGCTGGTGCTGGCGCTGATCGTCTGCGCGCTCATCACCACGCTGCTCACCGGCGAAAACCCCATCGACATCTACGCCGCCATCCTCGACGGCGGCTTCGGCACGGCGCGCAAGACGTGGGTGCTGTTCCAGAACCTGGCGGTGCTGCTGTGCATCTCGCTGGCGGTGACGCCCGCGTTCAAGATGCGCTTTTGGAACATCGGCGCCGAGGGGCAGGTGCTCGCCGGCGCGCTGGCGTGCGCGGCGTGCATGATCTGCCTGCGGAACGCGCTGCCCAACTGGGCGATCATCCTCTGCATGATCGTGTCGAGCATCGCCGCCGGCGCGGTCTGGGCGGCGATCCCCGGCTTTTTCAAGGCCCACTGGAACACGAACGAGACGCTCTTCACGCTGATGATGAACTACATCGCCACGCAGCTGGTCGCCTACTTCGTCATCCTCTGGGAGGTGCCCAAGGGCGCCGGCAAGATCGGCATCATCAACCAGACCTCGCAGGCGGGCTGGCTGCCGCAGATCGGCGAATACCGCTACCTGCTCACCATCGTCGTCGTGGCGGTGCTGACGGTGCTGCTCTACATCTACCTCAACTACAGCAAGCACGGCTATGAGATCGCCGTCGTCGGCGAGAGCGAGCGCACGGCGCGCTATGTGGGCATCAACGTAAAGCGCGTCATCGTGCGCACGATGCTGCTCTCCGGCGCCATCTGCGGCGTGGCGGGCCTGCTGCTGGTCGGCAGCACGGAGCACACGCTCACCACCACCATCGCCGACGGGCGCGGCTTTACGGCGGTCATGGTCTCGTGGCTGGCCAAGTTCAACCCGATCTTCATGATCTTCACGAGCTTCCTGCTCGTGCTGCTCGGCCGCGGCGCGAGCGAGATCTCCTCGGATTTCGGGCTCAACCAGTCGTTTGCCGATATCCTCACGGGCGTGATCCTGTTCTTCATCATCGGCAGCGAGTTCTTCATCAACTATCAGGTCCATTTCCGCCGGGCTGCAAAGTCCGCGCAGAAGGAGGGCGGCGCCAATGTTTGATTTCATCTCTTTCTTCCCGCGCGCGGTGATGCAGGGCATCCCGCTGCTGTACGGCAGCACGGGCGAGACGCTGACGGAAAAGTCCGGCAACCTGAACCTGGGCATCCCGGGCGTGATGTATGTGGGCGCCATCTGCGGCGTGATCGGCGCGTTCTTCTACGAGCACGGCGTCGGCGCGGAGAACATGAAGGGCTTCCTTGCCATCGGCATCCCGCTGGTCTGCTCGCTGCTGGGGTCGCTGCTGATGGGCCTGCTGTACTGTTTTCTGACGGTCACGCTGCGCGCCAACCAGAACGTGATGGGCCTTGCGCTGACCACGTTCGGCGTGGGCGTGGGCAACTTCTTCGGCGGCTCGCTCATCAAGCTGACCGGCAGCGAGGTGCCGTCCATCGCCCTCTCCGGCACGAGCCATTTCTTCTCGCGCTCGCTGCCGTTTGCGGCCGACTGCGGCGTGTTCGGGCAGATGTTCCTCTCCTACGGGTTCCTTGCGTACGCGGCGATCATCATCGCGCTGGTCTGCTCCTATGTGCTCAAGCGCACGCGCATCGGCCTGCAGCTGCGCGCCGTGGGCGAGAGCCCGGCCACGGCGGACGCGGCGGGCATCAACGTCAACCGCTACAAGTACGTGGCCACCTGCGTGGGCAGCATGATCGCGGGCCTTGGCGGCCTGTACTACATCATGGACTACGCCAGCGGCGTCTGGTCGAACAACGCCTTCGGCGACCGCGGCTGGCTGGCCATCGCACTGGTCATCTTCACCATCTGGCGGCCGAGCGTGAGCATCCCCTCGTCCATCCTGTTCGGCGGGCTGTACATCCTGTACCTGTCGCTGCCGACGGGCGGGAACTTCGCGGTCAAGGAGCTGCTCAAGATGATCCCGTATGTGGCGACGGTCATCGTGCTCATCGCCGTGTCGCTGCGCCGCCGCCGCGAGGACCAGCCGCCGGAGAGCCTCGGCCTGCCGTACTTCCGCGAGGAACGGTAGCCGCCGGGCGCAATGGCGGAGGACAGAAAATAATATATTTCCCAAAAGGGCGCGCGCAGCGCCCTTTTCCGGTTGAACCGGCGGCGTTTATGGGGTATAATAAACTCGCCTACCAGGGGGTTCTCCCCCTAAACAAAGCCGCACAACAGTTCCAGAATGGACAGACAGAAGGAGTGAAACGCAAAGATGGATTACGGCCGTACGTATAACTTTTCCGCCGGGCCCTCCATGCTGCCGCAGCAGGTGCTGGAGGAATGCCGCGACGAGATGCTCAACTACCGCGGCAGCGGCATGTGCGTGATGGAGATGTCGCACCGCTCCAAGGTGTTCCAGACCATTGTGGACGAGGCGGAGGCCGATCTGCGCGCGCTGATGGGCATTCCGGACAACTACCGCGTGCTGTTTGTACAGGGCGGCGCCACGCTCCAGTTCGCCATGATCCCGCTCAATCTGCTGCAAAACGGCGTCGCGGACTACATCGTGTCCGGCGCGTGGTCGAAAAAGGCGTATGCCGAGGCGAAGAAATACGGCCGCATCAACCTGCTGGCCACGAGCGAGGACCGCAACTACAGCTACATCCCCGACGGGCGCGACCTGCCGGTCGATCCGGACGCGGACTACGTCTACATCTGCGAGAACGAGACCATCCACGGCACGACCTACCGGGAGCTGCCCAACACCAAGGGCAAGGCGCTCGTGTCCGACCAGTCGAGCATGTTCCTCTCCAAGCCGTGCAACGTGGCCGACTACGGCCTGATCTACGGCGGCGTGCAGAAGAACATCGGCCCGGCGGGCATGGCCATCGTCATCATCCGCGAGGATCTCATCCGCAAGGACGTGGACGCGAGGCTCCCCGTCTACCTGCGCTACGATACGCACGCGGACAACGGCTCCATGTACAACACGCCCAACTGCTGGTGCATCTATGTGTGCGGCAAGGTGTTCAAGTACCTGCGCTCCATCGGCGGCCTTGCCGAGATGGACCGCCGCAACCGGGAAAAGGCCGCCATCCTGTACGACTATCTCGACGGCAGCAGCCTGTTCCACGGCACGGTGGACCGGGAGTTCCGTTCGCTCATGAACGTGCCGTTCGTCACCGGCAGCAAGGAGCTGGACGCGGAGGTCGTGGCCGCGAGCAAGGAGGCCGGGTTCGACAACCTCAAGGGCCACAAGAGCGTCGGCGGCCTGCGCGCCTCGATTTACAACGCCATGCCCAGGGAGGGCGTGGAGGCGCTGGTCGCGTTTTTGAAGGACTTTGAAGCCAAGCACGCGTGAGGAAGGAGGCTGCGCTATGATCCGTATTCTGGCAACCGACGGCATGGAGAAGGGCGCCATCGCCGCGCTCGAGCAGAAGGGCTGCGAGGTGGTCTGCGAGTTCTATGAGCCCGAGGCGCTCAAGGAGGCCGTGCAGTCGTGCGACGTGCTCGTCGTGCGCTCGGCAACGAAGGTGCGCGCACCGCACATCGACGCGGCGGCCGCGGCGGGCCGCCTCAAGCTCATCATCCGCGGCGGCGTGGGCGTGGACAACATCGACGTGGCCTACGCCGAGCAGAAGGGCAGCGCCGTGCGCAATACGCCGCGCGCCAGCTCCGACGCCGTGGCGGAGCTCGCGCTTGGGCACATGTTCTCCGTCGCGCGCTACATCTCCGCCGCCGGGCACACCATGCGCACGGGCGGCTGGGAGAAGAAGGCGTACAAGGGCATCGAGCTGACCGGGCGCACCGTGGGCATCGTGGGCTACGGCCGCATCGGCCAGGCGCTGGGCCGCCGCTGCCAGGCGCTGGGCATGAAGGTGCTCGCCTACGACGTGTACCAGAACCGCGACCTCGAGTGCGATACCATGCGCTATGTGGAGCTGGACGAGCTGCTCGCCCAGTCGGACATCATCTCGCTGCATGTGCCGTCGCTGCCGGGGCAGCCGCTCATCAACGCGCAGACCATCGCCAGGATGAAGGACGGCGTCATCCTCATCAACACCTCGCGCGGCACGAACGTGGACGAGGAGGCGCTGCTCGCCGCGCTCGAATCGGGCAAGGTGTACGGCGCGGGGCTCGACGTGTTCGCCGAGGAACCGCCCCAAAACGCCGCGCTGCTGGCCCACCCGCGCGTGTCCGCCACGCCGCACATCGGCGCGTCCACCGTCGAGGCGCAAAAGCGCATCGGCGCGGAGATCGTCTCGCTCATCAGCGAGCGGTTCGGCCTGTAAGCCCGGGCCGCCGCACGGCGGCAGAGGATGGGGCGGCCCTTTCGGGCCGCCCTTTTGCGCCCGCCCCCGGCCAGCGCGCCCGGTCACGTTTCCATCCATCCCATCCCGCCGCCCTTCGCCCCCGGTCCGCATCCGCTTCCCGCCTGCATCCGCCTCCCGCACGGCGCCGCCCGGCGGGGGGGTGAAGTGGGGGGCGTTGCTGGCCGCGGACACAACATATTGTGTTTCCCGTCTGAATCTGCCACTAATTCTTGTACAAACCATCAACAAAATATGAAGATTCTTTGAACAAAATTCATAACCATACAGGCCATGCAGCCGGGCGCGGAGTTATCCACGGTGCGCGCTTGTTGCAACATGGGCCGCAACGCCCGCAAACGGCGGCCCCGTCCGTCCGGGCGCAGGGTTATCCCCACGTTATCCACCGCATATCCACAGGAATTATCAAAATGTGGTATGCACTTTTGCCGTTTGACACAACATCTTGTATACGATACACTATCAGAGCACAAAACGGAATGGGGAGGCAATGGGATGTTCACGGAGATCATCAAGCGCGACGGGCGGCGGGAGGCATTCGACCGCAAAAAGATCCAGAGCGCCATCTGGAAGGCGGCGCAGGCCGTCGACGGCACGGACGAGGCGCTGTCCGAGCGGCTGACGGACGAGGTCATCCGCCTGGCCGAGCTGCGCTATGCCGGCGGCACGCCGGACGTGGAGGGCGTGCAGGACATCGTGGAGAAGGTGCTCATCGAGGCGGGCCATGCGCGCACGGCCAAGGCGTACATCCTCTACCGCGAGAAGCGCCGCGGCACGCGCGACATCAACGCGCTCATCGGCGCGACGATCGATATGTTCGGCGATTATCTCAACGATAAGGACTGGCAGATCAAGGAAAATTCCAACATGCAAAAGAGCGTCAACGGGCTCAACAACTATGTCCGCGAGGCGTTCACCAAGAAGTACTGGCTCTACGAGGTGTACCCGCTGGACGTGTGCAGGGCGCACGAGAGCGGCGACGTGCACATCCATGACCTCGGCTTTTTCGGCCCGTACTGCGCGGGCTGGGACCTGCGCCAGCTGCTGCTGGAGGGCTTTGGCGGCGTGGAGGGCAAGGTGGAATCCAGGCCCGCCAAGCACCTGCGCTCGCTCCTCGGGCAGCTGGTGAACTCCACCTTCACCACGCAGGGCGAGACGGCCGGCGCGCAGGCGTGGAGCTCGTTTGATACATACTGCGCCCCCTTCATCCGCTACGACCATATGACCTTCGACCAGGTGCGCCAGTGCCTGCAGGAGTTCGTGTTCAACATCAACGTGCCCACGCGCGTCGGCTTCCAGTGCCCGGTCTCCAATCTGACGTTCGACATCAAGGTGCCCAAGACGCTGCGCGACGAGCCGGTCATCATCGGCGGCGAGTGCCGCGAGGAGACGTACGGCGATTTCCAGGAGGAGATGGACCTGTTCAACCGCGCGTTCTGCGCCGTCATGCTCGAGGGCGACGCCAAGGGCCGCGTGTTCACCTTCCCCATCCCGACGATCAACATCACGAAGGATTTCGAGTGGAACAGCCCCGTGGTGGACGACTTCATGCGCATCACCTGCAAGTACGGCATCCCGTACTTTGCCAACTACATCAACTCCGACCTCTCGCCGGAGGACGCGGTGTCCATGTGCTGCCGGCTGCGCCTTGACAAGCGCGAGCTGCGCAAGCGCGGCGGCGGCCTGTTCGGCTCCAACCCGATGACCGGCTCCATCGGCGTGTACACGATCAACCTGCCGCGCATCGGCTACCTGGCCAAAACGAAGGAGGAGTTCTTCCAGCGCCTCGAGCACCTGGCGGTGCTGGGCAAGACGAGCCTGGAGATCAAGCGCAAGATCATCGAGCGCCAGACCGACCGCGGCCTGTACCCGTACTGCGCGCACTACCTGCGCAACGTGAAGGCGCGCACGGGCGAATACTGGACGAACCACTTCAACACCATCGGCCTGGTGGGCATGAACGAGGCGTGCCTGAACTTCCTCGGCAAGGACATCGGAAGCCGCGAGGGGCTCGCGTTCGCGCTGGAGGTCATGCATTTCCTGCGCGAGCTGATGGTCCGCTTCCAGGAGGAGACCGGCCACAGCTACAACCTGGAGGCCACCCCGGCCGAGGGCACGAGCTACCGCCTGGCAAAGCTCGACAAGGAGCGCTATCCGGACATCATCCAGGCCGGCATCGAGGAGCCGATGTATACCAACTCCTCGCAGCTGCCGGTCACCTATACCGACGACATCTTCGAGTGCTGCGACCTGCAGGACGAGCTGCAGTCGCTCTATACCGGCGGCACGGTGCAGCACCTGTACATCGGCGAGCGCATTGAGGACATCGAGACGTGCAAGAACCTCATCCGCACGATCTTTGAAAAGTACAAGATGCCGTACATCTCCATCACGCCGACCTTCTCGGTCTGCCACGAGCACGGCTACATCGCCGGCGAGCACTTCACCTGCCCCGAGTGCGGGCGCGAGGCCGAGGTGTGGAGCCGCGTGGTGGGCTTCCTCCGCCCGGTGCAGAACTATAACCCGGGCAAGAAGGAGGAGTATCTGATGCGCAAGAAGTTTGTCATCTGAACCGGCGCAGGACCGACCGCATGCAGCGCGCCCGGCCGCCCGCGGCAAAGCCCGGCGGCGGGCGCGCTTTTTCGACACCGGGAACGAAAGGACGGGGGAGAGGATATGCTCATCGCAGGCCTGCGCAAAACGTCGTTTGTGGACTATCCGGGCCAGCCTTGCGCCGTGGTGTTCACGCCGCACTGCAACATGAACTGCACCTACTGCCACAACGACGAGATCCTGCGCGGCAGCGTGCCGCTCGTGCCGGAGGAGGAGGTCATGGCATACCTCGAAAAGCGCGCCGGCACGCTCCGGGCGCTCACCGTCTCCGGCGGGGAGCCGACGCTGCAGCAGGACCTCGTCCCGTTTATCGAACGGGTGAAGGCGCTCGGCTACCTGGTCAAGCTCGATACCAACGGCATGAAGCCCGCGGTGCTGCAGCAGCTCCTGCTGCGCGAGCTGGTCGATTACGTGGCCATGGACATCAAGGCCCCGCCGGAAAAATACGACGCGGTGACGCGCGTGCGCTGCGATCTGGCCGCCGTGCGCCGCAGCGTCTACCTGCTGCAAAACAGCGGCGTGGCGCACGAGTTCCGCACCACGTTCGCGCCGGAGCTGACCGCGGAGGACGTCGTGGGCGCGGCGGAGCTGGCGCGCGGGACGGAGCGGTACTTTTTGCAGCAGTACCGGCCGCGCCGGGAGGGGGACCTGCCCGCGCATCCCCCCTCCTACGTGCAGGAGACGGCCGCGCGCGTGCGCGAGGCCAGCGGCGTGTGCCAGGTGCGCGGCCTGTGAACTGGGAGCCGATAGAGTCCGTCGTGTCGCGCATCGACGGGGCGCCTGCGTATCTCTGCCGCACGGACCAGCCGGAGGCGGAGGAGCTGTTCCTCGCGCTCGCGCTGCTGCCGCCGGGGACGGACGAGGGCAGCCGCCTGCGCTACGAGCCGCTCCAGTATACGCTGCTGTAGCGGCGCCGCCCGCCGGGGGACGCCCAAGCGCCTTCCAACACACCGGCCGCCGGGACAGTCGACCGGCGGTCGGTTGCCTTTTTGGCGCCGCGACGCTATACTCGAAAGAGGAGGTGGATCGTTGGACAGGGGAACGACCGGCGCGCTGATCGCATCCGCGCGCCGCGCGCAGGGCCTGACGCAGCAGGCGCTGGCCGGGCGCGTGCACGTCACGGCCAAGGCCGTCTCCAAGTGGGAGCGCGGGAGGAGCTTTCCCGGCGTGGACGTGCTGCCGGCGCTGGCGGCGGCGCTGGGGCTCCCCGTGGAGGCGCTGCTGTCGGGCGAGGCGCCGCCGCCCACGGCTGCGCGGGAGGGCGGTCTGCACGCCGTGCCGGAGGGGCCGGCGTCCCCCGCGGAGCGGGGATCGGCCCGGCCTGCCGCCCCGGCCCGCAACAAAAAACGCCGCGCGCGCCTGGCTGCGGCGCTCGTGGCGCTGTCGCTCGCGGCGGGCGGCGTGCTGTGGCGCTATGGCGGCGCGATCTTCCAGCGTGGCAACCCGATCCCGTACCTGCTGGCCGCCGCACAGCTCGACGGCGACACGCCGTTTGCCGAGGTGGGCAGCGGCGACGGGGTCTACATCGCGCCGCGGGGCGAGTGCCCCGCGCTGCTGGAGTTTGTGGAGCGGACGCGGCATGTCACGTTTGTGGAGCGGGCGGGCAGCGGCTATCTGTTTTCCAACGGCGTGGACGGCCTCGTCGTGCAATCGGAGGTCTATTGGGGGCGGTTTACCGTTTATCAGGTGCCCATGCACACGCTGCAGGCGCCGTGACGGGCGCCCACGCCTCCCGCCTGTCGTGGGCGGGAGGTCATTTTTCTTTTCGACGGCGTATGGCGGGAAGCCGCCCGCGGACGGCGCATCCGCAAGACCCGCGCCCGCCGGTCAACCTTGTGGCGCGTCCGAAAGGCCCGCGCCCGATGTTCAACCTTGTGGCGCGTCCGAAAGGCCCGCGCCCGATGTTCAACCTTGTGGCGCGTCCGAAAGGCCCGCGCCCGACGTTCAGCCTTTCGTCTCGCCTGCAAGCGCCGCGTCGAGCACGGCCCGCATGGCCTCGCGCGAGGGGACGCCCTCGTGTATTTTTTTGCCGCCGACAAAGCAGCACGGCACGTACCAGTAGTCGAGCGCGTCTGCAAGCGCCCTGTTGCGGCGCTCGTCCTCGATTTGCAGCGGGACGGACGCATAGGCCGGGTTTTCGGAGCGCAGCTCGTCGAGCAGGGCGCGCGCCCGCCTGCAGTGCGGGCAGTCGGGCAGGATCATCATCAGGATGGGCTGCATGGGGAAGGGCTCCTTTCTCCGCGCGGGCGGGGGCGGGCGGCGCATCCGGCTGCCGTGCGCCGCCTTTTTACAGGGGCGTTTGCGGCCGCCCGGCCGCAAACGCCCCGCCCGGCGTGCGGGCGGGGCGTTTGCTGGGGGAACGGTCCTGCCGGACGGCTGCTGCGCTTATTTGCGCAGGAACGCGGGCACGTCCAGCTTGTTCTTGGGCTTTTCGTTGTAGTCGCGCCTGAGGTCGCTCTCGCCAAAGGCGGCGTCGCTGCCCAGCGGCGCGGCCTCGGGCGCCGGCTCCTCCGCCGCGACCGGGCGGCGCGGCGCATACGCCGCGGAGTTGAACGGCTGCGGCTGGCGCTGCTGCTGCGGCGGCGCGCCCGTGCGGAACGGAGACGGCTGGAAGGGCGCGGCCTGCTGTTGCTGCTGCTGTTGGAAGGCGGACTGCGTGAAGATCGAACCGCCGCCGAACATGCTGCCCGCCGGCGCCTGCGGGATCGTGCGCTCGGACTCGAAGCCCGTGGCGATGACCGTGATGCGCAGCGAGTCGCCCATGGCCTCGTCGATGTCCGCGCCGAAGATGATGTTGGCCTCCGGGTCGGCGCTCTCGGCGATGATCTCCGCCGCCTCGTTGACCTCGAGCAGGCTCAGGTCCGGGCCGCCGGTGATGTTCATCAGCACGCCGCGCGCGCCGTTGATGCTCGTCTCGAGCATCGGGCTCTCGATGGCCTGCCGCGCGGCCTCGGCGGCGCGCTTTTCGCCGTTGGCGCTGCCGATGCCCATGTGCGCGAGGCCCTTTTCCTTCATGATCGTCTTGACGTCGGCAAAGTCGAGGTTGATCATCGCCGGCACGGCGATCAGGTCGGAGATGCCCTGGATGCCCTGGCGCAGCACGTCGTCCGCCACGCGCAGCGCGTCCGGCAGGCTGGCCCGGCCGACCAGGTCGATCAGCTTGTCGTTCGGGATGGTGATGAGCGTATCCACGATGGGCTTGAGCGCCGCGATGCCGATCTCGGCGTTGCGCATGCGCACCTTGCCCTCGAAGGTGAACGGCTTTGTGACCACGCCCACGGTCAGCACGCCCAGCTCCTTGGCGCATTCGGCCACGATGGAGGCCGCGCCGGTGCCCGTGCCGCCGCCCATGCCGGCGGTGATGAACACCATGTCCGCGCCCTTGATGGCCTCCGAGAGCATCTCGCGGCTCTCGTCGGCCGCCTTGCGGCCGATCTCCGGGTCCGCGCCGGCGCCCAGGCCGCGCGTGAGCTTTTCGCCGATCTGGATCTTGGTCTCCGATTTGGAAAGGTAGAGCGCCTGCCGGTCGGTATTCACCGCGATGAACTCCACGCCGCGCAGGCCGTACTGCACCATCCGGTTGATGGCGTTGCAGCCCGCGCCGCCGACGCCGATGACCTTGATCTGGGCAAAGTTTGCGGTTTCGTAATCCTGTTCAAACATGTTCGTTCCCCCTTATTTTATCAATAAGTTTCGGAGTTTATCCAGCAGCCTGGACCAGAACGAATCCGCGGCCTCAGGCTCCGGGGCTTCTTCCGCGCTGGCGCGGAGCACAAAGTCGAGCGCGCCAAAGGCGCTGGTATAGTTGGGCGAGTTCATCTCGTGCATGTAGGAGGGCATGTCCCGCCGCACGTGGAAGCCCAGCTGCTGGTTCAGGTATTCGCCGATGCCGTGCATCATGGCGATGCCGCCGCCGGTCAGGTAGACGGCCGGGCGCGCCTCCGGCCGCCCGCCCATGTCGCGCAGGGCCTTCTTGAGCAGCGCGCACAGCTCCTGCGCGCGCGCGTCCACGATCAGGTCCACCACGCCGTGTTCCACGCGCTTGACGCCCGTGGGCATGCGGATGATCTCGTACTGCGAGAGCGGCTCCTGCAAAAAGGTGTACCGCCGCTTGACCTGTTCGGCGTATTCAAGCGGCACGTCCAGCCCGAAGCTCAGATCCGCGGCAAACTGCGCGCCGCCCATCTCGATGGCGCGCAGCCCGGTCAGCGCCGCGTTCTCGATCACGCAGACGTCGGTGTGGCGGTACCCCACGTCGATCAGCACGGCCGGGCGCACGCGCTCCTGCTCGGGGATGATGTGGATGGCCTCCGCCAGCTGCGCGCTCACGCACATGGAGATCTCCACGTTCATCGAGCCCAGGATGCGCTCCATCTGCTGCACGAAGCTCTCCTGCACATACATGTGCGAGACCTCGGCGCTGAGCTCGTCCGCCCGCGCGCCCTCCGGCACCGCGGCGCTCTCCACCCCGCCCACGGTGAAGTAGACCGGCGTGCTGTGCATGAGCACATAGCCCGGCGCGCGCGCCTTTTCCAGCGACATGGAGATCACATCGTCCACGTCCTGCACCGAGACGCGCCCGCTGCGCGAGGCGATGCGCAGCGTCGCCCGCGTGGTGAGCAGCTTGACAAACGGCGCGGGCACCGCCAGCGCGACCTCCCGGATGCGCTGGCAGCTCTGCTGCTCGGCCTGCTCGATGGCGTTGAGCACGGCCTCGCCCAGCGAGGCCATGTCCGAGAACTCGCCCTCCTCAAAGCCCGCGTAATCGCATATGCCGACCCCGTGTACCAGGATACCATCCCTGTGGATGGAACTGCCGCACAGACACACGACCTTTGAGCTTCCAATATCCAGTATCGCAGCGGGCTTCAATCTCAGGACTCCTCCGCGCAGCGCATTCGCCATATATACCCGGATATTATATCACACAAAATTCGTCATGCGCAACTGTTGGCGCATCTTTTGGTTTTTCTTCTCATCTTGCCCGCCCCGGCCGGCCCAATGGCGGCGGGCAGGGGAACCCCCTGCCCGCCGCTGCGCCCGGTCAGGACTGCTGCGCCTGGCCGCCCGCCTCGTCCGCCGCGCCGGTGCGGCACACGAGCGCCTGCTCGATGCGGTGCTCGGCGATCTCCACCACCTTGATGTGCAGCCCGCACGCGTCGATCTCAAACTGCGAGCCGTCGTCCGGCACGGAACCGTACGTGCCGAAGATGAAGCCGCCGAACGTATCGTACTCCTCCGTAGGCAGCTCCACGCCCAGCTGCTCGGCCACGTCGTCGAGCGCCGCGCCGCCCTGGATGCGCCACGTGCCCTCGTCGAGCTGCTCGATCTCGGCCGGCTCCTCCGGCATGGCGGCGTCGTCGTCCAGGTCGCCCACGAGCTGTTCGAGCAGGTCGTTCATCGTCACGATGCCCTGCACGCCGCCGTATTCGTCCAGCACGACGGCAAAGTGGTTGCGCGTTTTCTTCATCTGGCGGAACAGCACGTCCGCGCGGATGCTCTGCGGCACGAAATACGCCGGGCGCACCGCCTCGCGCAGGATGTTCTCGCGCGTGCGCTCCTCCAGGCGGAAATAGTCCTTGGCGTTGAGGATGCCGATCACGTCGTCCGCCGTCTCGCCGCACACCGGGTAGAGCGAGTGGCGGTTCTCGCGGATGGTCTGGTTCCACTGCTCGACGCTCTCGTCCTCCCAGAGCACGACCATGTCCGTGCGGTGCGTGGCGAACTCCTCCACCGCCAGGTCGTCGAATTCGAACACGTTCTGGATCATCCGCTGTTCTTCCTCGTCGATCACGCCCTTTTCGCTGCCGACGTCCACCATCATGCGGATCTCCTCCTCGCTGACCTCCTCGTCCTTCTCATTGGGGTCGATGCCGAGCAGGCGCAGCACGGCGTTGGTCGAGACCGGCAGCAGCCACACGATGGGCGCGAACAGCTTCGAGATGAACGTCATCAGCCCCGAGATGGCGAGCGAGAGCTTCTCCGCGTTGCGCATGGCGACGCGCTTTGGCACGAGCTCGCCGAAGATCAGCGTGATGTAGGAGAGCACCAGCGTGATCAGCGTCACCGTGATGGTGTCGAGCGTGCCGCGCGGGATGCCCACGCCCAGGCCGACCAGCCAGTCCACGATCCCGTCGGAGAAGTTTTCCGCCGCGAACGCGCTGCCGAGAAAGCCCGAGAGCGTGATGACCACCTGGATCGTCGCCAGGAAGCGCGCCGGCTGGTTCGTCAGCCGCGCCAGGCGCACGGCGCGCTTGGCGCCCTCGGCCGCCAGCTTGGCCAGGCGGTTGTCGTTGAGCGAGATCACCGCGATCTCCGCGCACGCAAAAACCGCGTTGCATATGAGGAGGATGAGCTGCATCAGCAGCGCCAGCCATACGGAATCTTTCAATTCTGTTTTCCTGCTTTCCGCCTCCGGCAGGACGCGCAGGGGAAAACGCGCACAGCAAAAAAGCATGCGCCGCACGCGGGCGCTCCCGCGGGCAGGCCATGCCGGGCCGTGTTCCGTATGCGTTTTATACCGATGGCAGCGCCGTTTTCGTCGCTACTGTCGTCGTCCATGCGGGCCCAACCGGATCCTTTCTCGAATGTGATCGCTGTATTATATCATAACCGCCCCCGCTTGTAAACCCCCTCCCGCCGCGCCTGCCGCGCACTCCATGTAGGTATACAATACATCTTGGACAGGAGGAAAAAAGAGAAGAAGGATAGGGACGCATCGGGTATAGTTGGAGTTG
>URSN01000031.1 GCA_900550525.1 uncultured Eubacteriales bacterium
CAACATGGTGCCGTATCTGGTGGACGAGGAGGGCAACCCCGTCGACCTGTGGCTCAGCGGCAAGGGCGGGCTGTATACGTTCGGCTTCTTCATCCGTCCGCGCGCGGAGAGCTACGAGGTCTATGTGGTCTATGAGGACGGCACGGACATGACCGTTCCCGACATCGACCTGTTCACGCCCAACGCCGACGGCTTTGCCAGCAACGAGATCTCCATGAAGGACGCGGAGGACCCGGACCTGACCGAAGTCTCCTATGACGACGGCGATCCTGAGCCGCTCCAGTACATCCAGGACAATCTGGCCGCGGGCATCCCGCAGGACCAGTGGTACCCGACCTATTGATCGGTTACGGCCAGCCTCTCAGGGCGCGGCCGGGGCGGATGCACCGGCCGCGCCAAATTGTTGCCGCCGGGCGGCGCGGCTGTTATAATGTCAGTAAACGACAGCCGCCCGCGCGGCGCGCACGGGTCGTACCGGAGGGATTGGGATGGAGCTGAAAAAACGCCTGATGAGGCCGCTCGCCGCATGGCTGGCCGGGCTGCTGCTGTGCTGCGCCCCGCCGGCTGCGCTCGCCTCCGGGGGGGGAAGGAAGCGGCCGGCGAGCCGCCGCAGGCGGCGCTTACGGATGAGGACCTGGAGCGGACGGTGTTCGCGCGCGGCTGCGTCCTCATCGACGCGAGCGACCCGGAGACGCCGCTCTATGCAAAAAATCCGGACGCGCCCATCATCCCGGCGAGCACCACCAAGATCATGACCTGCATCCTGGCGATCGAGATGGCCGGCGACCTCAGCGCCGCCGTCGCCGTGCCGGACGAGGCGGCCCGGCTGGGCGGGAGCAATTCGCGCATGGGCCTCGTGCGCGGCGAGTCGCTGCCGATGCGCGACCTGCTCTACGGGCTGATGCTGGTCTCCGCCAACGACGCGGCCCTCGCCATCGCCGGCCATCTGGCCGGCAGCGCGGAGGACTTTGCGGCGCTGATGAACGGGAAGGCGGCGGCGCTCGGCATGGAGGATACGCGCTTTGCTGCGCCCAGCGGCGTCTACCGCAGCGGCTACACCTCCACCGCGCACGACATGGCGCGGCTCATGGCCTATGCGATGCGCAACGGGACGTTCCGGCAGATCGTCTCCGCGGCCGAATACACCGTGCCCGCCAACGGCGTGCGCCGGCACGAGCTGCATCTGGTCAATTCCAACCGGCTCATCTCCGACCCGGAGACGTCCTCCTATTACTATGAATACGCGATCGGCGGGAAAACGGGCACGACCACCGTGGGCGGCAAATGCCTGGTCGCCGTCGCGGAGCGGGACGGGGCCGTGCTGATCGCTTCCCTGATGGGCGCGCGCGATGAGAAGCGCAGCAGGGGCTGGTTGGAAAACCGCTGCTTTGCCGACGCGAAAGGCCTGTTCGAAAGGGCGTATGAGCTGCTGTACGCGCCCGCCACGGCGGAGGCGCTCGGCTGCGCGCAGGTCCGCCTGGACGCGCGCGCGGAAAACGCCTGCCCGTCCGACGCCGGTCAGGGGCGGCTGGCGCTCGTTGCGGACCTGTGGGGCCGGACGGCGTTCATGCGCCGGACGGATATCGAGGCCGTCCGCAGCGGCGCGGCGCAGCTCTCGCTGGAGCCATCGCCGGATGCGGCGCGGGTTGAGGCGCCCGTTTTCGAGGGGGAGGCGTTCGGCACGCTCAACGTGACGCTGCGCGGCCGGACGCTCTTTAGCGCGCCGCTGCTGGCGTCGCGGTCGGTCGAGGCGTACGAGCCCGCTGCAGCGCCGTCGCCCACGCCCGGGGAGGACGCGCCGGCGGCGCAGGACGCATCCGCGGAGACGGCCCGCGCATCGCCGTATCTTGCGGCCGCCGCCTGCGCGGCGGGCTGCGTCCTGCTTCTGCTGCGCCGCCGCAGGAGAGGGGGATGAATTGCTGCGCCGCCGCCGTGCGGCGCGTTTTTTTGCAGATTTTTTGTCCGGCCGTTCGGAATTTTTCGCTTTGGCAACCGCAGGTTGCGCAAAGCTGCTTGTATCGGGCGCGGCGCATCCGGTATGATGGAGGCGAGGTGAGGCACATGTGCAGGCAGGACGGACGCGCGGCGGACGCGGCGCGGGAGCGGGACGGCTGCGCGCCGGCGGAGGGAGCCGGGCGCGCGGACGCCATGGACGGGGAACTGGGCGCGCGCATCCGTGCGCAGCGCGTGCGCTGCGGCCTGTCGCAGGAGCAGCTGGCCGGGCAGGTCGGCGTCAGCCGGCAGGCCGTGACCAAGTGGGAAACCGGGCGGGCCGCGCCGGGCGCGGCGCATCTGTTCCGTCTGGCGCAGGCGCTGGGCACGACGGTCGATCTGCTGCTGCCGCGCGCGGGGACGGGGGCGGACGGCGCGGACGCGGCGCGTGCGGCGCAGGAGGCGCGCATCCGGGCGCGGCGGGCGCGGTGGAAGCGCCGCGGCGCGCTGGCGCTCGCCGTCGCGGGCGCCTATCTGCTGCTGTATCTTGCCGGCCGGCTGGCCGACGGCAATCTTTCGCAGCGCACCGTGCTGGAGGTGCTGTTCGGGCGCGACGACCCGGCCGCGGGCGGCTATCTGTTCGGCTGGCTGCTCAGCAGGCGGCTGCTGCTTGCATCGTTCGCGGCGTCCGTGCTGCCGGCGCTGCTGGGCGCGCCCCGGCTGTCCCTCGCGGCGCTGGCCGGGTGCCTGCTCGGCCTGCTGCTGGGGGAGGCGTTCGGTCCGGTCCCGGGCGGCGCGGCGCTTGGGCACGGCCACTGCGGGTGGGCGATCTGGTGCGGCGTGTCGCTGCTTTCGCTGGCGCTTGGCGCGCTGCTGGAGCGGCGGTGCCGGCGCGGCATGGCGCTGCGGCCGCGGGGATTCCTGCTCTGGTGCGCCGCGTTTTTGCTGTGCGCGGCGCTCGTCTGCCTGCTGGCGCGCCTTGGCGCTGCGCCGCCCGCCGGGCATTGATCCCGCCGGCGCGGGCGATGGCGGATGCGGGCGGCCTTCGGGCCGCCCGCGCGGTTCTAACCGGCCCGGCCGCGCACTATAGTATAGCGTTCCCCCCTGACGGGAGTTGCCGCAACGGGGGGAAACGAGGCGAGCGGGAGGGGTCATTTTTGGAAGTGTTGCGCTATGGCAGCAGCGGCCCGATGGTGGAGTATCTGCAACTGGCGCTGCGGCGCGCCGGGTACGACCCGGGCAATATCGACGGCCTGTTCGGCTGGCGCACGCAGGCGGCGCTCACGCGTTTCCAGCGCGCGGGCGGGCTGGCGGCGGACGGGGTCGTGGGGCGGCTGACGTGGGCGCGCCTGTTCCCGTATCTGGCGGGCTATACCGTCCATGTCGCCCGCGCGGGGGATACGTTCTTCTCCCTGGCCGCGCGCTACGGCACGAGCGCCGCCGCCATCGCCGCGGCCAACCCGTCCGTGCAGGCGGAAGCCGTGCCCGTCGGCGCGCAGCTCGTCGTCCCGCTCGGCTTTGCGCTGGTGCCGTTTGAGGTAAGCTATACGTATGCGCTCGTGTCGCTGTTGCTCGACGGGCTCGCCGCGCGCTACCCGTTCCTCGCGCGGCAGACCATCGGCTCCTCGGTGCTCGGGCGCGAGATCATGGCCGTGCGCATCGGCGAGGGGGCGCGGGAGGTCTGCTACAACGCCGCGCACCATGGGAACGAGTGGATCACCGCGCCGGTGCTGCTGCGCTATCTGGAGGAGTATGCCGCCGCCTATGCCGCCGGCGGGCAGGGGGGCGGGGGGGACGCGCGCACGCTGTATGCGCGCGCGTCGCTCTTCCTCGTGCCGCTGGTCAATCCGGACGGGGTGGACCTCGTGACCGGCGGCATCCGCCCGGAGGACGCGGCCTATGAGCAGGCGCGCGCCCTCTCCACATTCTATCCGGATATCCCGTTCCCCTCCGGCTGGAAGGCCAACATCGCCGGCACGGACCTGAACCTCGGCTATCCGGCCGGGTGGGAGCAGGCGCGCGCGATCAAGTACGGCCAGGGGTATACGCGCCCCGGCCCGCGCGACTATGTGGGCAGCGCCCCGCTTGCCGAGCCGGAGAACCGGGCCATGGCGGCGTTTACGCAGGCGCACGATTTTCTTCTCACGCTCTCCTACCACACGCAGGGCGGCGTGATCTACTGGAAGTATCTCGATGAGGAGCCGCCGGGCGGCCGCCGCATCGCGGAGGCGTTCGCCGGCGCGTCGGGCTATCTTGTGGAGGATACGCCGTACAGCTCCGGCTTTGCCGGCTACAAGGACTGGTTCATCCTCGCCTACAACCGCCCCGGCTGCACCATCGAAGCCGGGCGGGGGCAGAACCCGCTGCCGCTTGCGCAGCTGCCGGAGATCTACCGGGAGAACGTGGGGATCTTGACGCTGGGGATGGTACTTTCCTGAAAAATTTGGTATACTCTACCCTATGAAGAGCGAGCAGAAAAGATCGTTCGTCCGCGGCGCGGCCATCCTGGGGCTTGCAGGGCTTGTCTGCAAGGTCATCGGCGCGCTGTTCCGCATCCCGCTGTACAACCTGCTCGAGGACGGGATGGCGTATTACGAGGCGGTGTATCCGTACTATTCCTGGCTGCTCGTGGTCAGCTCCGCCGGCATCCCGACGGCCATCTCGCGCATGGTGGCCGAGCGCGTCGCCATGGGCGACCATGCGGGCGCGCGGCGCGTGTTCCGCAGGGCGCAGGCGCTGCTGGTCGGCATCGGTCTGGTCACAACGCTCATCATGTTCTTTGGCGCCGGGTGGTTCGCCTCGCTCGTGGAGGTGGGCGAGGGCGTGGTGCTCTCGTTCCGCGCGCTCGCGCCGGCGCTGCTGTTCGTCTCCGTCATGTGCGCCTACCGCGGCTATCTGCAGGGCCTGCAATGCATGAGCGGCACGGCCGTGTCGCAGCTGGTGGAGCAGGTGGTCAAGCTCGTCGCGGGGCTGTTCTTTGCGGCAAAGCTCCTGCCGATGGGGCTGGAGTACGCGGCCATGGGCGCGCTGCTGGGCATCTCGCTCTCGGAGCTGCTCGCCCTTGCCGTGATCGCGCTGTTCTATGTGCGGCGGCGGCGCATGCTGCCGGATATGGCGGCGGCGCGGGCCGCGGCGCAGGAGGAGGGGGTCATCCGTTCGCTGTTGGCCATCGCGGTGCCCGTGACCATCGGCGCGTCGATCATGCCCATGACCGGCATCATCGACAGCGTGCTCATCGTCAGCACGCTGCGCGACATCGGCTTTTCCGATGCGGAGGCGAACCTGCGCTATGTGGCGCTGCGCACGAACGTGACGACCGTTATCAACATGCCCGCGGTGCTCACCACGTCGCTGGCGATGAGCCTCGTGCCGGCCGTCAGCGCGGCGCGGCGGCGGCACAGCATCGGCAGCGTGCGCAGCATCTCCGTCACGGCCATCAAGCTGTCCATGATCGTCGGCCTGCCGTGCGCGGCCGGCCTGTTCGTGCTCAGCGAACAGGTGATCGATTTTCTCTACGACATCACGCCCGACCGGCTGGCCATCGCCGCGTCGCTCATGCGCATCTCGTCCGTCGGCGTGGTGTTCCTCTCGCTCGTGCAGACGCTCACGGGCGTCATCCAGGGCCTTGGCAAGCAGCAGGTGCCGGTGATCAACCTCGCGCTCGGCGCGGCGGCCAAGGTCGCGCTGATGCTCGCGCTCATGCACGACCCGGCGATCAATATCGACGGCGCGGCCATCGCCACCGTCGCGTGCTACGCCGTGGCGGGGCTGCTGGACCTGTTCTACCTGGTGCGCCTGGCGCGGCTCAGGCTCAACGTGTGGGATCTGTTCGGCAAGCCGCTGCTGGCCTCGCTCCTCATGGGCGGCGTGACCTTCCTGGCGGAGGCGGCGCTTTCGTATGTGCTCGGCTCCACCTCGCTCACCACGCTCCTCTCCGTGGGCGTGGGCGTGCTGGTCTACGGCGCGCTGGTGCTGCTGCTGCGCATGTTCAGCGCGGAGGATCTTGCGCGCATCCCCGGCGGCGCGCGGCTGAGCCGCCTGCTCTACGGCGCGCGGCCGAAGGAGGGCGCGCGCGGGTGAGCGCCGCCCATCACCCCTGCAAGTAGGAGGGCTGACCCATCATGCAAACCATCCATATCGTACCGCTGTCCACGCCGCGCACGCTCACGCAGGCCGCCTGGGAGCGCCTGCGCGCGGCGGACAGGCTGTTCCTGCTCAGCGCGCAGCATCCGTGCGCGCGGCCGGTGCTGGAGGCGGGGCTGCCGCATACGGCGCTCGACGCCCTGTTCGACGCGGCGGAGGATTTTGACGCGCTCGCCGCCGCCGTGGCCGCGCGCCTGCTTGACGCGGGGGATTGCACGCTGGCGGTGACCGGCGCGCCGGATGCGCTCATCGCCGCGCTCACGCAGGCTGCAGGCGGCCGCGCCCGGCTCGACGAGCTGCCCGGCGTGCCGCTGGGGCTCGCCGCGTTCCCGGAGCGCGTGGCCGCGCGCCGCCTGTGCGCCAACGCCCTGCCGGAGCGGCTGGACCCGGGCGAGGAGCTGCTGCTCGAGGAGCTGGATTCCCGCCTGCTCGCCGGCGAGGTCAAGCTGCGCCTGCTGGAGTATTTCCCGGACGGGTGGGAGGCGTTCGTATCCGAAATGGGGGAGGACGGCGCGTTTTCCCGCCGCGCCGTGCCGCTGTGCGAGCTGGACCGGCAGAAGCGCTACGGCCCCACGACCGTGGCGTATGTGCCCGCCGCGCCGTTTGAAAAGCTGGAGCGCTACGGCTTTGACGAGCTGCTGAGCGTGCTGCGCCGCCTGCGCGCGCCGGGCGGCTGCCCGTGGGACCGCGAGCAGACGCACGAAACGATTAAGGAATCGCTTCTTGAGGAATGCTATGAGGCGATGGACGCCATCGACCGCGGGGACGACGTGGACCTGGCCGAGGAGCTGGGGGACGTGCTGCTGCAGGTCGCCTTCCATGCGGAGATCGCCCGCGAGCAGGGGCGCTTCACCGCGCGCGACGTGACCACCGGCCTTGTGCAGAAGCTCGTCTACCGCCACCCGCACGTGTTTGGCAGCGTGCGGGCGGATACGTCCGAGCAGGTGCTCAAAAACTGGGACGCGCTCAAAAAGGTGGAGAAGAAGCAGCAGTCGCAGGCGGACGTGCTCGAAAGCGTGCCGAAGAACTTCCCGGCGCTGCTGCGCAGCCGCAAGGTGCAAAAGCGCGCGGCGGCCGTCGGGTTCGACTGGGACAGCGCCGGCGACGCGTTTTACAAGATCGGCGAGGAGGCGGAGGAGCTCTCGCGCGCGATGGCGGGCGACGGCAGCGCGGCGGAGGAGGTGGGCGACCTGCTCTTTGCCGTGGTGAACGTGGCGCGGCTGCTGCACATCGAGCCGGAGTTCGCCCTGGCCGCCGCCACGGACAAGTTCATCGACAGGTTCCGCCGCATGGAACAGGCGGCCCTTGCCGCGGGCCGGCGGCTGGAGGACATGACCCTCGCCGAACAGGACGCCGTCTGGGATGAGGTAAAATGTGGGAAACCTGTCGGGAAATCGTAAGTTTTTTCAAAAAGTACTTGCCTTTGCAGGACAAGGCTGATACAATTAGCACCGGCAAAAAAACTATGGAGGTCAGATAAATGAACAAAACCGAACTCATTGCGAACGTTGCCGAGAAGAGCGCCCTCTCCAAGAAGGATGCCGAGAAGGCCGTGAACGCCGTCGTCAGCACCATCGAGGAAACCCTCAAGAGCGGCGAGAAGGTCCAGATCGTCGGCTTCGGCGTGTTTGAGGCCAAGAGCCGCCCGGCGCGCAAGGGCCACAACCCGCTCACCGGCAAGGAGATCGACATCCCCGCCTCCAAGGCGCCCACCTTCAAGGCCGGCAAGGCGCTCAAGGACGCGCTCAACTGAGTCACGTTTGTTTATCGGAACGGGGCGGTTTTGGCCGCCCCGTTTACCGTTGCGGCCGTTTCCGGCGCAGGGCTTGAGGGAGCTTGCCGCGCGGGCGGGAACGTCCGCCGCACCGCTTGCTTGCGTTCACCGGCCTGGGAAGAGAGCTTTGAGGTGAACGGGGCGGCTTTGGCCGCCCCGTTTACCGTTGCGGCCGTTCCCGGCGCAGGGCTTGAGGGAGCTTGCCGCGCGGGCGGGAACGTCTGCCGCACCGCCGCGCAGCCTTTGCCGCGTCCCTGCGGGCGCAGGGGAGGCGCCGCATCCGGGCCGGGGGACTGCACGGCCGCGTCTTTGCAGGCGGGAGAGTGCCCCAAACGCGGCGCGGGGCAAAGAATGTCCCGCAAAATGACCGGGAACGTCTTGCAAAATGCACGGGAATGGTGTAAGATAGCTTGCGGACCCGGAGAGATGGCTGAGCTGGTCTAAGGCGCACGACTGGAAATCGTGTATACGGGGAACCGTATCAAGGGTTCGAATCCCTTTCTCTCCGCCATAAGTCCACCGTAATTTTGATAGAATTACGGTGGACTTTTTCTACTCCCGAAAACCGCTTGAAATAAGGCTTTTCGACCGTTTCAGCACATAAGTGAACCCCGCTGCAGAGCAATTATGCGGCGGGGTTTCGTGCTTTTTGCGCGGATTGAGGCGTTTTGTTCCGCTGTAATCGTTAAACAGCCGAGTAATCGTTGAATTACTGGAGTATTCGTTAAACTACAGAGGTACAATGGGTTTGTGGAGCGGTATGAAAAAGCCAAGGCACGGCTCGAACAGCTCCGCACTACAAAAGCTGCACGGGAAGCCCAGGCAGAAGCCATCGGAGCATTTATGTTTGAGGTGCAGGAACTGGATATCCTCGCCGAGTTTGACAAAAAACTCTGGTTGACCACTATTGACACAGTGACCGTTCACGCCGACGGACGAATGACCTTCAAATTCCAAGGTGGCACAGAAATCGAGGGGTAAATTGTTCGTAGAAATCTTTGATATACTTGATTCGAGCCATTCTTAGCACCTTTCTGCCACCTCATTAGTCTTGGACAAACTAATGGTAGCGGTTATTTCAGGTGCTGACAATGGCTCATTTTTATGCTGTTTGGGATGCTTATTTTGGGGACCTTTTGTGATACTGTCATTTTACTGAAAACAATCTAACGGATGAGGACAGACCTCTATTTGGTTGGTTTTTATGAAAGAAAAAACCAAAAAGAGACGAGATTTGTTGTTGCTTCATTTCAGACTTCTCATTGACAAACAGTGAAATAGATGTTATGATAGCACCGTTATCGATTATGCCGTTATCGTAATTTGGGGAGGTCAACACATGGCCAATAGGGATCACTCCATGGATGATGGGATCATTCAGGCTGCTTATTCGGAATTTCTTGCTTACGGCTTTCAGAAAGCCTCTCTGCACAAGATCGCCGAAAAAGCCGGTGTCACCACAGGAGCGATCTACACAAGGTACAAAAACAAAGACGCGTTGTTTGCCAGTCTGCTTCAGGATTTTTTTGAGACGATGCAGGTTCTCTTTACCCCCGTCGCAGAAGAATACGAAAAAGCAAAGTGCAGCGCGCAGCCGGAGGATATCCTCCGCGCCATAAACGCCGAAGAACAGGTATATTTTCAACTGCTGACCGAGCACTGCAATGACTGCACTTTATTTTTCTGCCGCAGCGATGGCAGCTCCATTGAAACCGTGCTGCATGAACTGATGAACCGTAAAGCGGAACAAACGGTAGAGTTCTTTTCACATATCTATGGAAAAGCGCCAAATGCCGATGCGATCCGTCTTTTGATGGGCTCACAGTTCTGGTACTTCCGCCAGCTGCTGGATCAGCATATGGAGGAAGGCAGAATGCTTACCTGCTTACAGGCAGTCCTTGATTTCACCAACGCTGGCTGGCGGCAGCTATGCGATACCTTGCAATAAATCCGAAAATTTGATTCGGACGGTCCATCCGTCCGTTTCTTACGACTGTTGGTTAGAGCCGGCTAACTAATAAGAAAAGAGTTTGCGATGATAGATTTTGAATTTGAATTCCAATATGCGGAGGCAAAGCTGCCCATCCTCCGACAGGTCGGCGGCGGCATCCCGGCGGGACGCTGCGTGGTGCTCTGCGGAGGCAGCGGATGCGGAAAATCCACGCTGCTGCGGTGCATCAACGGACTGATACCGCAGTTTTATGAGGGAGAGCTAAATGGCTTTTGCCGCCTGAACGGGCAGGACACCGCCGGGATGAGTATCGGCGAAATCGGCGAACTGGCCGCCTCGGTATTTCAGGATCCGCGGAGTCAGTTTTTTACCGTAAACAGCTCCAATGAAGTGGCCTTCGGTCTTGAAAATCACGGTCTGCCGCAAGATAAAATCCGACGGCGGGTGGAGGAGGCCTTCCGGATCTTTCATCTGGAGCGGCTGAAGGATCGCAATGTCTACGAACTGTCCAGCGGCGAGCGACAGCTCATCTCCATCTTGTCCGCGTGGGCAATGGACACAGATATTTTTCTGCTGGACGAGCCCACGGCCAATCTGGACTTCGCCGCCACGCAGCAGTTAAAAGAGATTCTGCTTGCCCTGAAAAAGCAGGGCAAAACGCTGCTGCTCAGTGAGCACCGGCTCTATTATCTTGCGGATATTGCCGACGAATTTTGGGTCATGACAGACGGCGAGATCAAAGGGAAATACACTGCCACAGAGGCAAAGGCGTTCTCGGCGGAGCAGAGACAAGCACTTTCTCTGCGCACGCTCGACCTTGCGGAGATCACCGTGCCGGAGAAAGAGCCGCTGCCGAAAACCGCGCCGACGGCGCTTGCCGTCTCAGATGTCTGCTATACATACGGCAGGAAGGCCGGAGATACCCTCTCTGGTGTCAGCTTTTCCGTCCGTGAGCATGAGATCGTCGGCCTTGTGGGCGCAAACGGCTGCGGCAAAACGACCATCGGCAAGCTGATTGCAGGGCTTTACCGCCCCTCCGGCGGCAGGATAATGCTTTTCGGAAAGCCGCAAAATCCAAAGCAGCTGCAAAAGCAAGTGCTGTTCATCCTACAGGAGGCGGAGTTCCAGTTCTTCACAGGCTCCGTCCTGCACGAGCTGCAATATGGACACAAGGTTACGCCGAAATTTGAGCAGAAGACGGATGCGCTTCTCAAACGCATGGATATGTGGGACTGCCGCGACCGGCATCCCTTCTCCCTCTCCGGCGGGCAGATGCAGCGTCTGACGCTGATGATGGCGTATTTATCCGACAAGCCAATCGTCATACTGGACGAGCCGACAGCAGGACAGGACGCGGAAAGTCTGGAGCGGTGCGCGGCGCTGATCCGGGAGATGCGGAAGGAAAAGACTGTTCTCATCATCACCCACGACCTTGAACTGATTGCAGGTGCGTGTGACCGCTGCATTGGGCTGTCGGATGGACATGCAGAGGCAGAATTTCCCGTTCATTCGGAACGAGATCTGCAAGCGGTACGGCAATATATGGAGCGCTTCCATCCTTCCGATGCTCCTGCGAAAAAACAGCATAAAGAACGATTCCACCCGGCAACGAAGCTGCTTTACTGGCTGGTCCTGCTGGTCGTGATCTCCACATCCAACAACCACTTAGTTTATGCCGCATATGCGGCACTGATCCTGCTGACCGCAGCGGACGGCTGGCTCGGAACGGCGCTGGCAGGCGGGATGAGCTTTGGGCTGCTGTGGGCGGCAAACGCTCTGCTGCCGGGAACGGTGTTTTCCTTTATGTTAGTGCTGTTCCCGCGCATCATCGCCATCGGCATTTCCATGCGGACGCTGATTGGACGAAATGAAGCCAGCCGCACCCTGGCAGCGCTGCGAAATCTGCACCTGCCGGAGCGATTTATCATGATCGTGGCAGTGATCTTCCGCTTCTTCCCCGTTCTGTCGGGAGACATGAAGTTGCTGCGGCAATCCATCCGCACCCGGGGCGCGTTCACATCGCCGCTTCAGAAGCTGCGAGCGCTGTCATCCTATATCGAAATACTGACCGTGCCGATGGCTTTGCGCGTTATCCGCATCGCCGAGACGCTGTCCGCCTCCGCCGAAACACGGGGCATCGACTTAACCCGCCGCAAAAGCAACTATCTGTCGCTTCGGTTTTCTGCGTGGGATGTTGTGTTCTGCGTCCTGCTGGCAGCATCGATCGCCGCCGGCCTTATCCTGTGATCGCCGTCTCTGCGACGTTCAACTATATTTCATTCAAAAAGGAGTCTTTACCATGAGTACTGCAAACCCCAATAAACTGAAAGTCAAGGACATCATCACCGTTGTCCTGCTGGCCCTTATCAATGTGGTCATTTTCTTTGCCAGCTCCGTCCTGTACGCAACGCCCATTACCATCATTCTGATGCCGGTATTTTTCGCCCTGCTGGAGGGCATCGTCTACTTCATCATCGGCACGAAGGTGAAAAAGCCCGGTGCGATCCTGATTTACAGTATCGTCCGTGCCATTATGGGCGGATACCCGCCGTACATCATCCTCTTTATTCTCTCAGGTGTCATTGCCGAGCTGCTGCTGTGGAAGATGGGCTACGGCAATGCGAAAGCTCTGACCGTCAGTTATGTCATCAATCAGGTACTGGCTGCCTTCGGCAGCACCATCATTCCCTATGCGATCGCTGCCAAGGCTATGGCGGATCAGATGGTCACTGATGGCCGTCAGGACGCCATTCTTGCCGCATCCCAGATGCTGCAGTCCTGGGTGTCTGTGGCGCTGGTGGTCGGTGTGATCGTGGCGGCCTTTATCGGCGCAATGATCGGCAAGCGGATCGTGAAAAAGCACCTTGCTGCGTAATGCAGTCGAAAGGAGCTCACCATGAAAGAAATTGAGCCAAATCGCTCCGCCGCCTCGTGGCTGGCAGAGCTGGCAAAAGGGCGGTACGGCGAGTACGCTTTGAGCGTCCTTACGGCACTGCTGGGCGTCGCCTGCTCGCTTATTCCGTATTTTATCATCATCCGGCTCATCACCGCACTGGTAAACGGCACGGCGGAGCTGACGTACTGCCTGACGTTCTGCGCGTGGATGGCGGGCTTCTGGGTGCTGCGCTATGTGCTGCACAGCGTGTCCACCTCTCTCTCCCACCATGCGACGTTCCATGTGCTGGCCAATACCCGCGTCCGGCTGCTGGACAAGCTAGCGACGCTGCCGCTGGGTACGGTGCTGGATCGTTCCTCCGGCTCGTATAAGAACATCATCGTCGAGCGGGTCGATTCCATCGAAACCACCCTTGCCCACCTGCTGCCGGAGATGACGGCCAATATCGTGGGCGCGCTGGCGGTGCTGGTGCTGCTGTTCCTCGAGGACTGGCGCATGGGGCTTTCCATGCTGATCGTCGTTCCGCTGGGCATTGGCTGCTTTATGTCCATGTTCAGCGGCTATCACGAGAAGTTCCAGCGCACAGTCACCGCGACGAAGGCACTCAACGACACGGCTGTGGAATACATCAGCGGCATTGAGGTCATCAAGGCCTTCGGGCAGTCTAAGACCAGCTACGCAAAGTTCGTTTCCGCCGCAAAGGAAGGGGCAGACTGCTTCATCGACTGGATGCGGGGCAGCCTCTTCGGGCAGGTAGCCGGAATGGCGATACTCCCTTCAACGCTTCTCGGCATCTTGCCGGAGGGCTGTCTCCTTTATATGCACGGCACACTGTCGGCAGAAACATTTCTGGCAGTCATCGTGCTTTCCTTCGGTGTTATGCAGCCGCTGATTACCGCCTTCTCCTACACCGACGACATTGCACAGGTCAAGACCATAGTCAGTGAGGTGGCGGAGGTGCTGTCCGGAGAGGATATGCAGCGTCCAAGGACGGCGGAAAGGCTGCCGTCCAACAACTCCATCGAGCTGAAAGACGTCCGCTTTGCCTATCACGATAAAGAAGTACTGCACGGAGTCAATTTGCACATTGCCCCGGGGACAGTCAATGCTCTTGTGGGCCCCTCCGGCAGCGGAAAGTCCACCATCGCCCGGCTTATCGCCTCCCTGTGGGATGTAAAGGACGGCACAATTAAGCTGGGCGGCGTGGACATCCGTACGCTGCCGCTGGCGGAGTGCACGAAGCGCATCGCCTATGTATCCCAGGACAACTATCTCTTTGACCTTTCGGTGATGGACAACATCCGCATGGGCAGAAAGGGCGCGACCGATGCGGAGGTCATTGACGCCGCGAAGAAATGCGGCTGCCACGAGTTCATCATGGGGCTGGAGAACGGCTATCAGACCGTATGCGGTGCGTCCGGCGGACACCTGTCCGGCGGTGAGCGGCAGCGCATCTCCATTGCCCGTGCCATGCTGAAGGACGCGCCGATCGTCATTCTCGACGAGGCAACGTCCTATACAGACCCGGAAAACGAGGCGGTCATCCAGTCGGCACTGGGAAGGCTGGTGCGGGGCAAGACGCTGCTGGTCATTGCCCACCGGCTGTCTACCATCGCCAATGCCGATCAGATCATTGTTGTCAATCAAGGCAAGATCGAAGCCACCGGCACACAGGCGGAGCTGCTTGCTTCCTGCCCGCTTTATCAAGCCATGTGGGAAGCCCACATCAGCGTTAAAGACGACAGGGAGGTGGCGTAATGCTCAAGACACTGAAAAAATTTTTTGCCTTCTGCGGGGTGGACAACCGCAGGCTGTTTATGGCGTCCATCTGGCTGGGCGTGGTCAGCGCCATCTGCTCCGCCATGCGTATTCCTGCCGCTGCCATTGTCATTCAGGCGCTGCTGCAAAAGAATGTCACCATGGCGACACTCTGGACGAGCCTTGGTATCATCGTCGCGTCTCTGATTGTGACCATCGCCATCAACATGAAGGCCACCATGCTCCAGACCCGTGCGGGCTACCGCGCCTGCGCCAACAAGCGGATTGAGATTGCGGAGCATCTGCGGTACCTGCCTATGGGCTGGTTCAATGACAATAGCCTGGGCGAGGTCACGTCCGTCACCACCAACACCATGGAAAACATGGCGAATGTGGCTACCCGCGTCGTCATGGTCACGACCCGCGGCTTTCTGACCTCCGGCATCATCGCAGCGATGATGTTCCTCTTTGACTGGCGCATGGGGCTGATCACACTGACGGGACTGGTGCTGTTCTTTGCCGTCAACGCCGCCATGCAGCGGGCGGAGCAGACCCTTTCCCAGCGGAAGTTCAATGCCGATGAGCGCCTTGTGTCCAAGGTGCTGGAATATGTGCAGGGCATCGCCGAGGTCAAGAATTTCGACCTGACCCACGACTCTGCCACGCAGGTACACGGCGCTGTGGAGGAAGCCCGCAGGGCGTCCTTTGCTATGGAGATCCCGTCGGTGCTTTATATGCTGGCGCAGTTTGTTGTCAACAAGCTCACCGGCGTTGCCGTCTGCGCGGCCGCTATCGTCTTTTACTTCAGCGGCACCATGGAGCTGACAAACTGCCTTTTGATGCTGATCTGCTCGTTCATCCTCTTTGAGCAGCTGGACAGCGCCGGAAGCTTTTCGGCTTTGTTCCGCTCCATCGACATCGGCGTAGATAAGGCAAGCGCAATTCTGCGCGTAGAACCCATGGACATTGACGGGGAGGAGCTTTCGCCGGAACGGGAGGACATCACCCTGTCCCATGTGGATTTCTCCTATGACAGCAAGCCCATTCTGCACGATGTGTCCCTGACCATCCCGGAGAAAACGACTGTTGCTATCGTCGGCCCCTCCGGCTCCGGCAAGACCACGCTGTGCAATCTTATGGCGCGGTTCTGGGACGTGCAGTCAGGCAGCGTGAGCCTTGGTGGGCACGATGTGCGGGAGTACAGCTACGACAGCCTCATCCGCAATTTCTCCTTCGTGTTCCAGCGGACCTATCTTTTCTCGGACACCATCGCCAACAACATTCGCTTCGGAAAGCCCGATGCCTCCATGGAGGAGGTGCAGGCCGCTGCAAAGAAGGCGCGGTGCTGCGACTTTATCATGGCACTGCCGGACGGCTTTGACACCGTCATCGGCGAGGCAGGCAGCTCGCTTTCCGGCGGCGAGCGCCAGCGCATTTCCATCGCCCGGGCAATTATGAAGGACGCGCCTATCATCATTCTGGACGAAGCCACTGCCAATGTTGACCCAGAAAATGAAAAAGAGCTGATGGAGGCCGTCTCCGAGCTGACCCATGATAAGACGGTCATCATGATTGCCCATCGGCTGAAAACCGTGCGCCATGCCGACAAAATATTCGTTGTCGATCACGGTGAGATCGTCCGGCAGGGCACCCACGACGAGCTGGTTGCTGTTGACGGGCTCTACCGCCGCTTCGTGGTGGAGCGCAAGCAGGCTGCCGGATGGAAGGTCTGAAGAAACACAATCTAAAAAATATGAAAAGAAGCTCGTATCAGCTATTGACCGATACGAGCTTCTCCGTTTATTCTCTGTTTCCGGTAATAAAGTAGTCGCAATACTCTCCGCCATTCGCCAGCGTCTGTTTTCTGTGCAGCACGCCGTGCTGAAGCGTGATCATCACTTCATCAAGTTCGCAGAACAACGTCATGAGTTCGGAAACACCGAGTTTCTCCGTGTAAATGCAAATCGGGCAGCGGGTAATGCGGTAGTAACAGGCACCCTCATACGGCTGCCCGACAAAATCCACCTTGAAGGAGGTCGGGTATTTCGCTTCCTTTTCGGGCGTGTACCATTTGGCGTATTTGACAACGCTCTTTTTGTTCTCCGCCTTGCCCTTGTCGGTATTCAAGTCGGTCTTTGCAAAATACCACTTGATATGATAGAGTGAGCGGCGCATCATTTCCTGCACGGCCGTTGGCGGAATTTTCTTTTCGCTTGCCACATAGGGCGCAACGAAGGCAAGGGCGAACAACTCGTTGTATGCCATAGGGTTAAAATCATCATTTACTTCCTTATCCCAGTGCCACATCCAGCACCATCATGATACTGAACCCAACAGCAAAGAACACCGTTCCAAGATTCGAGTGCCGCCCCTGCGACATTTCCGGAATCAACTCCTCCACTACCACATAGAGCATGGCGCCCGCTGCAAAGCTCAGCAGATACGGCAGCGCCGGGATCACCAGCTGCGCCGCGAGAAGCGTCAGCACCGCGCCGATGGGCTCCACCACGCCGGAAAGCACGCCGCCGAGAAACGCTCGGCCCTTGCGTTCCCCCTCTGCCCGGAGCGGCATGGAGATGATCGCCCCCTCGGGAAAATTCTGAATGGCAATGCCGAGGGACAGCGCCAGTACGTTTGCCGCGGTAATCTGCGTATTGCCCGAAAGAAAGCCTGCATACACCACGCCGACTGCCATTCCCTCCGGAATGTTATGCAGGGTCACCGCCAGCACCATCATAGTGGTGCGGCTCAGTCTGCTTTTCGGTCCCTCCGCCTGAT
>URSN01000032.1 GCA_900550525.1 uncultured Eubacteriales bacterium
CATCTCCACGCCCTCGTCCAGAAAGCGGGACAGCTCACGGTAGTTGCCGGCCGTGCAGTAGTCCACGCCAAAGAACAGCTTGTCCTGAAACTCCTCCAGGAACCGGTAGCCGAACGCCGGATCACGCATGACCGCGTTCTCGCCGGACCCTGCCGAAAGGTCGGCATACATATTGGGATAATTGCGCATGAGCTCGATCACGCGGCCGCCGGGGACGACGGGTCCCTTCGGATTTCCCGCGCGGTTTTCCCATGAGCAGTCTCCGCTGATCTCCGACCACCATTTGTGGCTGTGGCCGATCAGCCTGAGTTTGGGGAATCTTTGCAGCGCCTCTTCGATCCGGTGCAGGCCCAGGCCGTCCACAATCCCGTAATCGTCCCCCTGCTGCCCGACATGGAACAGAATGGGCAGGCCGCACTTTTCCGCATGGCGGAACAGGTTGTGCATCATCGGGTCGTCGACCGGCAGGTTGGCCGTCAGCTCGCCGATGCCCTTTGCGCCAAGCGATTTGTAATACGTCATGGGGATGGACAGATCCGCTTCCGGACTGTTGGTCAGCCAGCGCGGGTCAATGTTGCAGAACCACCAGCCGATCGTTTCCGGGAACTTCCCGGCAGCAAGGCGCGCGTCGCGCACCGTGAACTGGTCCGACATATGTTCCGGGGAAACGAGCGGAAGCGCAACGCCCCTCTCCACGCCGATCCTGTCGTACATGCCGCGCAGCTCTCCGCAGGTCAGCCCCATCTCCATCCCGTGGCCCATGCAGGGATATTCCTTTTCCAGCACCACGTGCGCATGGATATCCAGTTTTTTTATGATCATCCGTCGTCATCCTCCCTCAAGAGCCGGCCGCGCTCCTGCTGCGGTCATTCGCCAACGAGCGCAAGCAGGTTCTCGCGGCAGATCTTATTGTATGCCTTTTGGCTGATGCGGCCCGTCTCCACGCCCTCGTCCAGGAACTCCGAGAGGATGAAGCGCTGGCCGCGGCAGCAGTAATCCGTTCCGAAAAACAGCTTGTCCTGAAACTCCTCCAGGAACCGGTATCCAAACGCCGGATCGCGCATGATGGCATTCTGTCCGGAGGCGGCGGACAGATCACCAAACAGATTCCGGCAGCTGCGCAGCAGCTCGACCGCCCTGCCCCCGGGCGCGACCGGCGTCTGCGGCCGGGCGCCCCGAAGCGCCTCCGTATTGTCCCCGCTGATCTCCGACCACCATTTCTGGCTGTGGGCGATGAACGGAAGTTTGGGGAACTTGTGCAGCGCGCCCTCCAGCCGCGGCAGTCCAAGATCGTCCACGACGCCATAATCGTTGTGCGGAAAGCCAATGTGGAACAGAACGGGCAGGCCGCACTTTTCCGCGTGGCCAAACAGGTTCTCCATCAGCGGGTCGTCAAACGGCAGGTTGGCCGTCAGCTCGCCGATGCCCTTTGCGCCAAGCGATTTGTAATACATCATGGGGATGGACAGATCCGCCTCCGGGCTGTTGGTCAGCCAGCGCGGGTCAATGTTGCAGAACCACCAGCCGATCGTTTCCGGATGCTGCGCCGCAGCGAGGCGCGCATCGCGATTGGTCAGCTGATCGCTGCCATGCTCGGGCGAAACGCCCGGCAGGGCAAGACCCTTTTCCACACCGGTCCGGTCGTACATCTCCCGCAGTTCATCGCATGTCAGCGGCGTTGCCCCCTGCCGCATGTAGACGGGATATTCGTGCTCAAGCTGTACATGGACGTGGACGTCCAGTTTTTTGAGAACCATGCGCTATCCCTTCTCCTCCTTGGCGCGCTGTTTGCGGGCGGCAGACGCACTGCGCCCGCCGCCCGCCGCTCTGTGCGCGTTCATTTGCCCGCCGCGATCCAGGGCGGCGTTTCCGGAAGGCATCCGGAAAAGCGTTCCAGCTGCCGCCGCTGCTCATCGCCCGCATACCTGCCGGCAAGGAAGCTGTCGATAACCGTGCTGTGGAACTCCTCCCAGGAGCGAATCTCATCCAGCGGCCGCACCGGGAAGAACAGGATGCCGTTGTCCTCCGCCGCCTTCCGGTCGCCCGGCGCGTCGCCGATCATAATGGCGTGATCGGGCGCGTAGGCGCCCTTTACGCGGGCGATGATCTCCCGCTTGCTGCCGTCCTCCTGCGCGCCGAGCAGCGCGACATACCGGTCGAGCTGGTGCTCGTGCCACTCGTGCAGCAGCGCCTCGCGCGGCGTGGCCGATACGATGACGATATCCGCATGCGCGCTGAGCTTTTCCAGGCTCTCGCGCACAAACGGAAACGGCGGGATGCCGTGCACCATCTTTGCCACGCGGCGGTTCATATCCAGCGACCACTCCAGCGTGCGCGCCAGCTGCGGATCGTCCGTCAGCTTTGCAAGGCTTTCGTTGTTGAGCACCGGCGCGGTCTCCACCCAGCGCCGGAGCGTCTCATGCTCCGGCACGACAAACCCGCGCGCCCTTACCTCCGCCCGCTCCGCAAGCAGATCCAGCACGCGGATGATGGCATGGAAGCGGCTGCACCCGCGCGTGACGGAATACAGATTGACAAATTCCCACGCCTCGCGCGCAAGGCTGGAGACCGGCTGAAGGTCCCAGTTGTCGATGGTGGCCGGGCAGAAGCACTCCTTGTGCTTGATCTCCATCGTATCGAACGCACAGCCGTCCGAATCGATGCACACGAGGAAGTCATGTTTCGCCTGATACGGCATGTTTGCAGCGCCAGTGTTCATATCAGCCCTCGGAGAGAATGAACTTCTCGACCGCCTTGGCAAACCCGTCGCGGTCGAAGCGGTCGGTCACGTAATCGGCGATGGCCTTGAGCCGTTCGTCGCCGTTTTCCATGGCCACGCCCAGCGCCGCCCTGCTGACCATGGACGCGTCCATGCCCATGGAATCGCCGACGCTCATCACGTTGTCAAACGTCAAGCCGAGGTGCTCCAGCAGCGTTTCCATCGCCTTGACGCGGTCGGTATTGGTGCTGTAGAACTGGACGTTCTCGCTCGTGCCGTCGAGGAATTCCACATACGGCCGCGCGCGCAGCGCATCGGCAAGCGGCTGCTGCTTTTGCGCAGGTACGCCATAGAGATTGAATTTCTCAACCCCGATGTTCTGCTCGCGGAAAAAGTCGGACAGCCTGCCGTGCACGCCGACCTGCCGCCCCGTCTCAAGATACCAGACGTGGTGCGGGGGAACGGGATACTTCCACAGCTCGTCGAGCACGTCCTGTTCAAAGTAGAGCTTTCCCTCGGCCGCGATCTCGCTGTAGATGTGCTGCCCCTCGTACAGCGTGCACAGCTCCGCGGACTGTTCCGGCGTGAAGGTCTGCTTATAGAGCACCTCGCCGGTCAGCCGGTCGAGCACGCGCGCGCCCGCAGCGGATACCCAGTAGCGGAAGATCAGGTTTCCGTCGATCTGGGGCGGGAACATGTCGGCGCTGCGGCCGGAGCAGGGCACGCAGTGGATGCCGCGCTTTGCGCACTCCCTGAGCGCGCGCATGGTGCGCAAGCTCATCCACGTCTGATCCTTTTGCAGGGTCGTGCCGTCAAAGTCGAGCGTGATCAGCTTGATTTGATTCCTGTCGAACATGGTAACAATACTCCTCGGTCCTTACATGTCGATATCGGTGTTGCCCGTCAGCCGGAAAAACAGCAGCATGGAGGCGATGACGATGATGACCAGCATCGTCGAAAGCGCGGAGGCCACCCCGTACGCGCCGCGGTTCACCTGCTGGAACAGGGATACGGACAACGTTGCCGTATCGGAGCTGTAGAGCATCAATGTGGAGGAGAGCTCCTGGATCAGCGTGATCCAGCTCAATATGGCGCCCGATACGATGCCGGGCACCATGACGGGCATCGTCACCTTGAAGAACGTGGGCAGCGAGCCGTAGCCCAGCGAAAGCGACGCCTCCTCGATGCTCGGATTGATCTGCCGCAAAATCGACGCGCTCGAGCGCAGCGTGTACGGCATGCGGCGCACGATGTAGGAGATGATGATGATCGTCGCGGTGCCGCCCAGCGCAAGGATGTTGACAGAATCCTTGGTGAGCGTGACGACATGCCCCAGTATCTGCACCGAGCGTTCGTCGGCGATGCGCTCCGCCATCTCCGGCGAGAACGTCGCCGGGATCCCGATGCCGTTGTTGTAGCAGATGAGCAGCATCAGGCCGAAGATAACGCCGGAAATGACGTACGGAATCTGCGCGCACGTATCCAGGATCCGCGAGAAAACGCTCTTGCGCCGGACCGTGATATAGGCGAACATCGTGCCGAATATGACGATGAACGCCAGCGCTATGATGGCGAATTTGAACGTATTGAGCAGCGCCGGCCCCATCCTGGTCCATGCCTCCGAATAGTTCTCCAGCGTCCAGACGTCCTGAATGATGCCGTGCTTGACCTCGCGGAAGGACAGCACCGTGCAGTAGAGCACCGGCAGCAGCGCAAGGAACGTGACCACATACACGAACAGATGCGCAAACACATTGCCCACGCCCCGGATCTTTTTGGCGACCGGCGGATTGAGCATGCTCATATTGTAGTTCTTGCGGCTGAAATACATTTGCAGTAGGAACACGACGATCGCCACGAGGATCATGATGAACGCAATGGCGGACGAGAAGTACGCGTCCGATCCTTCCTCGCTGAGCCATTCGTTGTAGACGAGCACGGGCATCGTGGTATATCCTTCGCCGATCAGGCGCGGCGTGCCGTAATCGGCAAACGCGCGCAGGAAGATGATGGCGGCGCCGGCAAGGATGGTCGGCGTTACCAGCGGCAGGCTGACCTTGAGCACCTTCTTGAGCCCATGGTCACCCAGGCTTTCGGCTGCTTCGCCCAGGGCCGCATCCACCTTTTTGAGCGCGCCCTTGGTATACATGTAGATGTAGATGAACAGGTGCAGCGTAAACACGATCATGATGCCGCGAAATCCGTAGATACTGGGCAGATCAATGCCCAGGTTGGCAAAGAATTTCGTGATGCTGCCCGCGCGGCCAAACATCAGTATCCAGGAATATGCGCCGATGAACGGCGGCGAGAACATGGATACGATGATGAGCACGTTGACGACCTTGCTGCCGAATATCTTGATGTTGGTCGTGATATACGCCAGCGCCACGCCGATGACCGACGCAAGGATGGTCGCAACGAACGTGACCTTGACCGAATTGCCGATCGCCTGCCGGTAGTAGTCGGTGGAGACGAACTTAGCAAAATTGGAAAGCGAGAAATGGCCGGGATCGTCAACGGACTGGAATGCGTTCGTGACCAGATGGATGATCGGGTAGATCAGGAACAGCCCGAAAAACACGAGCGACAGGATGGTCATGAAGCTCCAGAAATCGAAGCGGTAACCCTTTTTAAACATTGCTCACGACCCCTTCCAGCAGGGTGGTTTCCGTCACGGCGTCGAACAGGTTGACGCGGCGCGTGTTCACGCCCAGGTGCACCGTCTCGCCAGGCTCATGGATGCGCTCGACGCTGGACGTGTCCGCCGTAACCTCCACGTGCTCGCCGGTCCCGCAATCCACGATATACTGGATGTATTTCCCGAGGAACCGCTTGACGAGGACCTGCGCCTTCATGCCGCCCTCCTCGCTGGTAAAGAGGAATTCCTCCGGGCGGATAAAGGCCAGCACCTGCGCCCCCTTGTCCAGCTTCCTGAGCCCCTGCACCTCGATCGGCAGGCCGGTGGAAAGGCGGATGGCGGTTTTCCCGTTCGCCTGCTCGAGCACAGTGCCGGCAAACCGGTTGCTGTGGCCGATGAAATCCGCCACAAAGGTGTTGTACGGGCGGGAGTAGATGCTCTCGGGGCTTTCGATCTGCTGAATGTCGCCCTTGTCCATGACGGCGATGCGGTCGGAGATGGCGAGCGCCTCCTCCTGGTCGTGGGTGACGTACACGGTGGTGATGCCGATCTGCTTCTGGATCTCGCGGATCGCTTCGCGCATTTCGATGCGCAGCTTTGCGTCAAGGTTGGAGAGCGGCTCGTCCATCAGCAGCACCTGCGGCTGCACCACGATGGCGCGCGCCAGCGCCACGCGCTGCTGCTGGCCGCCGGAGAGCTTGTTGGGATAGCGGTCCCTGTATTGCGAGATCTGCACCGTCGCCATGATCTCCTCCACGCGGCGCTTGATCTCCGCCTTGGGAAGCTTCTTGTTCTTCAGGCCGTATTCGATGTTCCGGTAAACGGTCATGTTCGGGAAGATGGCGTAGCTTTGGAACACCATGCCGAAATTGCGCTTATATACGGGGACGTTGTTGATGACCTTGTCGTCAAAGGCGATGGTGCCGGCCTCGATCGAGTTGAACCCGGCGATCATGCGCAGAAGCGTCGTTTTCCCGCAGCCGGACGGGCCCAGCAGCGTGAACAGTTCCCCGGGCTTGATATCGGCCGTCAGGTCGTGGATGACGACGTTGTTTTCATAGGCTTTCTTTACGTGGGCAATATGGATCGCGACTGCCATTATGCGTTACCTCTGCATGTCCGCTCCGCCCCCGGATAGCCGGGGGCGGAGCGGATCTCTGTCTGGATTGTGGATCAGCCGACGCTGCTGATGATCTCCTGCAGCTTCGTCTTGAGATCTGGGTTGGCCTCGACCCAGTCCACCGGATAGTCCATCGCGGGGAGCTGGTCGCTCGTGGGGACGTTGTCCAGGCCCGTGAAGGAGACGTCCGGGCGCACGGAACGCATGAGGCACTCGTCGGCCAGCGCCTGCTGCACCTCCTGCGTGAGCAGGAAGTCCACGAACGCCTTGGCGTTGTCAACGTTGACGCAGTCCTTGATGATGCCCATGAACGTGTTGCGCAGCGTGATGCCCTCCTTGGCGTACACCGGCGACACGGCGACGCCGTCGCGCATGAGCTGCAGCACGAGCTCCTCGTTGGTGATGCCGACGGCATACTCGCCATTGGCGACCGCCTGCGGAACCTTGCTGGAGCTGCTGTGCATCTTCTTGTCGAGGTTGGCAAAGAACGCCTCGATGAAATCCCAGTTGTCATCCATCGTGTTGCCGTTCTTCTCCGCCATGGCGGCCAGCATGTTGATCACCTGCTCGCGGGCGGAGGAGGAAGCGGACGGGTCAACGTAGCTGATGTTGCCCTTGAGCGCCTCGTTGTTGAGGGACTCCCAGCCATCCACCGTAACGCCGAGATCCGCGACCATTTCGTCGTTGACGATGATGGTGTTCACATTGATCTGGATGGGGGTGTACATGTCCGTCTCGCCGCAGTAGGAGGGCAGGCACTCCGCGGCAAGCGGGGATACGTAGGGCTGCAGATAATCGACCAGCCCTGCGTAGATGCTGTAGCTGCCGCCGATGAGCACATCGCCCTGCGGGTTATCGGCCTCCGCCTCGATGCGGGCGGAGAGCTCGCCGCTGCCGTTCATGATGAACTCGAGCTCGCAATCGGGATACTTCTCCGCCCAGATCCTCGCAAGGACCTCGGCAAAGTCTTCGCTGCCGGCGCAGTAGACCACCAGCGTGCCGGTGGGGACATACGCCTCCGCTTCGCCGTCATCCGCCGGCTCCTGCGCCTGCGGCGCATCGGTCCCGGCGGCGGGCGCCTTGGTGGGGTCGGCCGATTCTGCCGGCTGCTGCGTGCAGCCCGTCATGCAGAGCATGAGCGCCAGAACAAGGCTGACAAATGCAAGTATCTTTCTGTTCACAACGGTTCCTCCTTAACTGTGTTTTTTCGGATTATGCCCGGGTAATCTGTCGCCAAACTGAGGATCGGGTGCCGCCCGCGGGAGATCTGTTTCGGGCGGCGCCTTTATCGACTGTATCGACTGTGCGTGAGGCAACCGGGAAATCTGTCCGTTTCACCGGTTTGCGATTTCAGTATACCGGCAAATCAGGGGAACGGCCATGCAGAAATGTTTTGTATCGATGTAAATTATTGTCCCGTCCCGGCCGCGTTTTGGCTGAGGCGGCGCAGGATGAGCGGCGCCGCCAGGCATGGCCGGGCGGCGGTTACACGTCTTTTACTGCCTAAAAGGGATCAGCGCTGCCGCGCCTCGTCCTGTGCGGCCGGCCTGTCGGCCGCGGCCTCCGCCTGCTTGAGCGTGCTGCGGTACTTGGACGGGGAGGTGTTGGTATAGACCTTAAACACCTTGCTGAAATGGAACTGATCGTAAAAGCCGAGCCGCTCGGCGATCTCGCTGAGCGAGAGGGACGGATCGGCCAGATATTCGGTCGCCTTCGCGATCTTCAGGTCGTGGATATAGTTTGTGATGGTCTCCCCGGTCACCTGCTTGAAAAGCTTGCACAGATAGCTCGGCGAAAGCGAAACATGCCCGCTCAGCTGCTGGAGCGGCAGCGGGTCGTGCAGATGGCCGCGGATATACTCCTGCAGCTCGGAAACGATGTTGTTGGTCCAGCTGTGCCCGGCAGACTCCCCCTCAAAGTTTATCTTTTGCAGCAGCACCGAGAGGAACGCCTTGATGTAGCTGGCGATCGCCGCCGCCGACCCGAGCCGGCCGGCCGCCTGCTCGTCGCAGATCTCGCCCATGATGAAATTGCCCGGGACGTACAGGTCCGCGCCGTAGAGCTTGCTCCACCCGGCATCGGAATAGATGGAATAGCCGGTCCGGACGACCTCGCCGGTAATGCTGACCCACAGCATGTTGGCGTAATCCCCGTCGCAGGCAACGGTCTGGAGCCGGTGCTGCACGCCGCGCGGGATGATGCAGAACTGGTTCTCATGCAGCGCATAGCAGGCGTCCCCGATTTGCAGGCTGCTCTGCTTGTGGATCTGGATGGCCATTTCATAATAATGGTGCGCTTCCAGCTCCGCAAAGCTGGCCCCTTCGTCCATGGGCGCGGCGGAGGGCTGCTTCGGCCTGAAATTTACATAGAACTCCTCCAGCGTTTCCGGCGTCAGCGCGTCGCGGATGAGCGTCAGTGCCTCTGCGATCCTGTTCTTCATAGGTGGATTATACCATGCGCGGCGCGGAAAACAAACCCTGCGCTGCCTGCCGTCCCCCCAAATTAAATTTCTACATCGTTTCCCGCGGAATCTACATGGCGCTGGCGGCGCTCATTTTCTATAATCTATTTGAGCGCTTCCGCCGCAGCGGCGGCGCGGCCGGTTTGAGCCGCCTGCGCGGCGCGCCATCCCCATCCCGCAGGAACGTATGCCGCACACAACGGCCCACACAGCAGCAGATTGAAGGAGAGGATCGTATGAAAACATTCCAAAAAGACGAGCTGGCGGTGAAGATCCTGCCCACGCGGGAGGAACTCGGCCGTGTTGCAGCGGCGGATTTTGCAGCCGCCGTCCGGCAGCTGCTTGCACAGAAGGAATCCATCCGCGTCATCTTTGCGGCCGCGCCGTCGCAAAACGAATTTCTCGCGGCGGCCGTGGCCGATGAAAGCATCGATTTTTCGCGCGTCGAGGCCTTCCACATGGACGAATACATCGGCCTTGCGCCGCAGGCGCCGCAGGGCTTTGGCAACTTTCTGCGCGAACGCATCTTTGCGCGCCGGACGTTCCGCGCCGTCCATTATCTTGACGGCCAGAACCCCGACCCGCAGGCCGCATGCGCATCCTACGCCGCGCTGCTGAACGAACGGCCGATCGATATCGTGTGCATGGGCATCGGCGAGAACGGGCACATCGCCTTCATCGATCCGTCCGTGGCGGATTTCCACGATCCGCAGACGGTCAAGGTCGTACAGCTTGAGGAGGTCTGCCGGATGCAGCAGGTGCACGACGGCTGCTTCTCCCGGCTCGCCGACGTGCCGACCCACGCCATGACGCTGACCGTGCCGGCGCTGATGAAGAGCGCCTTGCGCTTCTGCATGGCGCCCGCCCGGACAAAGGCCAACGCCGCGCGCGATATGCTCGAAGGCCCGATCGGCGAGCAATGCCCCTGCACCATCCTGCGCCGCACGCCGGGTTCGTATCTCTATCTGGATGCGGACAGCAGCGCGCTGCTGTCCTAACGGAAGGGGGCGGCTCCATGCAAATGCTGATTCGGGACGTCCGCATCGTAGACGGCGGCAGCGTCTTTGCCGGAAGCATCCTGGCGGAGGATGGGAAAATCGCCGCCATCCTGCCGCCTGACGCGCGCGCGGAGGGCGCCGAAACGGTGGAGGGCGGCGGCCTGTACGCCTCGGCCGGGTTCATCGACTGCCACACCCACGGAGCCGGCGGCCACGACTTCATGGACGGCACGGTGGAGGCGTTTCTCGGCGCGTGCCGGATGCACCTGACCCACGGCACGACCACGATCCTGCCGACGACGCTCTCGGCCTCGACCGGGGAGCTCGTGCGCAGCATCGCCGCCTTCAAGGAGGCGCGCGCGCTGATGGCGCAGGAGCAATGCCAGCCCGGCATGCATCTGGAGGGGCCCTATTTCGCCATGAACCAGAAGGGGGGCCAGGACCCGCGCTATATCCGCGACCCGGACCCGGCGGAATACCGAAGGATCGTGGAACTTGCCGACGGCGCCATCGTCCGCTGGTCCATCGCTCCGGAGCGCCATGGCGCGATGGAGATGGGCGATTACCTGACCGCGCACGGCATCTGGCCGACGATCGGGCACACCGACGCGACCTATGACGACTGCGTGGAGGCGCTGCGCCACGGCTATACCCATATCACCCACCTGTATTCGTGCACCTCGACGATCACCCGCAGAGGCGGGTTCCGCATCCTCGGCGTGACGGAAAGCGCCTATGCGCTCGACGGGCTGACCGTGGAAGTCATCGCGGACGGCTGCCATCTGCCGCCGGAGCTGCTGCGCATGATCGTCAAATGCAAGGGCGTTGACCGCGTCATCATGGTAACGGATTCCCTGCGCCCGGCGGGGCTGGACGTCAGGACCGCCATCAGCGGCAGCAGGGAGGACGGGCAGGTCTGCATTATCGAAGACGGCGTGGCAAAACTGCCGGACCGCAGCGCCTTTGCCGGCAGCATCGCGACGGCCGACCGCCTGGTGCGCACGATGTGGAGGCGCGCGGGCGTGCCGCTGCCCGACGTCATCCGCATGATGTGCGAAAATCCCGCGCGGCTGCTGCATCTGGAAGGGCGCAAGGGCCGCCTGCTGAGCGGCCATGACGCGGATATCGTTCTGTTCGATGAGGACGTGCGCGTGCACGGCGTATACTATGCCGGGCGCCGCGTCTCATGAACGCCCCCACCGATACGAAAAGGAGGCTGCAATGGAGCGCACGCTGATCCGAAACGTGATGCTCGTGGACGGGGACGTCCGCGCCGGGAACCTGCTGCTCGAGGAGGGGAAGATCCTAGCCGTGCTGCCGGCCGGCTTTGCGCCGCCCGCCCCCGTGGTGGTGGACGGCGAGGGGCTGTACGCCTCGGCCGGACTGATCGAGCTGCACACGCACGGCGCGGGTGGGCACGACTTTATGGACGGCACGCCGGAGGCATATGAAGGCGCCTGTGAGATGCACCTCAAGCACGGCGTAACCACCATACTGCCGACCACGGTCGCCTCGAGCGATGCGGAATACCGCCGCACGATCGACTCGTTCCGGCAGGCGCAGCGCGACCGGTCGCAACGGCAATGCCTGCTGGGCATGCATTTTGAAGGGCCGTATTTCCCGCCGCAGCGCGCAGGCGGCATGGATCCGGACTACATCATGCCGCCGCGGCGGCAGGCCTATCTGGAGCTGATGGACTATGGCAGCGGCTGCATCGCTCGCTGGACGGCCGCGCCGGAGCTGCCCGGCGCGGAGCGGTTTGCCGCCGACTGCCTGGCAAACGGTATCCTGCCCTCGATCGGCCATACCGATGCGACGATCCGGGACGTGCGCCGCGCGATGGAGGCGGGGTTCCGCCATGTGACGCACCTGTATTCCGACATGTCGACGGTCACGCGCGAAAGCGGCTTCCGCGTGCCCGGCGTGCTGGAGTGCGCATTCCTGTTCGACGAGCTGTGGGTGGAGGTCATCGCGGACGGCTGCCATCTGCCGCCGGATCTGATGCAGATGATCTATCGGCTGATCGGGCCGGAACGCCTCCAGCTCTGCTCCGATTCCATCCGCCCGGCCGGGACGGGCGAGGCGGGCGAGGTGATCGTGGGCAGCCTGGAAAACGGGGTGCGCGGCGTCATCGAGGACGGCGTCGCCAAGTTCCTCGATCGCAGCGCCTTCCTCGGCAGCATCCAGGTCGGGACGGATCTGGTGCGCACGATGTACCGCAGGGTTGGCGTCCCGCTGCCGCAGGCCGTGCGCATGATGACGGAAAATCCGGCCAGGATCCTGCGCATCGACGACCGCAAGGGCCGCCTGCTGCCCGGCTACGACGCAGATATCATCCTGTTCGACGAGGACGTCCGCGTCCGGCGCGTATTCTATCGGGGCAACCCGGTCATCTGCAATGAAAACCATGAAAAGGAGAACACAAAATGAAACAGGACATCATGCAGGAGTTTTTTGACAAGGCTGTCGGCTATCTGACGCGCATCCGGGAAGAGGAGCGCGAACGCATCGATACCGTTGCAAAGGTGATCGCCGGCCAGATCGAAAAGGATCGGCTGATCTATATCTGGGGCCCCGGCGGCCATTCCAATATGAACGCCATGGAGGTCTTTTTCCGCGCGGGCGGCCTCATGCATGTGAGCGCCATCCTGGACGAGGGCACGATGCTCTCCAGCGGCGCGCTCCGCTCCATGGCCATCGAGCGCACGCCGGGCTATGGCAGGATCGTCATCGAGGACAGCCAGATCGGCAAGGGCGACCTGCTGCTCATCGCCAACGCATACGGCATCAACTCCGCCTGCCTTGACGCAGCGTTTACCGCCAGGGAGCTTGGCGCAACGACGGTCGCCATCACCTCCGTCGAGCATGCGGACAACATCCCGGCGGATCATCCGGCGCGGCATCCGTCCCACGTCAACCTCTACAAGGCCTGCGACTATTATATCGACACCAAGGTGCCCGTGGGCGACGCCGTGATCGAGATCCCCGGCATCGATCAGAAGATGGGCGCGGTTTCCACGCTCTGCAACGCCTATACGCTCAACTGCCTCATGATGACGGCAGCCGCCATCCTGGGCGAGCGCGGCGTTGAGGTCCCGCTCTGGAAGAGCGGCAACTGCCCCGGCGGGGATGAATGGAACAACCGGTTCATCGCCCGCTTCAAGGGCAAGGTCCGCCTGATGTAGCCCTGTCCGCAGCATCCAGACAGCACAGCCCGGCCCCGCCGCCATTGTCCGGCGGGGCCGTCCCGTCCCGCGGCGCGGCCTTTTGCAGAGAAGGCGGCGGCGCGGCAGGAACCATTTGCCACAGGAGGAAACGACATGGAACAGCTGGCGATCGACGGCGGCACGCCCGTCCGCACACAGCCCTTCCCCACCAATATGCTGGGCGCTTCTCTCATCGGCCGGGAGGAGCTGGAGGAGCTCGAGGATGTGGTCCGCCAAAAGAGCCCCTTCCGCTTTTATGGGATCGGCTCGCCTGCCAAGGTCAAAACGCTTGAGGATCTGTTTGCGCAGCGGTTCGGCTGCCGGTATGCGCTGGCGGTGTCCAGCGGGTCCGCCGCGCTGCTTTGCGCGCTCGCAGCCGCCGGGTTGGGCCCCGGGGATGAGGCCATCATCCCGAGCTTTGCCTGGTATACGGATTACTGCGCGCTGGCGGTGCTCGGCGTCACGCCCGTTTTTGCCGATATTGGCGATGACCTGAACCTTGATCCCGTCGACTTTGAGCGCAAGATCACAAAAAAGACGAAAGCCGTGATCCCGGTGCACTATCAGGGCGCGCCGGCTAAAATGGACGAGATCCTGCGCATCGCCCGAGCGCACCGCCTCCTTGTGATCGAGGATTGCGCGCAGGCGCTCGGCGGCATGTACCGCGGCCGGCCGCTCGGCACGTTGGGCGATATCGCCATCACGAGCTTCCAAACGCATAAGATGCTCACTGCAGGCGAGGGCGGCATGCTGTTCACCGACGATGAAGAGCTGTTCGTCCGCGCAGTCCGTTTTCACGACCTTGGCAACGTGCGTCCGTTCTTTGAAGAGAAATTGCGGAATAAGGCGCTTGCGGCGCGGGAATTGATGTTTGCCGGGCTGCAGCTGCGCATGAGCGAGCTGCAGGGCGCGTTTCTCTGTGCGCAGTTCCGCCGGCTGGACGCGATCCTTGCCGCCTGCCGCAGCGCGCACAGACAGCTGCGCGAGCATGTGGCGGGCAACCCCCATTTTACCGTCCGCTTTACCGAGGGCGACTGTGGCATGGCGTTCATCATGCTGATGCCGTCAAAGCAGATCGCACAGCGGTTCTCAGCGGCGATGTGCGCCGAGGGCATCCCCTGCGGCCCCACTTCGTTCTGCTGCAACCTTGTGACGGATTATCCGGCCCGAACCCGCGCCATGCCAAACCCCAACATGCCTCCGTTTGGACCCGGATGCGATGCGGAGCACCTCGTGTACGACCCCGCCGTCGCATGCCCGCATACGGATGATTATGTGGACCGCTTCGTCGCCATCGGCCTTGGCCCGCTCTATACGGCGCGCGAAATCGACGACATCAAGGCGGCGCTGGATAAGGTGATCGCGGCCATTTTCTAAGCCGCGCCCATCGCCCCTTACAGATACGGCACGGGGTTGTGGGGGATGTGGTCGATGTGGAGCTCGTAGTGCAGGTGTGGGCGTTCGTCGGCATCGTCCGGCTCGGCGAGCACGGCGACGGCTTCGCCGCGGAACACGCGCTGATGCAGCTCCACCTGCGCGTCGGCGCAGTGCGTCAGCCGGGAGACAAAGCCGTTGCCATGGTCGATGTCGATGACAAAGCCGTACTCCCCGCGCTCGCCGCAATAGACGACGATGCCCTCCTCCGGCGCAAGGATCTCCGTGCCGGCGCGCGCCTGATAGTCCACGCCCCAGTGCATGCTGCCCTCGCGCGTGCCGAAATAGGAGCTGATGCGCCCGTTGCGGATGGGCGCGGTGAACGAGAGTCCTTCGGCCTCGCGGCCCGCCGCGCCCTCGTCCCGATCCGGCTCGCCGCCGGGGTCCGCCGCCCGATAGACGCCCGTGCGCACGATCGTCGTGCGCGCCTCGGTGAGCGGCTCGGTGACCGGGTCGCTGCCGGAGACGAGCGTGCCGGCGCTGTAGGTCAGCTCCGTCACCGTCGCCACATAGGAGGGCGCGCCAAGCTGTGAGATGATGCGCGTGCCGCGCGCGAGCGCGGCGTCCTCGCTCGTCTGCTCGGGCGCGGCGTCCACCGGCTGGATCTCGCGCCGCTCCGTATCGCAGCGCACCGGGATGAGCGTCGCGTCCGCCAGCAGCCGCTCGAGCGCGTCCTGCGGGTCGGAGAGCTGCAGCGCGCCGGACGCCTCGACGATGACCAGCGTGCAGTCAAACGTGGCGTACAGCGTGCGCTCCGTCTCGCTTTCGATGCGGCTTTGCTCCAGATATTCGGCCAGCAGCGCCTCCGCCTGCGCGTGCGAATCGAGCGCGCACACCGGCGCGCCGTCGCAGAGCACCTCCACCGCGCCCGCCGGCAGCGCATAGCGCAGCGGCGTCGGCTCCGGCGTGGGCTCAAGGCGCAGGATCTCCGGCTCGCGCTCCTCGATCAGCTCGACGCTGTCCGTCCCGTCCCCGGCCGCCTGGCCGCCTGCCCGGCCGCCGGTGAGCAGCGCCACAAGGCACAGCCCCGCCAGCAGCGCGGCCGTCAGCAACGTGCACAGGAGCGTGAAATTCGGCTTTCGCCCTTGCTTTTTTTCCTGTTCCATCGGCCGATGCAAATTCCTTCGTTTACTCCATGATCAGGCACTTGGCCACGCAGTAGCCCTGCCTGCCGTTATAGGTGACGTACGCCCACTCGCCGCTGATGCTGTGCACCGTGACCGTATAGCCGATGCGCATGGCGGCAAGCAGCGCGGAATCCGACCCCGGCTCGCTGCGAAGGCTCAGCAATCCCGTGTTCACCACGCCCTGCCCGGTCGCGGACGGCGCGCCGCCATCCCCGTCCCCGGCTGCATGGAGCGTCACATACTTGCCGAACACATAGCCCTCAAGCCCGCTCTCCTCCACGCGCACGCGGTACCAGCTGCCCTCGCTGCCGAGGATGGTGAGCGCCGTGCGCCTGTCGAGCCTGCCGAGGCTCGCATAGGACGTGGAGGGGCCGGTGCGGATGTTCACGGCCGAGGCGTTCACCTGCCCGCGCGCAAGCGCCGCATCGGAGGTGACGGCCACATAGTCGGAATGGATATAACCGGTCTGCCCGGTCGCGTCCACACGCACGGCGTACCACTCGCCGGAGAGGCCGCTCACGGGCAAAATGGTGCTGCTGCGCAGCGTGGCGAGGCTCGCGCTCGCGGCGGAGGGCCCCTTGCGCAGGTTGACCGAGCTGCCCTTAACGCGGGCGGAGGCCGGCTGCGGTTCGGCCGGGCCGGACGGATCGCCGCCGTCCTCCACCAACTCCTCCTGCAGGGAAAAACTTTTCGGAGAATGTGACGGATTATGACCTCAATGGCAATATCAGGGGATTACAGCGTTATGGTAAAGTCGGCAGTAATGCCTATGTCAAGATAGATGATTTGTCCATCACTTAAGTTGGTATTCAATTTAATAATGTGACTGATGCGGCTACTGATCCTCTTTATAGTGGTGTATTCAATTTTGTTGATGGCAATAAAAGTTCCATTCAGGAGTATAAGTTCGATGCAAATAGTAATTTGGTGCAAGATTATAATAAGAAAATCGCTAAGATTCAATATAATAGTTTAAATTTGCCAAGTGCGTTGCTGTTTATGAATGGTAATCGTGCCGATTATTTATTTAGTTCTGATGGTATGAAACGACGAGTAACTCATAAGACGGCTATCGCTAATATTTCTGTTCCAATGGGGCAGATAAAGGATTTGACTGGTAGCCAGATCTCTCAAACTCATACTACAGATTATTGCGGTAATGTAATCTATGAGAATGGAACCCTTAGTAAAATTCTTACTGAAGAGGGTTATGTAACTCTCAGTGG
>URSN01000033.1 GCA_900550525.1 uncultured Eubacteriales bacterium
ACCATCGTCATAATTCGGTTGACAAGCGGCGGCCGGCATGCTATGCTCGGCCAAAAGGCTGCAACGGAGGCGGGACGCGATGGAATACGGAACGGAACGGCCGGACGCGGGACAGGACGCGGCGCAGACCGGCAGAACACACGCCGGGGAACGGCCTGCCGCGGGGCGGGATGCGGCGCAGGCGGATACGAAGCAGGCGCTGCTGGACGAGCTGGAGCGGCGGCGCGGGGAATACCTCTCCGGCGCGGCGCTGGCGCAGCGGCTGGCGGTCAGCCGCAGCGCGGTGTGGAAGGCGGCCGCATCGCTGCGCGCGGCGGGCTACGACATCGACGCGCGGCGCAGCCGCGGCTATGCGCTTTGCAGCGAGTGCCGCACGCTGTCGGCCCCGGGCGTGCAGCGGCGCCTGAGTGCGCCGGGCGTGCGCGTGCGCGTCTACGGCGAGGTGGATTCCACCAACGCGCTCGCGCGGCAGGCGGCCGAGGCGGGCGAGGCGGAGGGGCTTGTGCTCATCGCCGCGTCGCAGACGGCCGGGCGCGGGCGGCGCGGGCGCAGCTTCTTCTCCCCGCCGGGCGGCGGGCTGTACATGAGCGCGCTGCTGCGGCCGCGCCTGCCGGCGCAGGACGCGGCGCTGATGACCACGCTCGCCGCCGTCGCGGTGGCGGAGGCCGTGGAGGCGGCCTGCGGCCGCGCGGCGGGCATCAAATGGGTCAACGACGTGTATCTGGACGGCAAAAAAGTCGCCGGCATCCTGACGGAGGCGGCGCTCGGCTGCGAGGCGGGCGTGCTGGACTACGCCGTGGTGGGCGTGGGCGTCAACCTGGCCCCGCCGCCGGGGGGCTTCCCGCCCGCGCTTGCCGGCATCGCGGGGGCGCTGTTTGCCGCGCCGCCGCCCGGCGACGCGATGGCGCGCTTTGCCGCGGATGTGTGGGAGCGCTTTTTCGCCGGCTACCGCCGCCTGCCGGACACGGGCTTTCTGGACGGCTACCGGCGGCGCTCGTTCCTCCTCGGGCAGCAGATCGAGGTGCTCGGCCCGTCCGGCGCGCGGCCGGCGCGCGCGCTGGCCATCGATGAGCGCGCGGGACTGGTGGTCGAGTATCCCTCCGGCGCGCGCGAGACGCTCTCCAGCGGCGAGGTGAGCGTGCGGAGGCGGCCATGAGCGCGCCGGGCGCGCGGGCGCGCCCGTTCGATACCGCGTCGCTGCTGCGCGGCGCGCTCGCCACGGCGCTCATCGCCGCGCTGGCGCAGGCGGCCGTCCCGCTGCCCAGCGGCGTGCCCGTGACGCTGCAAACGTTCGCCGTCGCGCTCGCGGGCTACTGCCAGCGGCCGCGCGGCGCGCTGCTGAGCATCGCCGCCTATCTGCTGCTCGGCCTTGCCGGCGCGCCGGTGTTCGCCGGCTTCGGCGGCGGCGTGGGCGTGCTCGCCGGGCCGCCGGGCGGCTTCCTCATCGGCTTTGTGCCGCTGTGCGCGCTGTGCGCCCTTGCCGCCCGGGCGCGGCGCCCGCTGCCGCGCGCGCTGCTCCCGCTCTCGGCGCTGCTGGCCTGCCATGCGCTCGGCACGGGCTGGTACTGCCTGATCGGGCGGCTCTCCCCCGCGGCGGCGTTCCTCGCCGTCAGCGCGCCGTATCTGCTCAAGGACGCCGCCTCGCTGGCCGCGGCCTGGCTGCTCGCCCGCGCGCTGCGCCGCGCCCTCCCCCGCTGAGGCGGCGCTCCGGCTCCCCCCGTTCCATTTTCATGCTTTACCCATCCCGATTCCGATCCGTCCGCCCCGTCCCCGCCGCGCCGGCAGGCAGGCCGCGCAGGCAGCGCGGGCGCGCCTGTTCTTCCAAATATTATCCCTCCGGGCAACGGGAAGCCGCGCGGGCGGGCGCGCCGTCCAGCCCCAAAAAAAAGAAAAGCGGCGCGGGCAGAGGCCGCGCCCTGACCGGGTTTGCCCGGGAAGGCCGTTCTTTGGATGCAGCGCGGGCAGGGGCCTGCGCTCACCCGTCCCGCAGCGCGAGGGCGCGGGCGTAGGCGGCCTTTTTGGACGTGCCGGCAGCCTTTGCTGCCTCCGCGGCGGCGTCGCGCACGGACAGGCCGGCGGCCAGCAGGGCCGAGAGGGCCGCATCGAGCGCATCCGCCTCCGCCGCAGGGCGCGCCGGGGCGCGCGCGCACAGCACGGCGATGACGCACTCGCCCAGCGGCGGTTCGCCGGCAAAGCGGGCGGCCAGCTCCGGCAGCGTGCCGCGCTCCACGGTCTCAAAGCGCTTGGTCAGCTCCCGCAGCAGCGCGGCCGGCCGCTCGCCCAGGGCGGCGGCCAGCTCGGCAAGCGTCGCCGGGACGCGGCGCGGGCTTTCATACAGCAGCGCCAGATGGCCGCACGCGCCGACGGCGGCGATCGCGTCGCGCCGGGCGCGGCCGTCGCGCGGCAGGAAGCCGAAAAATGAAAACGCCGCGCACGGCAGCCCGGAGAGCACCGCCGCCGTGAGCACGGCGGAGGCGCCGGGCAGCACCGTGAACGGCAGGCCGCGCGCCACGCACGCGCGCACGAGCGCCGCGCCGGGGTCGGAGATGCCGGGCATGCCCGCGTCGGACACGTAGACGACCTCGCGTCCCGCCTCGAGCAGGGGGACCAGCTCCGCCGCGCGGGCCGCCTCGTTCTGCGCGCGGCAGCTCACGAGCGGTTTTTTGATGCCGAAATGGTTGAGCAGCTGCAGCGTGCGGCGCGTATCCTCGGCATAGATCACGTCGGCGGCGCGCAGCGCCTCGAGCGCGCGCAGCGTGATGTCCTCCAGGTTGCCGATGGGCGTGGCGGCCAGCTTCAGCATGAGGGCGCCCTCCAGCGCAGGTTTTTGCCCTCCAGGCGCAGGATGCGCGTGTTCGCCGCATCGCTCAGCCGTGAGAACAGGCGCTCGCCGTAGCGCTGCTGCAATTCCGCAAAGGAGAGGTTCGTCGCCATGACCGTGGCAAGGCCGGCCGCGGCGCGGTCGTTGACCAGCGCAAAGAGCGATTCCACGGTGACGTTTGGCACGAGCGGCTCGGTGCCGAGGTCGTCGAGCACCAGCAGCGGTGTGCGGCGGCAGCGCGCCGCGCCGCGCCCCTCGCCGCGGATGGACGCGAGCGTATCCTGCACAAAGCCGTAGGCCGTGGCGCGCACGGCCTCCACGCCGCGCCCGAGCGCCCGGTAGGCGACGGCGTTGCCAAGGAAGCTCTTGCCAAGGCCGGCCATGCCCATCAGCAGCAGGTTGGGCATGAGCGGGCGCGGGAGCGTGTTCGCGTACGCCTCGCAGTATTTTTTCGCCGTCAGCGCCTGCCGGCGCTGCGCCTCATCCTCGTAGACGGCCTCGTCGAACGCCTCGAACGTCTCGCGGTCGTTGACGCCGACGGCGGGGTCGAGCTTTGCGGCAAGCAGCAGGCGGCACGCGCACGGCCGCCGCACGCCGCCGCCGTCGAGATAGCCCGTGTCGCGGCAGGCGGCGCAGCGGTAGCGCAGCCGCAGCGCGTCCGGCGCAAGCCCCGCCCCCCGCAGCAGTTCCCGCTCGCGCGCGGGCAGCGCACGAAGCTGCGCCGCCGCCTCCGCGGCGGGCAGCCGGCCGGCCGCCGCCTCGGCAAACGCCCCGGCCCGCTGCCGCGCAAGCTCCCGCAGCTGCGGCGCGCGGCGGTACGCCTCCTCGGTGCGCTGCCGCAGCGCCGCGCGCTCCTCGCGGCGGATGCCGTCGTATATGCGTTCGATGTTCACCATGACAACCTCGCTTCTTGCGCCTGCCGCGCCGCGCTCAAAGGTCCTCGTTCAGATCCAGGATCAGGCGGTTGAGCGCCGCCTCGTCCACCGGGCGCTGGGCGTATTCCGTCCCGCTCCCGCGCCGCGGCGCGGGGCGCGCCTTCTCCTGCGCGGCCATGCGCGCCTCGGCCTGCGCCACGGTGGAAACGCCCTGCTCGTGCCAGTCGTTGAGCAGGCGCTTCATGCGGCCGAACGGCTCGTTCGCGCCGCGGCTGCAATCGGCCGCAAAGAGCAGCAGCTCCGGCGGCATGCCGAACTCGCGCAGGTACAGCCCGATCTGCGCGCGCTGCGTGCGCGTGGCCGGCTCCGCCTTGCCGGCGCGCTCGAACAGCACGCGGGCAAAGGCGCGGTCGGAGGCGGTCTGCTCGTCGTCGGCCTCGATCCGCTCCTTCTCGGTGAGCTGGCGGCCGCGCATGGAATCGAGCAGCTCGTCCAGATATGTAAAGTTCGGGCTTCCCGTCGCCGTCAGGCGCGGCAGCGCGGCCAGGATGGCCTCGTCGCTAAAGCCCCATTGGCGCGTCCACTTGTCGTAGAGCGCCAGCTCGTCCTCGGTCGGGCGGCGGCGCCTGTTCCACGCGCGCAGCACGGCGCTGGCCCCGTGGCGGCTCAGATCGTCCGCGGCGACGGCGGCCTGGGCGTCCTCAAACGTGCGCACGCCGCGCTCGGCCCACGTCTGGGCCACGCGCGTCATGTAGTTTACGCTCACGCGGCGGCCCTTGCGCTCCATGCAGTGGCCGATGAGCTCGAGCACCGCGCCCTCCTCAAGGCCGTAGACCTCGATCCAGTCGTACACATGCCTGAGCTCCTGCACGCCGAACTGCCGCGGCGCGACCAGCGCGCCGATGCGGCGCACGAGCCCGGCGTACTTGGCCGGCAGCGCCTGCGCGGCGGCCTCGCCCAGCGGCCGGTATTCCACCGTGAGCGGCACGTCCGACGCGATGCGCACCAGCCCGAGCGACTGCCAGTAGGCGAACGCATCGCGCACGGCCTGCTCGGAAAGGCCCAGCGCCTCGTCGATGGGCCGCTCGCCCATGGAGGGATAGCGGCACTGCATCAGCCCGTACAGGTATACCTGCACCTGCAGCCCGCTCGCGTGGGGCAGGTATTCGGCGATGAACAGGTTGTCCACCGGCGTGGCCTCGCGCCGCGCCGCGTCGTCCGAAAAGCGGCAGTTCACCATGCGCGCCTCCTCATGCGGGCAGGCCGAAGAGCCGGAACACCACGCGGTCGAACCAGCCGTAGCCCAGATCGGCGGCGGGCAGCACGCCCAGCGACATCAGGATGCCCGCAAGCGCCCACAAAAACACCAGCAGGAACAGCGCCACCAGCACCGCCGCGGCCACGCGCCCCGCGCCCATGCGCGGCCGCGCCTGCGGCAGCAGCGGCTCGCCGGCGGGCGGCACGGGCGGCTGCTGCATCGGCGCATAGCGCGCCCTCACGCGCGCGAGCGCGTCCGCCTCCGGCTGCGCCGGCTGCGCGGCGTGCGCGCACTCCCGGTACCGGGTCACGCGGCGCGGCGTGGGCGCGTCGCGCAGGATGGCCTCGCCGGTATCGCCGCTGGCGATGCGCTGCACGCGGATCTCCTCGTTGGTCAGCGCGTCGATGCGCGCGTCGGTATCGAGGGGAGCGGCCGCGGCGAGCAGCTCGCGGTGGATGCGCAAAAACACCTGCCTGACCACCGCGCGCGCCAGCGCGTCGCTTTGCAGCGCCTGCTGCGCGGTCAGGTACACGTCGCGGCTGTATTCGCTGTACAGGGCGCGGAACGCGTCCCGATCGCCCCGGTGGATGCGCTCCTGCAGGCTTGGTGAGATCATGTCCGGTGGTGAAGTCCTTTCCTGTCGAATCGCTCTTATTTTAGCATGACGGCCGGCAAAAGGGAATATCCATACGGGAACAAACCTTGCCGGGCGGCCGGCACTGCGGGGAGGCGGCGCATGTATCGGATCCGGTGGACGCGGGTGCTCGCGCTTTCGGCGGCGCTGGGGGCGCTGGTGCTGCTGCTGCGCGGCTGCGCCATCGCCTGCGGCGCGGGCGGCGCGGATGCAGCGCCGCGCGTGGAGGCGCTCCCCGGCGCGACGGTGCGCGTGTATGACGCGCAGGCAGGCGGCGTGGAGGAGCGGCTGCTGGAGGAATACCTCGTCGGCGTCGTGGCGGCGGAGATGCCCGCCTCGTTCCATGAGCAGGCGCTGCGCGCGCAGGCCGTCGCGGCGCGCACCTATACGGCCTACCGGGCCGCACACGGCGGCTGCGGCGCGCACGATGGCGCGGACGTGTGCACCAGCAGCGCCTGCTGCCAGGCCTACGCCACGGACGAGGCGCTGCGCGCGCGCTGGGGCGCGGACTATGCGCAAAACCTTGCGCGCGTGGAGGCGGCGGTGTACGAAACCGCCGGCGAGGTGCTCCTCTACGGCGGCGCGCCCATCGAGGCGCTCTACCACAGCGCCTCGGGCGGCTATACCGAGGATTCCGAAAACGTCTTCGCCAACGCCGTCCCCTACCTGCGCGCGGTGGAAAGCCCGGACGAGGTCGGCACGTCGCACCTGACCGGCTCCGTCCGCTACGCGCGCGCGGAGCTGTGCGCCCTGGTCAACGCGGCGCTGCCGGAGGCGGCGCTTGCGCCCGATGCGCTGGAGGACCAGGTGGAGATCCTGGAGCGGAGCCGCAGCGGGCGCGTGCAGCGCCTGCGGCTCGGCGGCGCCGCGCTCACCGGGCGCGAGGCGCGCGGCCTGCTCGGGCTCGACTCCGCGCTGTTCACCATCGCCTTTGACGGGGACGGCGTGCGCTTTGACACGCGCGGCTTTGGCCACGGCGTGGGCATGAGCCAGACCGGCGCCAACGCGATGGGCCTTGCCGGCAGCGATTACCGGCAGAGCCTGCTGCACTATTATACCGGCGCGTCGCGCGGCCCGCTGCCGTGAGGCGGCGGATGCGGCAGCCGCGCGTCCAGCAGCGCCGCGAGCAGCCCCGTGGCGGCCCCGGCGGGGATGGACAGCAGGCCCATCCACGGCAGGTAGGCGGCCATCGACGGCCCGGCGGCGGCGCACCCCACGGCCAGCTGCCCCACGTTGAAGCCGAACGCGCCCGCCACGCTCCGCCCCCCGGCGCCGCCGCGCCCGCAGCGGTACCCCGGCCGCCGCGCCGCCCTCGCGCCCCCGGCGAGCAGCCCGCCCGCCAGCGAGAAGAACAGCTGCGATACGCGTCCCGCCACGAGCGCGAGCAGCGGGCAGCGCAGCAGCGCCACCGCAAGCGCATCCCCCCGGCCGCGGCGCAGCAGCGCAAACAGGGAAAAGACGTTGGCAAGGCCCAGCCGCACCGGGATCATGGGCAGCACGGGCGGCAGCAGCCCCTCCACATAGCCGGCAAGGAGCGAGAGCGCCGTCAGCAGCGCCAGCTCCGCCACGCGGCGCGCGTCAAAGCGCCGCTCAGTAGGTGACGCCGTCATAGGGCCGTTCCTCCTCCCCCGCGGTGACGGTGACGGTGACGCCGTTGGGCAGGCACACCAGCGGCATGCCGGGCCGCGCCGCGCCGTGCAGGCACAGCCCGTCCGGGCAGGATGCGTGCGCCATGCGCGCCTCACCGCCGCGGATCTCCACGACGTTGCCGCCGTCCGGCGTTTCAACCGTCGCGTCGCGCGAAAGCGGCCCCTCGTAGAGCACCGCGCCGTGCTGCGCGACGGTCACGCGCGCCCCGGCGCCGTCCTGGCGCAGCAGCAGCGGCAGCGGCAGGAGCGAGAGCGCCGCCGCGAGCAGCATGACCGCGATATCCCCTTTTTTGACGCCCCACGCCCTCTTGCTGACGGTCCGCGCCCTCCTTCCGCCGGCGGCGCGCGCCCCGCCGGACGCGGCGGCGAGGGCCGCTTCGCGCACGCGCTCCTTCGGGGCCAGGTGCGCGCGGATCGCGGCGCGGTACATGTCGCGCTCGCGCAGGGGCAGGCGCCGGACCTTGCCGTGCGGGGGCATTGCGCCGCCGCTGGCCGCGCTGCCGCTCCTGCCGCCGCTCGTATCGTATCTCCTGTCGTTCATCATGACGATTCTCCTGTCGTTTTTCATGGCGCGTCTCCTTCCCGCCCGATCTGGCCGGGCTGTTCAGGCAAGGCCGGCCCTGCCGGCCCCGTCCGTCCCGCCGCCGGCGTCCCGCTCCTGCGCGTCGGTCGCGCCGAGCCGGGCGCGCAGCAGCGCGCGGGCGCGGTAGAGGCGGTTCTTCACGGCCGTCTCGCTCAGCGCAAGCGTGCGCGCGATGCGGGCGACGGGCTGGTCGAACCCGTAGTAGAGCAGGAACGCCTTTTGCGTCAGCGGCGGCATCTCGTGCACGCAGTCCCATACCTCGTCGAGCATGAGCGCCGTGTCGCCGGACGTCTCCGCGGCGGGCGCGGCCAGCAGCTCTTCGCGCAGCGCGGCCTCCCTGCGGTTTGCATAAAAGCGGTAATAGCGCGCCAGCTCCCTGTGCAGCAGCGTGACGAGGTAGGCGCGCGCGCTTTCGATGTCCGTGTGGCCGCGCCGGCAGATGCGCTCATAGAAGCGCGCATAGGTGCATTGCAGCAGGTCCTCAACGTCCTCGGCGCGCCGCGCCTTCACCAGCGTGTAGCGCAGCATGTCCTCATAGGTCTCGTCGTATACGCGGTCGAAATAGGCGATGTGTTCCGCTCGCTCGGGCGTGTCCACGTTCCGCTCTCCCTCCTTTGCAGATCGATCTCGTCCGGACGCCCTATAAGAGCGCGCCGCGCGGCAAACGGTCGCGCGCGGCGGCAAAAAAAATTTCCCGGCCGTGGCCGGGTATTGCCAAAACAGCCGGGAACCCCCGGCCCATGCCGTCCCCCGTGCGCGGGGAGAACCTGATATGCCTGAAATTGACGATGCGTGCAACCACAGCGTCCGCCCGCGCGGGGGGACGCCTTCGGCTCAAACGTTGCAATCGACGAAAACAGCCCAGCGTCCGCCCGCGCGCGGGAGTCCCTCCGTTTCCCATACGGCGCGGCGGCGCGGCGCAAATCCGTCCCCGCAGGGAGCGGGCGTCATGCTGATGGCGACGTAGCGCGTCTGTTCGGGAAATCCGTCCCCGCAGGGGACGGCGCGCTTCACGTCCCGTCCGGCTGCGCCGGCTGGCTGCCGCACGTGCCGCGGATGCACAGGCGCGGCTGCAGCACGATCTCCTGCGGCTGCAGCGCCGCGTCCGGCGGCGTCTCGATGCGGTCGAGCAGCATGCGCGCCACCACCGCGCCCTGCTGCCGGATGGGCTGGCTGATGGTCGTCAGCGGCGGCTCGGACAGCGTGGCCACCGGCGAATCCGTAAAGCCGGCGATGGCCAGCCGCTCCGGCACGGGCACGCCCAGCTCACGCGCGGCGCGCAGCGCGCCAAAGGCCATCTCGTTGCTCGCGCAGAAAAAAGCGTCCGGCGCGTCCGGCGCGCGCAGCAGCTCGCGCACGCGCTCGTAGCCGCCCTGCACGGTGTTGGGCGTGTGCACGATCCACTCCTCCGAAAAGGGCAGGCCGTTTTCAAAATAGGCGCGCCGCCAGCCGGCGCAGAAGCTGGACACGAACTGGAACGACACCTTTTCCACCAGCAGCGCGACGCGGCGGCACCCGCACGAGAGCAGGTGCTGCGTCATGCGGAACGACCCGACGGTGAAATCCGTATAGCAGCAGGGCAATCCGGCGGGCGCGCCGTCGTAGCGGCGCGCGAGCACCAGCGGCACGCCGGCGGCGGTGAAGCGCGCCGCCTCCTCCGGATAAAAATCGCGCAGCGCCCAGATCGCCCCCGCCGGCCGCTGGCGCAGCAGCGCGTCCAACTGCGCCGCGCGCCGCTCCGCCGCGGCGCTGATTGGGCAGAACATCGCCGCATATCCGCGGGGCTGCGCTACCGTTTCCAGACCAGCCGCGACGGGTTCATAAAAACCGTAATCCATCAGGTCGAGCAGGAAGAGCAGCACGCGCGGTGCGGAATCCCTTGCCGCGCCGTTGCGGCGCGGCGCATAACCCGTTCGCTGGATCGTTTGCAAAACCCGCTCGCGCGTATCGATCTGGACGAGTTCGGGCGTATTGAGCACCCGGGACACGGTTGCAACGGAAACGTTGGCAAGGCGCGCTATTTCTCGGATATTGATGGCGACCATCCCTTCCTGCAGTGGAACTGTTGACAGTAGTATACCATATGCCCGTTGATGTAACAAATGTTTACATTTGTTACATCCGGCGCTCCGCTGTTTCGCCCCGCCCTCACCGGAAAAGTCGCGAAGAAAATTCACCTCTTGACAAGTCCACCGAGATGTCACATAATAGTTACAGAAAATTACCGCGAAGTTCGCCGTTAAGTTACAGTAACGATCAAAACGTGTAGCACACCTTCCATCCGATAACAAATCATAAGGAGGTCAATCATGGAAACCAAACCCAAAACGACGGAAACTGTCGCAGAGGAAAAGGTGGTCGATCAGGATTACCCTATCGACCATGTGCCGCAGACGGCGCGGCGCTCGTTCTTCTCTGTCGCGGCGGTGCTGCTGGGCATCACGTTCTTCGCACCGACGATGTCCACCGGCGCACAGATCGCCGCCGCATTTACCTTCTCCGACCTGATGTGGATCGTGCTCGTCGGCAATCTCGTGCTTGGCGTGTATGTGGCGCTCAACTGCGCCATCGGCGCCAAGACGGGCCTCACCTCCGTCATGCTCTCGCGTTACACGCTCGGTGTGGGCGGCTCCAAGTGGGCGGGCCTGCTGCTGGGCGGCACGCAGATCGGTTGGTATGCGTATGTGAGCGCCTACACCGGGCAACTCTTCGCCGTTGCCTTCAACCTGCCGGACGCGGCCATCTGGTTCACGCTCGGCTGGGCGATCGTCTTTGGCGTCACGGCCATCTGGGGCTACAAGGCCATGGAAAAGGTCGCCTACGTGGCGGTGCCGGCGCTTCTGCTGCTGGTCATCTACATCCCCATTCTGGCAGCGCAGGCCAACGGCGGCTTCGCGGCCATTGTAAACGTGGTGCCAAGTGCGGAAATGAGCGTCGCCACGGCGATGACAGCCATCGTGGGCACGTTCGCAAGCATGGGTACGCAGGCGTGCAACTGGTCGCGCTTTGGAAAGAGCGCCAAATCCGCTTTCTGGGCCGGGTTTGTCGCGTTCATGATCGGCAACACGATCATGCTGCTGGCGGGCATCATCGGCGGCCTTGCCTACAATGAGGCGGACTTCATCGTCGTCATGCTGCGCACGGGGCTGATCTTCTTTGCTCTGGTGGTGCTGACGCTCAACATCTGGACCACAGCACATGCAGGCGCCTATGCCTGGGGCGTGGCCGGCGCGGAGATGTTCAACAAAAAGAGCAAGACGCCGTTCCTCATCGGCGGTCTGGTGATCGCCATCATCCTCGCCGTCACCGGCTTTTACGCACAGCTGATCAACTTCCTCGTGCTGCTGGGCATCTTCATCCCGCCGCTGGGCGGCGTGATGCTGGGCGACTACTTCTTCATCTACAAGCGCCGCCTGCCCATGCTCCAGTACATCAAGTTCAAGCTGTTCCGCGTCGGCCCGGTGCTGGCGTACGTCGTGGGCGCGGTCGTCGCGTTCATCACCGACCGGATGGCCTTCGGCATCCCGCCGCTGTTCGGCATCGTGCTCTCGGCCGTGTGCGTGCCGCTGTTCGACTGGCTGCTTGGCAAGCTGGGCGTCAACGACCGTCACGAGATCGCCGCCGACCCCGAAACCGTCTGACGCGCGGCCAGTATGAGTGCGAAGGGAGGCTGACGGATGAACATTGGAAACCTGTTCGCCCTGAACGGGAAGATCGTCACCGAGGCGCTGAGCGTCTGCTGCGTGCAGTTCGCGCCCGTAGGCGCGCAGACAGTGCGGGAGCTCGACGAGAATACGCAGACCATGCTCGATTACCTCGACATGGCGGTCAGCGCCTTCCCGGGCGTGGACCTCGTGGTGTTCCCGGAGGCGTGCTTCCAGGGCTTTGCGCCGGTCAATTTCGATGAGGCGCTGATGACGGAGCAGAGCGAGCAGCTCGCCCGCGTGCGCGAACGCTGCAAGAAGCTCTCCGTCTGGAGCGTGGTCGATCCGCTGATCCGCAGCAGCAGCGGCAAGTGCTTCGAAAACACCGCCATGGTCATCAATGATCGCGGCGAGATCGTCCACCGCTATGTGAAGATGAACCCATGGATCCCGTTTGAAAACGCGGTGCCGGGCAAGGAGTGCACCGTATGCAAGGGGCCAAAGGGCTCGCGGCTCGGCATCATCATCTGCGCCGACGGCGACTACCCGGAGATCTGGCGCGAGGCCGCCTACCGCGGCGCGAACGTCATCATCCGGCCGACGCACTACATGGACCCGTGGTATCAGGCGTGGGAGATCACCAACCGCGCCGGCGCATACTTCAACCAGGTCTACGTCGTGGGCGCCAACTGTTCCGGCCTCGCGCGCAACGAGGCGCGCTCATGCTTTGGCCGCAGCATGATCGTCGGCCCGGACGGCAATATCATCACCGAGGCGTCCAACGGCTGCCCGGGATTGATCAAGGCAGACCTGTATCCCGGCATCATCGACAGGATGCGCGAGCAGGCGGTGCACTCGAGCCCCATGTACTCGTTCAACCACCGCGGCGCCAGCTGCCCGGACTGCGGCGGCGAGGGCGACCCGCGCCTGGGCTACGCCGCCTATGAAGCAAAGGAGGAACGCGCATGAGCATGACCAAACCCGCCTATCCGGCGCTGTTCCATTCCATCCATCGGCAGCTGGCGGATGTGGAATACCCGATCACAAAGGAGGCGCTGCTCAGGCAGGCCGGCGACAGAATGGTGCAGGTGGACTGGGACGCTGCGGCGCCGCTCTCCTCCTTCATCGAGCCGATCCGGCGCGAGGCGTTCTCCTGCGCCGCGGATTTCTACTGCATGCTGCTCGCGTTCCTATAAGGCGCACGGCGCACCCGTTCGGCAAAACGGCGGCCCCCCGGAAAGGGGGGCCGCCGCCGTTTGCGGTTTGCGCGCGCCCGGTCAGATCGTGCCGCGCAGGGCGTAGACGCAGATGCCCACGCACTCGCGCAGGAAGTTGTTGAGCGCGATGTACCACACGTCCTCGGCCGGGATGCCGAACGCCTCGATGCCCTGCGCCGCGGCGACCGCGCCGGCGCGGTACACGTGGAAGCCCGTCGTCACGAACGCGATGCGCGCGTCCGCGCCCAGCGCCTCGTCGATGAGCGCCATGGAATAGGCGAAGTTTTCCGATGTGTTCGTGGCGCGCTCCTCGGCGATGACGCGCTCCTCGGCCACGCCGTGTTCGAGCATGTACTTCTTCATCGCCGAGCCCTCGGTCACCGTCTCGCCCGCGCCCTGCCCGCCGGAGACGACGGCGATGGCGTCCGGGTGCGCGTCCAGATAGGCGATGGCCGCGTCGAGCCGGTTGGAGAGCACCCAGGTCACGCGGTCGCCGTGCACCGCCGCGCCGAGCACGATCACCGCGTCCGCCTCCCGCCGGTCGCCCTCGTGGGCGGCGACGGTCATCAGCGTGCCGCACACGAGGAAGATGACGATGGCCACGCCGTAGCACGCGGCGGTGAACCACTTGAGAAAGAGCAGGAACCCGTGCTGCATGTGCGGCAGCAGGAACGCCAGCGCGATGAGCGGCAGGCCGAAAAACGCCGGCAGGATCACGCCGAGGTTGAAGTTGGACAGGAAGGAGACGATCACCGTGTCGAGCGTGAGCAGCAGCCCGAGCACCAGCAGCGCCTTTTGCCAGAGCGTCATGTGCAGCCGCCCGCGGCGCTCGAGCAGATGGACGCCGACGAGCACGGCGGCAAGGCACGCCGCCGCAAAGAGGAGCATGAACAGGCGGAATTTCGTCATGGCAGGTTCAGCACCTTTCTGAGAAACTGGCCGGTATAGCTCGCCGGGCAGGCGGCCACCTGCTCCGGCGTGCCGCAGGCGACGAGCGTGCCGCCCTGATCGCCGCCCTCCGGCCCGAGGTCGATCACGTAATCGGCGCACTTGATCACGTCGAGGTTGTGCTCGATCACCAGCACGCTGCTGCCGCCGTCGCACAGGCGCTGCAATATCTCCAGCAGGCGCTTGACGTCGTCCACGTGCAGGCCGGTCGTCGGCTCGTCGAGCACGTACAGCGTGCGGCCCGTATCGCGCCGCGACAGCTCCGTGGCGAGCTTGACGCGCTGCGCCTCGCCGCCGGAGAGCTGCGTGGACGGCTGGCCGAGCTTGACGTAGCCCAGGCCCACGTCAAAGAGCGTTTGCAGCTTGCGCTTGAGCCGCGGCAGCGGCGAGAAGAAGGCGAGCGCCTCCTCCACGGTCATCTCCAGCACGTCGTGGATGGTCTTGCCCTTGTAGCGCACCTCGAGCGTCTCGCGGTTGTAGCGCTTGCCGCCGCACACCTCGCAGGGGACGTAGATGTCCGGCAGAAAGTGCATCTCGATCTTCAAAATGCCGTCGCCGCGGCACGCCTCGCAGCGGCCGCCCTTGACGTTGAAGGAGAAGCGGCCGTTGGTATAGCCGCGCATCTTCGCGTCCGGCGTGGCGGCGAACACCTCGCGGATGAGGTCGAACAGGCCCGTATAGGTGGCCGGATTGCTGCGCGGCGTGCGGCCGATGGGGCTCTGGTCGATGTCGATGATCTTGTCGAGCGCGGCGGCGCCCTCGATCCCGTCGCACTCGCCCGGCCGCGTGCGCGCGCGGTTGAGATCGCGCAGCAGCGTCTTTTTCACCAGCTCGTTGACCAGGCTCGACTTGCCGCTGCCGGACACGCCCGTAACGCACACGAACATGCCGAGCGGGATCGTCACGTCGATGTTCTTCAGGTTGTTCGCGCGCGCGCCGCGCACCACGAGCGCGCTGCCGTTGCCCGGGCGGCGCGCGGCCGGCACGTCGATGCGCCTGCGGCCGGAGAGGTACTGCCCGGTGATGGAATCCGGCGCGGCGGCGAGCTGCTCCGGCGTGCCCTCGGCCACGACATAGCCGCCGTGCGCGCCGGCGCCGGGGCCGATGTCCACGACGTAATCCGCCTCGCGGATGGTCTCCTCGTCGTGCTCGACGACGATGAGCGTGTTGCCCAGGTCGCGCATCTGCTTGAGCGTGCCGAGCAGGCGCGCGTTGTCGCGCTGGTGCAGGCCGATGCTCGGCTCGTCGAGGATGTAGAGCACGCCCATGAGCCCGCTGCCGATCTGCGTGGCCAGGCGGATGCGCTGCGCCTCGCCGCCCGAGAGCGTGGACGCGGCGCGCGAGAGCGTCAGGTAATCGCGCCCCACGTTGACCAGGAACCCGAGCCGCGCGTCGATCTCCTTCAATATCTGCCCGGCGATCATGCGGTGCGTGGGCGAGAGCTCGAGCCCCTGCAAAAACGCGCGCGCGTCGCGCACGGGCAGGTCGGACAGCTGCGCGATGTTCAGCCCGCCGACCGTGACGGCCAGCACCTCCTTTTTGAAGCGCTTGCCATGGCAGGCGGGGCAGGGCGTCTCGGACATGTACGCCTCGAGCTCCTGCTTGCTGTAGTCGGACTGCGTCTCGCGGTAGCGGCGCTCCATGTTCGGGATGATGCCCTCAAACGCCGCGTCGAAATGCCCGCTGCCGAACTCCTTCTGATATTCGATGTGCAGCTTCTCCTCCCCGGTGCCGTAGAGCGCGGCGTGCTGCAGCGCCTTTGGCAGCTGCGCAAACGGCGTGTCCATCGACGCGCCGTAGCGCGCGCACAGCGCGGTGAAGTACATCGACGCGATCGTGCCGCGGCTGCCGCTGTTCCAGCCCATGACGTTGATCGCCCCCTGCGAGAGCGAAAGCTTCCCGTCCGGCACGACGAGCGCCGGGTCGATCTTGAGCAGCGTGCCAAGCCCCGAGCACGTGGGGCACGCGCCGTAGGGCGCGTTGAAGGAGAACATGCGCGGCGTCAGCTCCTCCACGCTCACGCCGCACTCCGGGCAGGCGTAGTTCTGCGAAAACAGCAGCTCCTCCCCGTCCACCACCTGCACGACGGCGAGGTTCCTGCCGAGGCGGAACGCCGTCTCGAGCGAATCGGTCAGCCGTCCCTCCACGCCGGGCTTGATGACCAGGCGGTCGATCACCGCCTCGACGGTGTGCTTGTACTTCTTGTCCAGCGCGGGCGCCTCCGAAAGGTCGTACACCGTGCCGTCGATGCGCACGCGCGCATAGCCCTCGCGCCGCAGCTCGTCGAGGAGCTTCTGGTGCTCGCCCTTGCGGCCGCGCACGCACGGCGCGATGATCTGCACGCGCGTGCCCTCCGGCAGCGCGCGCACCCGGTCGACCACCTGGTCGATGGTCTGCCGCGCGATCTCGCGGCCGCACTTGGGGCAGTGCGGCGTGCCGCAGCGCGCGTACAGCAGGCGCAGGTAGTCGTGGATCTCCGTGACGGTGCCCACGGTCGAGCGCGGGTTGTGGCTGGTGCTCTTCTGATCGATGGAGATGGCGGGCGAAAGCCCGTCGATGCTGTCCAGATCCGGCTTTTCCATCTGCCCGAGGAACATGCGCGCATAGGAGGAGAGGCTCTCCACATAGCGGCGCTGCCCTTCGGCGTAGATCGTGTCGAACGCGAGGCTCGACTTGCCGCTGCCGGACAGGCCGGTGAACACCACCAGCTTGTCCCGCGGCACCACGAGGTCGATGTTCTTGAGGTTGTGCTCGCGCGCACCCTTGATGACGATATCCTTCATGCGTTTCCTTCTGTCCCGCGCCGCCGCAGCCGCAAGGGCGGCGCGCGGCGCATGCGCTCGCGGCCCGGCGGCCGGGCCGCCCGGTCGATGGTACCCCACGCGGGCGCTTAAGTCAAGCGCGCGGCGCGGGTTTTGCAAAAAGTTTGCGTTTTATCCGCATGCGCCGCCCGCGCCCGGCCGCAGCAAGGGCCCCGGCAGCGCCGCCCCCGGCCGCCGCAGCGGGCTTTGCAGCCGCCCGCGCCGTTTGCGCGCGATGCGCCCGCTTGCGTCCCCTCCCCGCCGCGTCACTTGCGCGTGCGGCCGCGGGCGCCCATATGCGCGCCGCTCAAGCAGGGGCGCCGCCCGGCCGCGGGCCAGCCCCCGACCACACCCGAGAAGCGGCGGATCTCGACGCGGACGCGCGGCGCCAGCAACCACACCAGCAAGC
>URSN01000034.1 GCA_900550525.1 uncultured Eubacteriales bacterium
CGCACTTGCCGCAGCGGCCGTCCGGATGCGTGGCCACATGGTAGGCCGCGCCGCAATCCGGGCACCTGCGCCGGCCGCTGATGCGCGCCACGCGCCGCTCCTGCGGCACGTCGCTGTTCACGACCCGGTCGACGGCGCACAGCGCTGCGAGCGCGGCCGCCTGCGCCACCGTGCGGTGGAACCCGTCGAACAGGAAGCCGTTTGCACTGTCCGCCTGTCCGATGCGCGACTGGACCATGCCGAGGATCACCTCGTCCGGCACGAGCTCGCCGCGGTTCATATACCCCTGCGCCTGCTGCCCGAGCGGCGTGCCCGCGCGCAGCTCTGCGCGGAGCATGTCGCCGGTGCTGATGTGCGCGATGCCGTAGCGCGCGGCAAAGCGCGCCGCCTGCGTACCCTTGCCCGCCCCCGGCGGGCCCAGGAAGATCAGTTTCATGCCGCTGCTCCTTCCCGTATCGTCAGTTGAGGAAGCCCTAGTAATGCCGCATGAGCATATGGCTTTCCAGTTGGTCGGTCGTCTCGAGCGCCACGCTGACCATGATCAGCACGCTCGTTGCGCCAAAGGTCGAGGTCTGCCCCAGCTGCGTCATGGCGATCGTCGGGAAGATGGCGATGACCGCGAGGAACAGCGAGCCGAACAGCGTCAGCCTGCCGCTGATCTTGCGCAGGTAGTCGCTCGTGGGCCGGCCCGGCCGCAGGCCGGGGATGAAGCCGCCGTTCTGCTGCAGGTTCTTGGACAGCTCGATCGGGTTGAACGTGATCGTGGAGTAGAAGTAGCCAAAGCCCACGATCAGCAGCGCGTACACGATGAAATAGATCACCGAGTTGGCGCCCAGGTACTTGACGTAGAACTCGTAGAACCCGCCGTTTGGCCAGAACTGGGCGATCATGCCCGGGAACTGGATCAGCGTCATGGCGAAGATGAGCGGCAGCACGCCGTTGGCGTTGGCCTTGATGGGCAGATACGTGCTCTGCCCGCCGTACATCTTGCGCCCGACGACGCGCTTGGCGTACTGCACCGGGATGCGGCGCTGCGCGTTGTCCACATACACCACCAGCGTGATCATGCCGACCACGAGCACCAGCAGCAGCAGGAACGCCCACCACGGCATGACGCCGGTGATGAGCTGCTGCACCCAGCCGATGACCGTCGAGGGCACGCGGGACACGATGGAGGCGAAGATCAGCATCGAGCTGCCGTTGCCGCTGCCGTTCACGGTGATGCGCTCGCCCAGCCACATCAGAAACGCCGTGCCCGCCGTGGAGCAGATGCCGATCACGCCGTAGTTGACCCAGATGGGCCAGTCGCTGTTGGCAAAGATCGACTGTCCGGACGCCATGCCCGCCTCAAGGCCGGCAAAGATGCCGATGGACTGCACCATCGCAAGGCCGACGCCCGTGTAGCGCGTGATGCGCTCGATCTTCTGGCGGCCGTCCTCCTCCTTGCTGATGCGCTCGAGCGCGGGGATGGCGATGGTGAGCAGCTGCAGGATGATCGACGCCGTGATGTACGGCGAGATACCCATGGCAAACAGCGTCACCTGTGAGAACGAGCTGCCGGTGAGCAGGTCGAGAAAGCCGAGGATATCGTACTGCTGGGCCGCCTGCGCGACGAGTTCGACGTTGACGCCCGGGATCGGGATAAAGCAGCCGAGGCGGTAGATGACGATCAGAAGGAGCGTCAGCAAAATCCTCTTGCGGATATCCTTGACCTTGAATGCGTTGGAAAACGTCTTGAACATCAGCCGATCACCTCAACGCTCCCGCCCGCGGCCTTGATCGCCTCGTCCGCGGTCTTGGAGAACTTCGCGGCCTTGACGTTGAGCTTCTTGGTCAGTTCGCCCCTGCCCAGCACCTTCAGGCCGTCCTTTTCGATCTTGCTGATGATGCCCTTTTCCTTGAGCAGCTCAGCGGTCACTACGGTGTCATTCTCCAGACCGTTCAGGTCGGAAAGGTTGATGATGGTGTATTCCTTGGCCCAGATGTTGGTAAAGCCACGCTTGGGCAGACGGCGCGTCAAAGGCATCTGGCCGCCTTCAAAGCCGTTCTTCTTGCTCCCGCTCCTGGCCTTCTGGCCCTTATGACCCTTTGTGGAGGTCTTGCCCATGCCGGACCCGGTGCCGCGGCCGACGCGCTTGGGCGCCCTGACCGAACCGGGGGCGGGCTGCAGCTCATGCAATTTCATGATACACGTCCTCCTCAGTTAGACTTCTTCCACCTTCACAAGGTGCTTCACTTTGAACAGCATGCCGCGCGTGCACGCATTGTCCGGCTTCTCCACGACGCTGTTGGTCTTGTGCAGGCCGAGCGCCTTGATCGTCGCCTTCTGGTCGGCGAGCGCGCCGATGGTGCTCTTGACGAGCGTGATCTTCAACGTTGCCATTGTGCGCCTCCTTAGCCCAGGATCTCTTCCACGGTCTTGCCGCGCAGCTTTGCGACCTGCTCGGCCGTGCGCAGCTGGGAAAGCCCGTTGAGCGTGGCCTTCACGCAGTTGCCGGGGTTGTTGGAGCCGAAGGACTTGGTGCGGATGTCGCGGATGCCGACCATCTCCAGCACCGCGCGGGCCGGGCCGCCCGCGATGACGCCGGTGCCCTCCTCGGCCGGGAGCATGCGCACATGGCCCTTGCCGAACTTGCCCTCGACCTGATGCGGGATCGTCGTGCCGACGATGGGCACCTCGATCATGTGGCGCTTGGCGTCCTCGATGCCCTTGCGGACCGCCTCGGGGATCTCCGCCGCCTTGCCCAGGCCCACGCCGACCTTGCCGTTCTCGTTGCCGACGACCATCAGCGCGGTGAAGCGGAAGTTCTTGCCGCCCTTGACGACCTTGGCGACGCGGTTGATCGCGACCAGGCGCTCCTTATATTCAGAGGGTTCCTTTTCGAATCTCCTGTTCTGCATCTCGTTTCCTCCTTAGAAGTCCAGGCCCGCTTTGCGCGCGCCGTCCGCCAGGGCCGCTACGCGGCCGGTGTACAGGTAGCCGCCGCGGTCGAACACGACCTTGGTGACGCCCTTTTCCTTTGCGCGCTTGCCGATCAGCTCGCCCACGAGCGCGGCCGCCTCGGTCTTGGTCTTCTCGGACAGCTCGCCGCGGATCTCGGCATCCAGCGTGGAAGCGGCGACCAGGGTGTTACCGGCTTCGTCATCGATGACCTGCGCGTAGATATGGTTCGTGCTGCGGTACACATTGAGCCTCGGCCGCTCGGGCGTGCCGATGATGTGACGGCGCTGGCGATAATGGCGCTTGACGCGGACTGCGTTTTTATCGATCCTTGTAACCATCTCTTGTCACTCCTTCCTGCCTTATTTGCCCGTCTTGCCTTCCTTGCGGCGAACGGTCTCGTTCTCATAGCGGATGCCCTTGCCCTTGTACGGCTCCGGCTCGCGCACCGCGCGGATGTTGGCGGCGATCTGGCCTACCTTCTGCTTGTCGATGCCCTTGACGACGATCTTCGTCGGCGCGGGCACCTCAAAGGTGATGCCCTCCGGCTGCTCGAACTCGACCGGGTGGGAATACCCGACGTTGAGCACCAGGTTCTTGCCCTGCATCTGGGCGCGGTAGCCCGTGCCGACGATCTCGAGATGCTTTTCAAAGCCCTGCGTCGTGCCGAGCACCATGTTGTTGATGAGCGTGCGGGACAGCCCGTGCAGCGCGCGGTGGCGCTTATCGTCGCTGGGACGCTTCACGCTCAGCACGCCCGCCTCCTGCTCAATGATCATATCGCTCGCGATGCGCTCGCTCAGCTGGCCCTTGGGCCCCTTGACCGTAACGACGTTCGCTTCATCGACCGTGATTGTCACTCCGCCCGGGATATGGACCGGAAGTTTTCCGATACGAGACATTCTGTCATTCCTCCGTTAGCAGTTCTTGTTACCAGATGTAGGCCAGGACCTCGCCGCCCACGCCCAGCTTGCGGGCCTCGCGGTCGGTCACGACGCCGCGCGACGTGGACAGGATCGCCACGCCCAGGCCGCCGAGCACCTTGGGCACCTCGTCCTTGCGCGCATACACGCGCAGGCCGGGCCGGGAGATGCGCTTGAGCCCCACGATGACGCGCTGCTTGTTCGCGCCGTACTTGAGCTGGATGCGGATGGTCTTGCGCACGCCATCCTCCACCACGTCGAAGCTCTTGATATAGCCCTCGTCGAGCAGGATCTGCGCGATGGCCTTCTTCATCGTGGACGCGGGCACCTCCACGCTGTCATGCTTGGCGATGAGCGCGTTGCGGATTCTGGTGAGCATATCGGCAATGGTATCCGTCATGATGCGTTCCCTCCTTTACCAGCTTGCCTTGCGCACGCCGGGGATCTCGCCCTTGTACGCCAGTTCGCGGAAGCAGATGCGGCAGATGCCGTACTTGCGCAGCACCGCGTGCGGCCGGCCGCAGATGCGGCAGCGCGTATAGGCGCGGGTGCTGTACTTGGGCGCGCGCTGCTGCTTCAGTTTCATGCTTGTCTTTGCCATGATGTTCCTCCTTCTCAGCCCTGCACGAACGGCATGCCGAGCAGTGCCAGCAGCGCCTTCGCTTCTTCGTCGGTCCTGGCGGTGGTCACGAACACGATGTTCATGCCGCGCACGCGGTCGACATCGTCGTAGTTGATCTCAGGGAAGATCAGCTGCTCGCGCACGCCCATGGCGTAGTTGCCGCGGCCGTCGAACGACTTGTCGGACACGCCGCGGAAGTCGCGCACGCGCGGCAGCACGATGTTCATCAGCTTATCGGCAAAGTAGTACATCCGGTCGCCGCGCAGCGTGACCTTGGCGCCGATGTTCATGCCCTCGCGCACCTTGAAGTTCGCGACGGACTTGCGCGCCTTGGTGATGACCGCCTTCTGCCCGGCGATGAGCGTGAGCTCCTCTACGGCGGACTCGATGCCCTTGGGGTTGTCCTTCTCCGCGCCAAGACCCATGTTGATGATGATCTTGTCGAGCTTGGGCACCTGCATCACGTTCTCGTAGTGGAACTGCTCCTTGAGCGCGGGGACGGCCTGCTCGAGGTACTTGGTCTTCAGGCGCGGGGTGCCCGTCAGGGGCTTGGCCTCCTGCTGCGCCGCCTTCTTCTTGGCGGCCGGTGCGTCGGTCTGCTTTTTTGCCACTTGCGTTTCCTCCTTCCCGCGCTCAGTCGAGCTTGGCGCCGCAGCCCTTACGCTTGCAGACGCGCACGCTCTTCATCTTCTTCTTGCCGGAGATCTCAACCTCCTCGAGCACGTGCCCGACGCGCGTGGGCGCCTTGCACTTGGGGCACACGACCATGACGTTGGACACGTGGATGGTGCCCTCCTTCTCGATGCGGCCGCCCGGCTCGCCCTGCCGGCGGGGCTTGACGTGCTTGGTGATCATGGCCACCTTCTCGACCACGACGCGCTCCTTCTCCGGATAGGCCGCGAGGACCTTGCCCTGCTTGCCCTTATCCTTGCCGGCGATGACGAAAACGGTATCGCCCTTTTTGACATTCAGCTTGTTCATACCGTGTCCCTCCAATTAGAGCACTTCCGGCGCGAGCGAGACGATCTTCATGTAGTCCTTTTCGCGCAGCTCGCGCGCAACGGGCCCGAAGATGCGGGTGCCGCGCGGCTGTTTCTGGTCGTTGATGATCACGGCCGCATTGTCGTCAAAGCGGATGTAGCTGCCGTCGGGCCGCTGCACGCCGGAGACCGTGCGCACCACGACCGCGCGGACCACGTCCTTCTTCTTGACGGCGCCGCCGGGCGAAGCGCTCTTGACCGAAGCGACGATCACGTCGCCGATGTTGGCAAACTTGCGGTACGAGCCGCCCAGCACGCGGATGCACTGGATCTCCTTGGCGCCGCTGTTGTCCGCGACCTTCAGTCTGGTTTGCGGTTGAATCATTTTCTCGTCCCTCCTGCCTTACTTCGCCTTTTCGACGATCTCGACCAGGCGCCACCTCTTGTCCTTGGAAAGCGGGCGGGTCTCCATGATCTTCACGGTGTCGCCGACGCCGCACTCGTTCTGCTCGTCATGCGCCTTGAACTTGCGCGTGCGGTTGACCATCTTGCCGTAGAGCGGATGGCGCACCTTCGTCTTGATGGCGACCACGATGGTCTTATCCATTTTATCGCTGACGACGACGCCGATGCGGGTCTTGCGGTATCCTCTCATTTCCATCTTGGGTATCCTCCTTCCCCTCACTCGGCTGCCGCGGCCAGCTCGCGCTCGCGGATGATCGTCTTGACGCGGGCGATATCCTTCTTGCACTCGCTGATGCGCTGCGGGTTGTTGAGCTGCCCGGTCGCCGACTGGAAGCGAAGGTTGAACAGCTCGGCCTTGAGCTCCTTCTCACGCGCCGCCAGGGCGTCGTTCGACAGTTCTCTGAACGTGTTAGCCTTCATCGCTTACGCCTCCCTCTTGCGTCTCTTTCCTTGCGACCTTGCACTTGAGCGGGAGCTTGTGCATGGCCAGCCTCAGCGCCTCGCGGGCCACCGCCTCATCGACGCCGGCGATTTCAAACAGCACGCGGCCGGGCTTGACCACCGCCACCCAGTACTCGGGCGAGCCCTTGCCGCTGCCCATGCGGGTCTCGGCCGGCTTCTCGGTCACGGGCTTGTCGGGGAAGATCTTGATCCAGACCTTGCCGCCGCGCTTGATGTAACGCGTCATGGCGATACGCGCCGCCTCGATCTGGTTGCTGGTGACCCACGCGGGCTCCTGCGCAACGAGGCCGTATTCGCCATAGGTGATGGTGTTGCCACGCAGGGCCTTGCCCTTCATGCGGCCGCGGAACACCCTGCGGCGCTTGACTCTCTTTGGCATCAACATGGCTTATTTGCCCCCTTCCTCACGGTTGCGCTTGCCAAGGACCTCGCCCTTGTAGATCCAGACCTTGCAGCCGATGCGGCCGTAGGTCGTGTGCGCCTCGGCAAAGCCGTAGTGGATATCCGCGCGCATGGTCTGCAGCGGGATGGAACCGTTGTGATAGCCCTCGGTGCGGGCGATCTCCGCGCCGCCCAGGCGGCCGGAGCACATGAGCTTGATGCCCTTGACGCCGGGCTTCTGCATGGAGCGGCCCATCGCCTGCTTCATCGCGCGGCGGAAGCTGATGCGCTTCTCAAGCTGCGCGGCGATGTTCTCGGCCACCAGCTGCGCGTCCGCATCCGCGTCGCGCACCTCCATGATGTTGACGTTGACGGGCTTGCCCACCGCCTGCGCGATGCTCGCCTTGATCTCGTCGATGCCTGCGCCGCCCTTGCCGATGAGCAGGCCCGGACGCGCGGTGTAGATGCTGACGCTGATCTTGCCGGCCGCGCGCTCGATCTCGATGCGGGAGATGCTCGCAGCGTAATATTTCTTCTTCACGAAGGCGCGGATCTTGTTGTCCTCCACGAGGAAATCCGCAAAGTCCTTCTTGGAAGCATACCAGCGGGCATTCCAGTCCCGGATGACGCCGACGCGGAAGCCGTTCGGATTCACTTTCTGACCCATTCTCGTCCCTCCTCCTTACTTTGCCTGCTGGTCCAGCACGATGGTGATGTGGCTCGTGCGCTTGCGGATGCGCGAGGCGCGGCCGCGGGCGCGGGCGCGAAAGCGCATCAGCGTCGGGCCCTGGTTGGCGTACACCTCGGCCACATACAGGTCGTCGCGGTTGAGCTCGAGGTTGTTCTCGGCGTTGGCCACGGCGCTGTTGAGGAGCTTGAGCACCGGCTCGGTCGCCGCTTTGGGCGTGTAGCGCAGGATCGCCTCCGCCTCGCGCACGGACTTGCCGCGGATGAGGTCGATCACGATGCGGACTTTGCGCGAGGAGATCCGCACGTAGCGGGCGATTGCGCGCGGCCGCTTATCTGCATTTTCACGGCGCCTGGCCGTCTTTTCTCTCGATCTGGTTGCCATGCTGAACCTCCTTACCTCGAGCCAGAGGACTTCTCCGAGCCCTTGTGGCCTCTGAACGTGCGCGTCGGCGCGAACTCGCCGAGCTTATGGCCGACCATTTCCTCCGTGATGTACACGGGGACGTGCTTTCTGCCGTCATGCACCGCAATGGTGTGCCCGACCATCTGCGGGAAGATCGTGGAGGCGCGGGACCAGGTCTTGACCACGGTCTTTTTGCCGCTCTCGTTCATGGCGTCGATGCGCGCCAGCAGGCGCTCGCTCACGAACGGTCCCTTTTTCACCGATCTGCTCATATTGCGTACTCCTTCCTTCCCGTCACTTGCCGCTGCGGCGGCGCACGATGTACTTGTTGCTGCGGTTCTTGGCCTTGCGCGTCTTGTACCCGAGCGCGGGCTTGCCCCACGGCGTGACCGGGCCGGGGCGGCCGATGGGGCTCTTGCCCTCGCCGCCGCCGTGCGGGTGGTCGCACGGGTTCATGACGCTGCCGCGCACCGTCGGGCGCACGCCCATGTGGCGCTTGCGGCCGGCCTTGCCGATCTGCACGTTGGCGTGGTCGATGTTGCCGACCTGGCCGATCGTCGCCTTGGCCGTGAGCGGGATGAGGCGCACCTCGCCGCTGGGCAGGCGCACCTGCGCGTACTTGCCCTCCTTGGCCATGAGCTGCGCCGCGTTGCCCGCCGAGCGGACCAGCTGCGCGCCCTTGCCGGGCTTGAGCTCGATGCAGTGGATCATCGTGCCGACCGGGATGCTGCCCAGCGCCAGCGCGTTGCCGACCTTGATGTCCGCGCCCTCGCCGGAGAGCACCGTCTCGCCCACGGTCAGCCCGAGCGGGGCGATGATGTAGCGCTTCTCGCCGTCTGCATAGTGCAGCAGAGCGATGTTCGCGCTGCGGTTGGGGTCGTATTCGATGGAAGCGACCTTGGCGGGCACGCCGTCCTTGTTGCGCTTGAAGTCGATGATGCGGTATTTGCGCCGCGCGCCGCCGCCCTGATGGCGCACGGTGATCCGGCCGGAATGGTTGCGGCCGCCCTTGCCGCGCAGATCCGTCGTGAGCGACTTCTCCGGCGTGGTCCTGGTGATCTCCTCAAACGCGGAGACCGTCATGAACCGCTGGCCCGGCGTGGTCGGATTGATCTTTCTGATAGCCATGTGGCGCCTCCTTACTGCGAGATGCTGTCGAAGAATTCGATGCCCTTGGAATCCTTCTGCAGCTTCACGTATGCCTTCTTGGTGGAAGCGCGGCGGCCCATGTGCGCGCCCTGGCGCTTCATCTTGCCCAGCGAGTTGATCGTGTGCACGGACGCGACCTTGACGCCGAAAATCTCCTCGACCGCCGAGCGGATCTCGAGCTTGTTGGCGTTCTTATCGACGACGAAGGTGTAGACCTTCGACGGGAGGTGGTCGTAGCTCTTCTCCGTCAGCACCGGTTTTTTGATGATGTCGTACGGGCTCTTCATTATACGTACACCTCCTCGATCTTCTGGGCCGAATCCCTGGTGAGGACCAGCTTCTGGTACTTGAGAATCTCGTACACGTTGAGCGTGCCGACCAGCGTGGTCTTGACGCCCGGGAGGTTGCGCGCCGCGCGCTCGACCGTCTCGTCCGGCGCGCTGAGCACGATCAGCGCCTTCTCCACACCCACCGCGCCGAGGGCCTTGACCATCTCCTTGGTCTTGGGCGCGGCCAGGTTGAGCGCGTCGAACACCACCACATCCTGCTCCGCCACCTTGGAGGAGAGCGCGGACTTCATCGCAAGGCGCTTGACCTTCTTGTTCACGCGGATGGTGTAGTCGCGCGGCTTGGGCGCGAACACCACGCCGCCGTGCCGCCACTGGGGCGCGCGCGTCGAGCCCTGGCGGGCGCGGCCGGTGCCCTTCTGCCGCCACGGCTTGATGCCGCCGCCGCTCACCTCGCTGCGGGTGAGCGCGCTCTGCGTGCCCTGGCGCTGGTTGGCCAGGTACGCCCGGACGACCTCGTGCATGACGGGCACGTTGACCGGCTGGCCGAACGTGTTCTCGGAAAGCGCGATCTCGCCGACGGCCTTCCCGGAAATATCGTAAACTGCTACCTGAGGCATGTCAGCTTCCTCCTTCCTCACTTCACGGTGCTCTTGACGCAGACCAGGCCGCCCTTGGCGCCCGGCACCGCGCCCTTGACGAGCAGCAGGTTGCGCTCGGCGTCCACGCGCACGACCTCAAGGTTCTGCACGGTCACGCGCTCGCCGCCCATCTGGCCGGGCAGGTGCTTGGTCTTGAACACCTCGCCGGGGTACGTGCACGCGCCCATGGAGCCCGCCACGCGGTAGGAGTGCGAGCCGTGGGTCTTGCGGCCGCGGGCCTGGTTCCAGCGCTTGATCGTGCCCTGGAAGCCCTTGCCCTTGCTCTTGCCGCTCACGTCCACGCGGTCGCCCGCGGCGAACACATCCGCCTTGATGACCTGGCCCACCTCGTAGGAGGCGGCGTCCTCGAGCCGGAACTCGCGCAGATAGCGCATGACCTTGAGGCCCGCCTTGGCGCAGTGGCCGGCGCGCGGCTTGTTGGCCAGCTTCTCGCGCAGCTCGGACAGGCCGACCTGGATGGAATCGTATCCGTCGGTGGCGACGGTCTTCTTCTGAACGACGGGGCAGGGGCCGGCTTCGATCACGGTGACGGGGATCATGGTACCGTCAGACAGGAACATCTGCGTCATACCGACTTTCTTGCCCAAAATGGCTTTCTTCATTTGGGTTACCTCCACTTGCTTTACAGCTTGGCCGCTTGCTTTACAGCTTGATCTCGATGTCGACGCCCGCCGGCAGGTCGAGCTTCATCAGCGCGTCCACCGTCTTGGACGAGGGCTGCAGGATATCGATGAGGCGCTTGTGGGTGCGCATCTCGAACTGCTCGCGCGAATCCTTATACTTATGCGTCGCACGCAGGATGGTCACAACCTCCTTCTCCGTCGGCAGCGGGATGGGGCCGGAGACCTGCGCGCCCGTGCGCCGCGCGGTATCGACGATCTTCTCGGCGCTCTGGTCGATCAGCGCGGACTCGTACGCCTTGAGTTTGATGCGGATCCTGGTTGCCATATTATTTCGTCCTCCTTCGTTCTTCTGGGCAGTACACAGAGCCGTGTGTTTCCCTCTTCAAAGGCACACACAATCCGCTGTGGGATTGTGTCCTGTTCGGGACGGCACGACGCCGCTTGCCCGCGCCCGACGCATCGGGCGTTGGGTCCGGCGGAAATTACCCGGATGGCAAAAACCGGCAACCTCCCGCTCGGCCCGGCGCAGGGGCATACCTCGCCTGCTGCGCAACCTTAAATATTGTACACGGGCTGTCCGGAAAATGCAAGAAAAACTTTTCGAAAATTTCTTATATTTTTCGCCCCGCCGGGCGGCCGCGCCGCCGGCGCGGCGGGACCGGACGCGGCCGCGCGCGATGGCGGGGCGTCGGGCCGGGCGAAAGGAGCGGGCCGCCATCGGGCGGCCCGGCGGCGCGGGCAGAGCGTCACGCCGGGGCCGGCGCGCCGGATGGGACGTCCGGCGGCGCGGTTCACTCGCTGAGCGTGGCGCGGTAGCGCGTCGCGTAGACGCCGCCCTATTGCAGCCGCCACTCGTGCGTGCCGCGCACGCGGATGCCGTGCTCGTCGCTGACGATGCTCTCATCGACGCTGCGGACGGTGGAGAGGCGGTGGGCGATGACGAGCGTCGTGCGGCCCACGGCCAGCTCCTCAAACGAATGCTGAATGTCCGCCTCCGTCACGGAGTCGAGCGCGCTGGTGGCCTCGTCCAGGATGAGGATGGGCGGGTTCTTGAGGAACAGCCGCGCGATGGAGATGCGCTGCTTCTGCCCGCCGGAGAGCATGATGCCGCGCTCGCCGACCTGCGTGGCGTACCCCTCGGGGAAGGTGAGGATCTCCTCGTGGATGCGGGCGCGTTTGGCCGCGGCGATGACCTCCTCGTCGCTCGCGCCGATGCGGCCGTAGCGGATGTTGTCCATGACGGAGCCGGCGAACAGGAACACGTCCTGCTGCACGATGCCCACGTTGCGCCGAAGCGATGCGAGCGTGAACGAGCGCACGTCGCGCCCGTCGATGCACACGCGGCCGCTCTTGGGCTCGTAAAAGCGCGGGATGAGGTGGCACAGCGTCGTCTTGCCGCCGCCGGAGGGGCCGACGAAGGCGACGGTCTTCCCGCGTTCGATGGTCAGGTCCACATGCGTGAGCACGTCGTGGTCGCCCTCGTAGGCGAAGGTCACGTCCTCAAAGCGGATATCGCCCTTCACGCCGGTCAGCTCCACCGCGCCCGGCTCGTCCTTGATGTCCGGCTCCAGATCCATGATCTCGCAAAAGCGCGCAAAGCCCGCCATGCCGACCACATACTGCTCGGCAAACGTGGCCAGGCGCTTGACCGGCGACACGAACGCCGACACATACAGCGTGAACGACACCAGCAGCACCGGGTCGAGCATGTCCTGATAGATCATCAGCCCGCCCGCGCCGAGCACGACGATGTTGAACAGGGCGATGAAAAACTCCGTCCCGCTGTTGAAAAAGGCCATGCAGCGGTAGAACGAATCCTTGGCGTGGACAAAGCGCGCGTTGCCGCGGTCGAACTTCTCGATCTCATGCGCCTCGTTGGCGAAGGCCTTGGCCACGCGCGTGCCGGAGATGGCCGACTCGATGCCCGCGTTGATCTCCGCCACGCGCTCCTTGACCTTGAGCGAGGTACGCTGCATGTGCACGCGCACCGCCAGCACATAGGTGAGCATGACCGGCAGCACGCACAGCAGCGCCAGCGCGATGCGCCACTCCAGCGCGAACATGCAGATGAACGCGCCCACGATCGTCGTGAGCGAGATGAGCACGTCCTCCGGCCCGTGGTGCGCCAGCTCCGTGATCTCGAACAGGTCGTTCGTCACGCGCGAGAGGAGCTTGCCCGTGCGCACCCGGTCGTAGAAGCTGAACGGCAGCGTCTGGATGTGCGAGAAGATGTCCCGGCGGATGTCCGCCTCCATGCGCACGCCCAGCATGTGCCCCCAGTAGTTGATGATATACATCATGCCCGCGCGCAGCACGTACGCCAGCAGCGCCCCGCCCATGAGCCACAGGAACGTGCGCATGAGCGCGGGGTCGGCCTGCATGCCGGGCAGCAGCGTGCGCAGGATGTACTGTGTGAGCATCGGGAAGGCGAGGTCGATCCCCGCCACGAGGAACGCGCACACCATGTCCAGCACGAAGATGGGCAGGTGGGGTTTATAATAGGATAAAAACCGCTTCAAACGACTCATGCGCCTATGGTATCATGGGTGGGGAACAATTGCAAGGAGGGATTCGCCTGTATTCGACCGTCGTGCATCCGTTCGCGCCCATCGCCGGGCCCGGCAGCCATACGCTGATCCTCGGCACGATGGCCTCCCCCCGCTCGCGCGAGAACGGCTTCTATTACGGCCACCCGCAAAACCGCTTCTGGCCCGTGCTGGCCGCCGTGTACGGCCGCAGCGTCCCGCAAACGGAGGCGGAGCGCGCCGCGCTGCTGCTGGACAACGGCCTCGCGCGCTGGGATGTGCTCGCCTCGTGTGAGATCGACGGCGCGGCGGACGCCTCCATCCGGGCGCCCGTTCCCAACGACATCCCGGCGCTGCTTGCCGCCTGCCCCATCGCGCGCGTGTTCACGACCGGGCAGACCGCCGCGCGCCTCTACCGCCGCCTCGTCGAGCCCGCGACGCGCCTGCCCTGCGCCGCGCTCCCCTCGCCGAGCCCGGCCAACCGCCGCGTGCCGTTTGAATCGCTCGTGGCGGCGTACCGGGCGCTGCGGGATAGATAGCGGCGCGCGGCGTTCCTTGCAAGGGGACGCAAAATGCGGTATGATGATGCGTGGCAAACGGCGGCGCGCCAGGCCGGCAGCGGCGGGCCGCGCCGCAGATAAAAAGGAGGGAATGCGTTTGATCGAGCAGGGGATCGCGGAACGGGTGCTGCAGGCGGCGCTTGCCGGCGGCGCGGATTTTTCCGAGCTGTTCGTGGAGGACACCGTCAGCAACGCGCTGAGCATGACCGACGGCAAGGTGGAGAACGCCGCCTATACGCGGCGGCACGGCGCGGGCGTGCGCGTGCTGCTGGGCACGCGCAGCGCCTATGCCTATACGGCCGGGACGGACGAGGCGTCGCTCATCGCCACGGCGAAGGCGGCGGCCGCCGCGCTGCGCGGCGCGCCGGAGGAGCGGCAGATCGTCTTTGCCGCAAGCGGCTTTCGCGCGCCGATGGCGGTGCCGTTCACGGCGGTGGAGAACGACCGGCGCATGGCGCTGCTGCGCGAGGCGACCAGGGCGGCGCGCAGCGTCTCGCCGGAGGTCGTGCAGGTGCAGGCGAACTATACCGACAAGGTCCGCCGCACGCTGGTGTGCAATTCCGAAGGGACGTTCGCCGAGGCGGAGCGGCCCTATACGCGCGCGGGCGTCGCGGTGGTCGCCCGGCAGGGGGCCGAGGCGCAGACGGGCTTTGAGGGCCCGGGCTGCTGCCGCGGCTTTGAGGCGTACAGCACGCAGATCGACCTCGGCGAAAGCGCCATGACCGCCGCGCGCTGCGCGGTGACCATGCTGCACGCGCCGGACTGCCCGGCCGGGCGGCTGCCGGTGGTGATCGACGGCGGGTTCGGCGGCGTCATCTTCCACGAGGCGTGCGGCCACAGCCTGGAGGCCACGAGCGTGGGCAGGGGCGACAGCGAGTTCTGCGGCAAGCTGGGACAGAAGATCGCCGCGGAGTGCGTATCCGCCGTGGACGACGGCACGCTGCCGGGCGAATGGGGCTCCATCGACATCGACGACGAGGGCGCGCCGTCGCAGCGCAACCTGCTGATCGAAAAGGGCGTGCTGCGCGGCTACCTGATCGACCTGCTCGGCGCGCGGCGCATGGGCTTGGCGCCGACCGGCTCGAGCCGGCGGCAGGACTATACCTTCGCGCCCACCTCGCGCATGACGAACACGTTCATCTGCCCCGGCACGGACGACGAGGAGGAGATGATCGCCACGATGGGCGAGGGGCTGTACGCCAAAAAGATGGGCGGCGGCTCGGTCAACCCGCTCACGGGCGAGTTCAACTTCGCCGTGAGCGAGGGCTACTTGGTGCGCGACGGAAAGATCGTTTCCCCCGTGCGCGGCGCGACGCTCATCGGCCGGGGTGCGGACATCCTCCCGCGCATCGACCGCGTGGGGCCGCGCATGTGGATGGGGCAGGGCATGTGCGGCTCCCTCTCCGGCGCGGTGCCGACCAACGTCGGGCAGCCGCGCATCCGCGTGAAAGAGATCACCGTGGGCGGAAAAGGAGGTGCGCTGTGATGAAGCTGGAACAATTCCGCGAGCAGGCGTTTGCGCTGGCCCTTGCGCACGGCTGCGACGCGGCCGAGACCTATTACGCCGCCGCCGACTCGTTCGAGGCGCAGGCGCAGGGCGGCGAGCTGGACCGCTACGCCGTATCGCACACGGCGGGGCTGAGCCTGCGCGTGCAGCTGGGCGGCCGCAACGGCTACGCCTACACCGAGCGGCTGGACGACCCGGCGGAGCTGGTGCGCCGCGCGATGGACAACGCGCGCGCGGTCGAGGACGAGGACGAGCATCCCATGCAGGGCGCGTGCGGCTACCGTTCCGTCGCGCAGCGGCCGGACGCGCTCGCCGCCATGGACGAGGCGGGCAAGATCGCGCTCGTGCTCGAGCTTGAGCGCGCGACGCTGCGGCAGGATGCGCGCGTGCTGCGCGTGATGGACTGTGAGATCGACACGCTCTCCACGCGCGTGGCCATCCACAACACGCGCGGCCTTGCGGCCGAGCGCGAGGAGCGCACGTCCCTGTGCTATACGATGCCCGTTGCCGAGCAGGACGGCGAGCGGAAGAACGCCTACGCGTTCCGCGTGGGCGACGGCGTGCTGGACACGGAGGGCTGCGCGGCCGAGGCCGTGGCGGAGACGGCGGCGCTCTTTGGCGGCGCGCCGGTGCCGTCCGGCACGTATCCGGTCGTGCTGCGCAACGACACGGCGGCAAGCCTGCTGGGCGCGTTCAGCTCCATCTTCTCCGCGGACGCGGCGCAGAAGGGCCGTTCGCTCCTGGCCGGGCGCGAGGGCGAGGCCGTCGCCGCGGCGTGCGTGAGCATCGTGGACGACCCGTTCCACCCCTACCGCCCGCGCGCGTTCGACGACGAGGGCACGCCCTCGCGCGCCAAGCGCGTCGTGGACGGCGGCACGCTGACCACGCTGCTGCACAACCTCAAAACCGCAAGGAAGGCCGGCTGCGAGAGCACCGGCAACGGCTGCCGGCCCTCCGCCGCCGCGCCGGTGGGCGGCGGGCCGACGGTGATGTACCTCGAGCCGGGCCGGGAGACGCGCGAGGCGCTGCTTGCGCGCATGGGCGACGGGCTGCTCGTCACGGACCTTGAGGGGCTGCACGCCGGGCTCGACCCGGTATCGGGCGACTTCTCGCTCAAGGCCAGCGGCCGCCGCATCGAACGGGGCGCGGACGCGGGCGCCGTGTCGCAGATCACGGTGGCGGGCAACTTCTTCACGCTGCTTAAACAGATCGAAGCGGTCGGGGACGACCTGAAGTTCGGCCTGCCCGGCGCCGCGTGCTTCGGCGCGCCGAGCGTGCTCGTGCAGGGGCTCATGGTCGCCGGCAAATGACCGCCCGCGGGGCCGCGCGGCGCCGGGCAGAGCCCGCGGCGTATGGCCGCCGCGACCGTAGGCAGGGCGGCCGGCTCGAAGCCTATGAGCCCCGCGCAGACGAGGTCCGCGTTAACGGGCGTGTCCGCCGCGAGGAGCGCGCCCATGTGCCGGGGTTTGCCCTGCGTCGGGCCGTTGCCCTCCATGCAGAGCACCGCGTCCACCAGCGTGAGCCGGGGCTTTATGTAGGCCGCCAGGTCGCAGAGCATGTCGCAGAAGTCCTCGGTCCTGGGGTGCATGAAGTGGAACTCCGGCTTGCGCGAG
>URSN01000035.1 GCA_900550525.1 uncultured Eubacteriales bacterium
TCAGCCTAATCTGCTGTATTAAGTTGCTTTCCTGCGAAGTGCCGCAGTCATTTCTCTGGAGATTCCATATATGGCTGTATGAACTCCCTTCTATGCGCAAAAGAATATCGCGAATCCTCCAAGCAAAGGTATATGTGTTTAGTATAAAATGTGTCACTCCCATTGACAAACCAAATCTATGCGGTTATAATATACCAGCGGTATGTACCGCTGGTATATCAGGAGGCGTAGGAAATGGAACGAACGGAAACCCAGAGGAGGATCCTCGAGGTTGGGAAAAAAGAATTTCTGGAAAAAGGCTTCAAGGACGCATCTCTGAACCAAATTGTCGCGGAGGCAGGCTTCACGAAGGGTGCATTCTACGGCTACTACCCGGATAAGACCGCTCTGTTTGAAGACCTTGTGGGCGAGACCGCAAGCGAGCTGCTCACCCGCTTCAAGGCGGCACAGGATGATTATTTTGACCTTATCCCAGAGGGAAGAGCAAAAGACAGTCTGGAGCTTTCCACCCAGCACCTGCACGAGCTTGTCGCGTTCATGTACGACCATTTCGACGAATTCAAGCTGATCCTCTGCCGAGCGGAGGGAACGGGCTATGCGGATTTCATCGAGGTGCTGGTAGAGCTGGAGGTCGATCGATCCGAAGAATACTACGCCCTCCTCAGAAAAAACGGCATGCTCTCCGGGAGCATGACCCGTCAGCTTCATCACATGATCACAAGAGCTTACTTTACGGCGGTGTGTGAAACCATCGTCCACGATATGCCGAGAGAGGAAGCCATGAAATATGTCGATGAACTGGCTATCTTTTTCCACTCCGGCTGGAGCGGACTTTTAAGGCTCGAATGAGCCTTAAAAAATAACTGTCGGTTAGTCATCTCTAACTGGCGCGGCGCATCCTCCAACAAACCTATATATTTTAAGAAAGGAACACGGAATATGAGCAAACAGAAAAAAGAAAAGCAGCCGCCGGTGCTGGGCAGGCTGCTGGAATACGCCGGAGGGCATAAGTGGCTGTCTGTATTGGGCTGCGGGCTGTCCGGCGTTTCGGCGGCGGTCGGTATTTTCCCGTTCGTCTTTGTCTGGTACGCGGCCAGAGGCATTTTGACGCCGGGAGGCGGCGTTTCAGCAGGGCTTGCCCGCTACGGCTGGTATGCGCTGGCGGCGGCGCTTCTGAGCGCGGCGATCTATTTCGCCGGGCTCATGTGTACGCACCTTGCGGCCTTCCGGGTGGCGACGAATATGCGAAAGGCGGCGGCCGCCCATCTCATTGACCTGCCGCTGGGGTACTTTAACGCCAACCTCACGGGGCGGCTTCGCAAGCAGATCGACGACAACGCGGCGCTGACAGAAACGCTCCTTGCCCATACCATCCCCGACGCGGTGGGCGGGATCGTAACGCCGATACTGGCGGTGGGGCTGCTCTTCGTCTTTGACTGGCGCATGGGGCTTGCCTGCCTGATCCCCATGATTATCGGGCTTGTCTGCCTGATGAGCATGATGACAGGGACGGGCATGAAGTTCTTTGAGGCATACCAGCGCGCCGGAGAGCGCATTTCCGCCGAGGCCACGGAGTATGTCCGGGGCATCCCGGTGGTGAAGGTATTCCAGCAGACAGTTTACTCCTTCAAGAGCTTTCATGCCGCCATCCTCAGCTACCGTGACCTTGCCAGCGGCTACGCCATGATGTGCCGTATGCCCTACACCCTGCTTACGGTGGTGCTGAACGCCATGTTCCTGCTTCTCATGCCCTTGGGAATGGTTCTCATCGGCGGCGCGGCAGACGGCTGGGCAGTGCTGGCCGATCTGGTGTTTTACATCTTCTTCGCGCCCCAGCTTGCCTTTATGATGGAGCGGCTGATGTACGCGGTCAACGCACAGATGGAGGCCGCTGAGGCAGTGAACAAGCTGGAGGCGATATTGAAGGAGTCGCCCCTTCCCGAGCCTGCGGCGGACAGCGGAAGCAAGCCCGCGGGTAGCGGCATTTCCTTTGAAAACGTCACCTTTTCCTATGACGGCGCGGACAGACCCGCGCTGACGAATGTGAGCTTCCATCTGCCGCAGGGGGAGGCGTGGGCGCTGGTGGGCCCCTCCGGCGGCGGCAAGACCACCATCGCCCGGCTGATCCCGCGCTTTTTCGATGTGCAGGCAGGGGCGGTGCTCCTGGGCGGACGGGATGTGCGCAGCATCCCCACCGCGGAGCTGATGGAGCAGATCTCCTTCGTCTTTCAGGAGGTGCGCCTGTTTAAGAAAAGCATCCGCGACAATATCCGCGCCGCTCGGCCGGACGCCACCGAGGCGGAGATATTACACGCGGCGCAGCTCGCCCAGTGCGGCGATATTCTGGAAAAGACGCCGGGCGGGCTGGACGCCGTGATCGGCGCCAAGGGCGTGTACCTCTCCGGCGGCGAGATGCAGCGCATCGCGCTGGCGCGGGCGATCTTAAAGGACGCACCCATCGTGGTGCTGGATGAGGCCAGCTCCTTTGCAGACCCCGAGAACGAGGCGAAGATACAAAAGGCCTTCGAGGCGCTGATGAAGGGCAAGACCGTGCTGATGATCGCCCACCGCCTGTCCACGGTGCGGAACATGGATCGCATCCTCGTCATCCGGGACGGTGAGATCGCCGAGGAAGGAAAGCACGACGAGCTTCTTGAAAAGGGCGGCGTATACGCCGCCATGTGGGAGGAATACCAAAAGGCCGCGCAGTGGAAGGTAGGAGGTGCCGCATGATCGAACGCATCCGCAAAAAATACGCCATGACGGAGAAGGGCGCAAAAGACTATGTGGCCGCCGTGTTCTGGTCCGTACTGGTCAACATCAGCAAAATGCTGCCCGTAGGCGTGCTGGCCACGGCACTCTCCGGCATCGTAGAGGCGCTGACAAACGGCACCGACCCAGGGGCGGGTCTTACGCGCTTCCTGATCGCGGGCGTCCTTGCCCTCGCCGCGCTCTTTGTGACCTTTCTGATTCAGTACAAAGCTCTATACGAAGCCACCTACCGGGAGAGTGCCAACCGCCGCATCCGGCTGGCGGAGGTGCTGCGCCAGCTCCCGCTGTCCTTCTTCGGAAACCGTGACCTGACTGACTTGACCACCACCATCATGGGGGATACGGAGACGCTGGAAAAGGCCTTCTCCCACTTTTACCCCGCCATGCACGGCGCGCTCATCTCCACGGCGCTGATTTCCGCAGGCATGCTGCTTTACGACTGGCGGATGGCGCTGGCTCTTTTGTGGGTGGTGCCCGCGTCGCTGCTGATGGTCTATCTCTGCCGGCGCAGGGAAAAGCGGCATATAAAGATGGGTCGCGTCTCCCGCCGCGCGGCCACCGACGCCATGCAGGAGGTGCTGGAGTGCGCGCCGGAGATCAAGGCGTGCAACCAGAAGGCGCGGTATATCGCAGACCTGAACCGCAGGCTGGACGAGGCGGAGAGGGACACCATCCGGGGCGAGCTGTTTACGGGCTCCGTGGTCACGGCGGCACAGTCATTCCTGAAGCAGGGCATCGCCACCACCGTCCTCACGGGGGTAACGCTGATGAGCCGCGGCGCCCTGGCGCTGATCCCGTTTCTGATGTTCCTCATCGCCGCCACCCGGGTATATGACCCCATCGGCTCCATGTTTGCCAACATGGCCGCGGTTTTCGCCTGCGAGGTGCGCATCGAGCGTATGCAGGAGATCGAGAACGAAAAGCGCATGACCGGTATGACCGAATATGATCCCGATGGCTACGACATCCGCTTTGAGCATGTGACCTTTGCCTACCGGGAAAAAGAGGACGTGCTAAGAGACGCCTCCTTTACGGCGAAGCAGGGACAGGTGACGGCGCTGGTGGGTCCCTCCGGCGGCGGCAAGTCCACGGCAGCCAGGCTGGCGGCCCGCTTCTGGGACCCGGCGGAGGGAACGGTGCGGCTGGGCGGCGTGGATGTATCCACGGTGGACGGCGAGGCACTGCTGAAAAACTACGCCATCGTATTTCAGGATGTGGTGCTGTTTGCGGATACCGTGATGGAAAACATCCGCCTCGGCAAGCGGGACGCCACCGACGAGGAGGTGCTGGAAGCCGCCAAAGCCGCCCAATGCGACGGGTTCATCCGCAAGCTGCCCCAGGGCTACCAGACGGTGATCGGGGAGAACGGCTCCACCCTCTCCGGCGGGGAGCGGCAGCGGATCTCCATCGCCCGGGCCCTCTTAAAGGACGCGCCGGTGGTGCTGCTGGACGAGGCAACCGCCAGCCTGGACGTGGAGAACGAGAGCGCCGTCCAGACCGCCCTCTCCCGCCTGCTTCAGGGCAAGACGGTGCTGGTCATCGCCCACCGGATGCGCACCGTGGCGGGAGCCGACCATATCGTGGTGCTGGAGGACGGACATGTGGCCCAGCAGGGCACCCCATCGGAGCTGATGGAGCAGGGAGGCCTCTACCGCCGCATGGTGGAACTCCAGAGCGAGAGCGCCCAGTGGCGGCTGGGTTAATTATTCCGTCTGCCCGCTGATCCTGCCGCTATGCGAAAACATCCGGGCGGAGATACTGCACTGGCTGGGGCGCGGGGAAGGCGAACTGCGCATCCCGCTGTTTTACACGCTGCTTTCCAACGCTGCCCTGCTGGCGGACCAAGGGCGGGGCTGCGCTTTCTGCATGGACGGCGCGCTGGCCATCCGCAGCGATCCATGCCTGCGGTTCATCCCGCTGGAGCCGCGCCGTATGAACCGCAGCGTGCTGGTGTGGAAGAAGCACAGCCTGTTTTCCCCGGCCGCCTCACTGTTCATTCAGGAGATCAACCTGCTGCGGGCCCAGATGGAATAACGCTTCCTGCCAACCCTCCGGGGCATTCCCCGGAGGTTTTTTGACATCCTACCATTTGTCATCCGCATGGACAATAATAAAATATAAGTATTAGACATCAAGCGGGCGCGCGCCTACAATGAAATTGGAAAAGGAAATCCGATCTTTCAAACGATAAGGAGGATGAAATGTATGCGTAAAACGTTGGTAGCCTATTTCTCGGCCAGCGGCGTGACCAGGCGTGCGGCGGGAAAGCTGGCGGCGGCGACCGGCAGCGACCTGTATGAGATCAAACCCGCCGAACCGTACTCCCACGCCGACCTGAACTGGCAGGACAAACGCTCCCGCAGTTCGGTGGAGATGAACGATCCGTCCTCGCGCCCGGCGCTGGCGGACCATGCGGCGGATATGGCGGGCTATGACCGGATCTTCCTGGGGTTCCCCATCTGGTGGTACACCGCGCCGCACATCATCCGCACCTTTTTGGAAAGCTATGATTTTGCCGGAAAGACCATCGTCCTGTTTGCCACTTCCGGCGGCAGCGGGTTGGGGCAAACGGCCGCAGAGCTCGCTTCCAGCTGCCCCGGCGCGAAGATCGTGGCAGGCGGCCTGCTCAACGGCAGCCCCTCGGAAGCGGCGCTCAAACAGTTGGCACAAAGCCTTTGAAGCAGGAGAAGGGAAGGAACCGTATGGACCGCAAAGAAAGAACCGAGCAGAACATGCAGGAGCTGTTCCACAGCCATGCCGCCGGGGACGAGGGGACCGCTGCCGCGTTCATGCAGCTCCTGCAGGGTTATATCTTTGGGGATGTGTGCTATACCGGCAGCCTCGATAACCGGATGCGGGAGCTCGTCACGGTCACGGTGCTGACCACCCTCAGCGCCCTGCCCCAGCTCAAGGCCCATGTGCAGGCCAGCCTCAACGCCGGCTGCACGCCGGTGGAAATCCGGGAGGCCGTCTACCAGTGCGCGCCGTTCATCGGCTTCCCCAAGACCCTCAACGCCATCTCCACGATGAATGAAGTATTCATCGCCAACGGCATCGAATTGCCCCTGCCCGACCAAACGACGCTGACCGGCGCGAGCGAGGATGAGCGGTACCAAAAAGGGCAGCAAATGCAAGGGCCCCTTTACGGGACCGAGATTGCCGACCGTTACACCTGGCTGCCGAAGCCCTTTGATAAAGCCGTGCCCCGCTTTTTGACCGAGCTGTGCTTTGGAGATTTTGCCACCCGCACCGGCCTCGACGGCAAGACCCGCGAACTGCTGACCGTGGCGCTGCTGGCGGCGCTGGGCGGTGCACAAGTGCAGGTGAAAAGCCACGTGCAGGGCGCATTGAAGGCGGGCAGCACCAAGGAGGAAGTGGTCTGCGCCCTCGTCCATGCCAGCGGCTATATGGGCATCCCGCGCCTGTTCAACGCGCTGAATGCGTGCAAGGATCTGCTGGAGACGACCGCGTAAAGGAGGAAAACCGCCATGAACATCGTTGTTTTGACGGGCAGCCCCAACAAGAACGGCTCTTCCAATCTCCTGGCGGACTGCTTTCGGCGGGGCGCGGAGGCAGCCGGGCACCGCGTGGAGATCATAGATACCGCCCACGCCGACATCCGCCCCTGCACCGGCTGCGTTCGCTGCGGCTACGAGGGCCCCTGCGCGCAGAAGGACGATGTGGAGGCCATCCGCGAGAAAATTCTCGCCGCCGATATGCTGGCGTTTGCCACGCCGCTGTACTACTATGGGATGAGCGCCCAGCTGAAAACCATGATCGACCGCTTTTGCGCCTTCAACGGCTCCCTCCAGCGCAAACACATGAAATCCGCGCTGCTCGCTGCGGCCTGGAACAGCGACGGCTGGACCTTTGGAGCGCTGCAAGCGCACTATAAAACGCTGGTGCGCTACCTGAATCTCACGGACATGGGCATGGTGCTGGGCTATGGCTGCGGCACACCTTCCATGACGCAGCACTCCCCATATCCCCAGCAGGCGTACAGCCTTGGCAATCGATTGAAGTAACGGCGCCGCGCAGAAAATGAACCTGTTCAATCCAGTAAAGAGAGGAATGTTTGTGTTTGCCGTCCACTATGGGATGAAGTTTTTGAAACGAAACCGCAAAAAGGACTCCGAGAGCGCCGACTGCACCATCGACGCCGCCTGTGCCGGGGAGAATGTGTAGTATGCGCAGTGCAAGCTCGATTGCCGCGCCCTGCGGCCGGCGCGCTTTGAAATGCGGCCCGCGAATACCTGCGCACCGGCGATGGTATCGGCCCGTATCTGTCCCTTGGCAAGGAACTGAAAAAATGAAGAAACCGCTGATCGTATCCTACTCCTATGCCGGCCACACCCATCGCATCGCGCAGGCGCTGAGCGCCCTGACCGGTGGCGACTGGTGCGAGATCTACCCCTGGCAGCCATACCCGATGGCCTTCCCGGCGCTGCTCGAACAGGTGGAAAAAGAGATACAGGCGAGATATTACCCCCGTCTGCTGACCGGCGCAGCCAGCGCAAGGGAATATTCGATAATTTTTGCCGGTTCCCCCAACTGGTGCGGGCACATCGCGCCGCCCCTCGATTCCTGGCTCATAAAAAACGATCTGTCCGGCAAGGTCGTGCTGCCGTTTTATTCCCACTGCGGCGGCGTGCCCTGCGATTTCGGCCGCGAGCTCGCCCGTCTGTGCCCCAAAGCGGATATCCGCGCACCCCTGGGGGTATTGGAGGACGACGGCGCGGAACTGCCGCAGCTTCTTCAGGCATGGCTGGACAAAAACGGCCTGCCAACATGGCCCGCCGCCCATGCGGGTTGAACCAAGCAAGACACAACGATAAAAGAGGAGGAAAACCCATGCGCATTCAGGACAAAGCGCAATTTGACAAAGAAAACGTGTTCGGCTTAGGGCAGCCGAACACGGCCTACGCCCGGTATTTTACCGGCAATTCTTACTTAAACCCGCTGACGAAGGCGGGCGAGTGCCCGGTATTTCTGGCCAACGTCACCTTTGAGCCGGGCTGCCGCAACAACTGGCACATCCACCACGCCAAAAGCGGCGGCGGCCAGATTTTGATCTGCACCGCCGGGGAGGGCTGGTATCAGGAGGAGGGCAGGGAAGCCGTCAGCCTGACGCCCGGCATGGCCGTCACCATCCCGGCCGGGGTCAAGCACTGGCACGGCGCCAAAAGGGACAGCTGGTTCTCGCATATTGCCGTCGAGGTTCCGGGCGAGGAGACATCCAATGAGTGGTGCGAGCCGGTGGACGGCGCGGCCTACAACGCTCTGGCGTAAGGAGCGGCATTGCGATACATAAAGCCGGGCAAATCCGACCTGACCGTCTCCGCATCCACATGGGATTGGGCAATCCGTCCGGATACCGCCGCGGGCGCGCAGGGCCCGATCATGGCGCTGTCAATTGCAAAGGCATGCGGCGCGCCCTATTCCGGCGCGCCGCCTTTTGCATCGCCGCCTGCCTGCGCGGGCTCGATGCTGTCCGGCGGGGGAGCATACCGCCCTGCGATGGGCTTCATTTTATCGATCGGATAGGGGGAGGCGATGCGGCGGCAGCGGCAGACGGAGAGGACCTCTGCGACGCACAGCATCCCGTTTTTCCCGACCGGGACGACGACCCGGTCGCCGATGTCGATCGTGGCGTCGTCCGTGCGGTAGTTGTATACCTGCGCGCTGCCGGCGAGCTGTACGCCGCAGACGCGGTATTGCGCCGTATCCTGCGCATCCACACGCCGCTGCGCCTCCTGCGCCTGCCGCGCGCGCGTGCGCGCGGCGGCGATGGCGGCCAGCAGCGCGGCCTCTTCCTCGAATTTGTGCGGATCGATGCCAAAGCGCAGCGCCTCGGCCCGGTGCGCCGCGCGCCAGATCTCGCGCCGCGCATCCTCGGGAGCGGCCGCCGCTTCCCGTCCCGCCGGAGACGCCGGATCCGGCGCGGCGGCGCTTTGCCCGGTAGTTTCCGCCGTGATTCGGCATGGTATGCAGATCGCGTCCGACTCCTCCCTGGCCGCTGCGGCGAACGCCGCCGCTTCCTGCGCAAGCTCCGGCAGCACGCGCTGCGCCCGCGCAGACTCGATCTGATGCAGGGAGGGGACGGCCTGCTCGAGGAAGGCGCGCATGGCCTCCGGGGTGATCTGCCTGAGGCGGCAGCGGATGACGAACGACCGCACGATCTCCCGCAGATCGCGCGTCAGGCCCCTCGGGTTGCACAGGATCGCCCGCAGGATCGCGCCCGCCTCCTGCGGCGCTCCGTCCGCCAGCGCCTCTACGGCAAGGAGCTCGCATTTTGATGCGGGAAATGCCGGCCCGTTCGTCAGCAGGCCCGCGGCAAACGCCGGGTCGGAGCCGAGCGCGTGGGCGGTAAGCCGCATAAACTCCGGCGGGAAGTCGTCGATATGGATGAGTAGATCGTTGTACGGCGTGCAGAAATCCTGCATATACGCCTGATAGGGACCGAACTCCGCGATAAGCCAGCGCCAGACCTCAACGGCCAGCGCGGCGTCCGCCTCCGCAAGCTCCAGCAGCAGGTCGCGCACGTAGGTGAGCGGCTCGCCGTCCTCGTCCGGCACCTCGATGGGGAGGGTAAAGTTTTCCTTGGCGGCCTGTGCAAAGAGAAAACCCTTGTACATCGTGAGGTATCTGCCGGCGACGGTTCCGGAATGGAGGATGAACTCGCAGCGACCGGCGATGTCCCGGTTGAGCCGCTGCCAGCGGACGGCGTCCGGCGCATGCCGCATCTGGTAAAGGAATTTTGCGGCGGCGTACTGGCGTACGGTGCCCTGCTCATCGCGGCGGATGCCGACGGCGGCCTCCGCCTGTGCGAGCGCCCGCTCATAGGCGGTTTTCGTCGGGTAGTTGGCCGGGTAGACGCCAAGCTCCGCCGCAAGCGCTTCGGTATCGCCGCAGTCATCCCGCCAGCCGCCCTGTGCGGCGGCAAGGGCGGCGTCAAACGCGGCTTCATCCGCAAAGCCGGCCGTGTCCAGCCCGGAGCGCAGCCCCTCCGCCCGGCGGACGTCCCGCCAGTTTGAGCCGGGCCGCTCCGATTGTTCCGGCCGCTGCGCCGCATCCGGCGGCCGGCGGCCGCATAGCGCCTCCCGGATCGCCTGCTCGAGCGCCTCGGCGCGCTCATCTTCATCCGCATATTGCTCCGGGTTTACGCCATAGCGTGCATATGCGCCGCTGTCGCCCCTCAGGCGTTCCGCCATGGCGCTGGCAAGATCGTCGTTAAAATCGTCCTCGTCGTCGTACTCTTCGGGGTCCACGCCATAGGCCGCTCCCTCAGCCCGGCGGGCGTCCTGCCATTGACGCTGCCGCGCCTGCTCGAGCGCGTCCTCAAAATCGTCCTCGTCGTCGTAATACTCCGGGTTCACGCCAAGCGCCGTTCCCTCGGCCTGGCGGCGGGCCTGCCATTTGCGGCGGATCGCCTCCTCGCGCGCGTCCTCGCGCGCCACCTCGAGCTCAAATTCAAAATCCCGCTCGTCGTCGTAGAGTGTTGGATCTATGTCGTAGCGCATGCCCTCGGCGCGGCGGCGCGTCTGCCACTGCCGGCGCCGCGCCTCTTCGAGCGCTTCCTCGTACGCCTCCGCCTGCGCCTGCTCGAGGACGTCGCCGTAGAGCTCGCCAAAACGCTCGTCCACCAGCGCGTCCAGCTCCTCAGCGGTGGGCTCGCGCGTGGGTGCGAGGGCTTCCGCCAGCATCAGGGTTTCAAAATCCGGGAAGATATCCATGGACGGCCTCCTCTCGTGCCGGACGCTTGTTTTGGGGCGGGGACGGGACAAAAAGCGCGCCGGGACGGGAGGGCCCGCCCCGGCGTGGTGCGGCCGGCGGGATTTGAACCCGCAAGCTTTCGCCGGCGGATTTTAAGTCCGCTGTGTATGCCGTTCCACCACGGCCGCACGCAGGGTCGATTGTAGCGCCGCGCCCCGCCATGCGGCGGATGGGGCGGGATCAGAACCGGTGGAATTCGTCCACGTTGACGATGAACACCGTCGCGCCGCCGATGGTGATCTGGATGGGGATGGCGGCCGCCTCGATCGGGTGCGCGATGCCCGTGGAAGGCACGGTGACGGAGTGGCGGCGGCTGGACTTTTCACGGATCACGTCCAGCGCGGTTTGCAGCCGGTCCGCCTCGACGCCGATCATCAGCGTCGTATTCCCGCCGCTGAGAAAACCGCCGACGCTGGAGATGCGCGTGACGCTGATCTCATGCTCGATCAGGGCGCGGATCAGGGGCTTGGTGTCCTCTTTTTGCACGATTGCGAATACGAGCTTCATGGTGCGGGACCTCCTTGGATGGGATGCTTTCATTATAGCAGACGCGGCGGCGGACGGCAACCCTCCGCGCCCGGCCGCGCGCGCACCGGTTTTGCCGCGCGCATCCGCGCGGCCGCGCAGTGATTTTTGTGACTTGTGTCGCATAAAGTACAATAGCTTGGATTTGGGGGTAGATGGGGTGCGGATCGTTGTCGTAAAAAAGAAGACGCTGCTGGTCGCTCTTGTGGGACTTCTTGCGTGCGCCGCTGCGGTGGCGCTGACGGTGTGGCTCTCTGACGCGGGATTGCTGCCCACGATGGCGCGCATGGCGCAGGTGGAGGAATACGAGCTGAACGTGCTGCCGGGCAAGAAGCGCGAGCTGCCGGTGTACAGCGTGGAGCGGCCGGATCAGAAGATCGCGCTCACCATCGACGCCGCCTGGGAGGACGACAAGACGGCGTTCATCCTGGAGACGCTCGCCCGTTACGACGTCAAGGCGACGTTCTTCCTCTGCGGCGTATGGGTGGAGGCATATCCCGAGCATGTGAAGGAGATCGCCGCCGCGGGGCATGAGATCGGCAACCACAGCCTGACCCATCCGCACATGAACGAGCTCACCGCCGAGCAGGTGCAGCAGGAGATCTCCGCGCTCGACGATCAGATCGAGGCGCTCACCGGCAAGCGGTGCACAAAGTTCCGCGCGCCCTATGGCGAATACAACGACACCGTCATCAAGGCCGTGCGCGCGCTGGGGTATGAGGCGGTCCAGTGGGACGTGGACACCATCGACTGGAAGAAGGAGCGCAGCGCCGCGGCCATCCTCGAGACCGTCCTGCCGCGCCTCGCGCCCGGCAGCATCATCCTCTGCCACAACAACGGCTACCAGATCGAGGAATACCTGCCCACGCTCATCGAGCAGGCGCAGGAGGCGGGCTACGAGTTCGTCACGGGCGACGAGCTGCTGCTCGACGGCGCCACCACCATCGACGCAAATGGCCGCCAGCAGCCTGCCGCCTGAGGCCGCGCGTGCCTGCGCGCGCAGCGGGCGCGCTCAGGCTTGTAAAAGGGCGCGCGCTGCTCTATAATATAGGGCAGTAAACGGATGGAGCGGGGAACGCTTGAACACCAGCGACTTTTTTTACGACCTGCCGCCGGAGCTGATCGCGCAGACGCCGGCGGCGGAGCGCGCGGCCTCGCGGCTGCTCATCTACAACCGGAGCACGCAGTCGGTTACCGACGGCGTGTTTTCCGATATTACGAATCATCTGCATGCGGGCGATGTGCTCGTGCGCAACACCACGCGCGTCATCCCGGCGCGCCTGATCGGCACGCGCGAGCAGACCGGCGGCCATATGGAGTTCCTGCTGCTGCGCCGCACGGAGGGCGACCGGTGGGAGTGCCTGGCAAAGCCGGCGCGCCGCGCGCGCCCCGGGCAGGAGTACCGCGTGGGGGAGGAACTCTGCGTCCGCATCCTGGGCGATACCGCCGCCGAGGGCGGCAAGCTCGTGGAGATGCGCTACGAAGGCGTGTTCGAGGAGGTGCTCGAGCGCGTCGGGCAGACGCCCCTGCCGCCCTACATCACCGAGCGGCTGGACGATCCGGAACGCTATCAGACCGTCTATGCGCGCGAGCGCGGCTCAGCCGCCGCGCCGACGGCGGGGCTGCATTTTACCGAGGCGCTGCTCGAGCAGCTGCGCGCGCAGGGCGTGCAGATCGTCGATGTGCTGCTGCACGTCGGTCTGGGCACGTTCCGCCCGGTCACGGCCGAGCGCGTGGAGGATCACCATATGCACGCCGAATACTGCGAGGTGACGGAGGAGGCTGCGCGGCGGATCAACGCGGCGCGCGCTTGCGGCGGCCGCATCGTCGCGGTGGGGACGACCACCGTGCGCACGCTCGAGAGCGCGGCCGCACCGGACGGGCAGGTGCGTCCCTTCGCGGGGCAGACGGACATCTTCATCACGCCGGGCTACCGCTTTCGCGCCGTGGACGCGCTGATCACCAACTTCCACCTGCCGGGCTCCACGCTGCTCATGCTCGTGTCCGCCCTGGCCGGGCGGGAGGAGATGCTGCGCGCCTACCGGCACGCGGTGCAGGAGCGATACCGCTTTTTCAGCTTTGGCGACGCCATGCTGATCGAATAGGAGGACGTATGGAGCCGCTTCGCTTTGAACTGGTCAAGACGTGCCGCCAGTCCGGCGCGCGTCTCGGATTGCTGCACACGCCGCACGGCACGGTGGAAACGCCCTGCTACATGCCCGTGGGCACGCAGGCGACCGTAAAGGCCATGACGCCGCGCGAGCTGAAGGAGGCCGGCGCGGGCGTCGTCCTGGCCAACACCTACCATCTCTACCTGCGGCCCGGCCACAGGCTCGTGGAGGAGGCGGGCGGGCTGCACGCGTTCATGCGCTATGACGGGCCCATGCTCACCGACAGCGGCGGCTTCCAGGTGTTCAGCCTGGCGAAGATGAACGACATCCGCGAGGACGGCGTGATGTTCCGCTCGCACGTGGACGGCAGCAGCCATTTCTTTACGCCCGAAAAGGTCATGGAGATCGAGCAGGCGCTCGGCGCGGACATCGCCATGTGCTTTGACGAGTGCGCGCCCTTCCCCAGCGACCACGCCTATACGCTGCGCGCCATGCAGCGCACGCACCGCTGGGCGCAGCGCTGCCGCGCGGCGCACACGCGGCCGGATCAGGCGCTGTTCGGCATCGTGCAGGGCGGGATGTACCGCGACCTGCGCATCGAGAGTGCCAGGACGCTTGCGGCGATGGATTTCCCGGGTTATGGCATCGGCGGGCTGAGTGTGGGCGAGCCAAAGCCCGTCATGTACCGGATGCTCGAGGAGCTGATGCCGTATCTGCCGGCGGACAGGCCGCGCTACCTGATGGGCGTCGGCAGCCCGGACTGCCTGCTCGAGGGCGTGCTGCGCGGCGTGGACATGTTCGACTGCGTGCTCCAGACGCGCAGCGCGCGCAACGGCCTCGCGCTCACGCGCGGCGGCCGCCTCATCCTGCGCAACGCCAAATATGAGCGGGACTTTTCCCCCATCGAGGAGGGGTGCGACTGCTACGCCTGCCGCACGGGCTTTACGCGCGCGTATCTGCGCCACCTGTTCAAGGCGGGCGAGATCCTCGCCGCGCAGCTGGTGACCATGCACAACATCCGCTTCACGCTGCGCCTGATGGAGGATGTGCGGCAGGCCATCCGCGAGGACCGGTTCGGCGATTTTGCGGCGCAGCTGCTGGAGGGAGGCATCTACCCGGCATGAAGGAGCGGGAGTTCGTCTGCCATAGCGAGCAGGAGATGCTCGCACTGGGCGGCCGGCTGTGCCGCGCGCTGTTCCCCGGCGCCCTCGTGGCGCTGCACGGCGGCCTCGGCGCGGGCAAGACGGCGCTCGTGCGCGGCATGGGGCGCGCGCTGGGCGTGCAGGAGGTGCCGAGCCCCACCTTCGCCAACGTGCAGGAATACGCCAGCACGCCGCGCCTCATCCACTTTGACGCCTACCGCCTGGCCGGCGCGGACGAGCTGTACGCCGTCGGCTTTGACGACTATCTGCGCGAGGAGGCGATCATCGCCATGGAGTGGGCGGAGCTGGTCGCGGACGCGCTGCCGCGCGAGCGGCTGTCCGTTTGCTTCGAGGGCGACGGGGAGGCGCCGCGGCGCGTGACGCTTACCGCCGCGGGCGCAGCCTATGAGGAGGTGCTGGACCGGTTATGACGATTCTTTCGCTGGAGACCTCCGCCGCCGTTGCGTCCGTGGCGCTGCTGCGGGACGGGAAGGTGCTTGCAGAAGCGGCGTGCGACGCGTCAAAAAAGCACGCCGAGACCGTGCTGCCCGCCATCGACGCGCTGCTGCGCGGCGCCGGCTGCGCCATGGCCGGGCTGGACGCCTTCGCCGTGGACGTGGGGCCCGGCTCGTTCACCGGCGTGCGCATCGGCGTGTGCCTGGCAAACGGCTTCGCCCTCGCCATGGCAAAGCCCGTGATCCCCGTGGACGCGCTGCGCGCGCTGTACGAGCCGTACCGCGGCGGGAGCGGACTGTACTGCGCGCTCATCGACGCGCGCAACGGCAACGCCTACGCCGCCAGGTACCGGGACGGGCGCTGCGTGGAAGCGCCGCGCGCGGTGGAGCTGGCCGCGTATGGCGCGGGCCTTGACGGCGCGCGCTGCATCGGGGACGTGCCGGCGCTGTGCGCGCCGTTGGAGCTGCCGTCGGCCGCGAACGTGGGCCTTGCCGCCTTCACCCTTTCGGACGGTGCGGGCGCGCAGGCGAACCGGCTGTATCTCAGGCCGTCGCAGGCGGAGCGCATGGCGGGGGAGGGGAGCCGAAGCCGCCGCAGATCCGCCCCCTGCGCCGCGCGGACATCCAGCGCGTGTATGAGATCGAATGCGCGTGCTTCCGCACGCCCTGGTCGCGCCTGTCGCTGCTGTCGGAGCTGCGCAACCGCGCGGCGGTCTACCTCGTTGCGGAGGCGGAGGGCCGCGTGATGGGATATGGCGGCATGTGGGTCGTGCTCGACGAGGCGCATGTGACCAACATCGCCGTCATGGAGCAGGCGCGGCGGCAGGGCTTTGCCCGCGCGCTGCTGCTCGGCCTGATGGAGCGCGCCCTGGAGCGCGGCGCGACGCGCATGACGCTCGAGGTGCGCGAGCGCAACCTGCCCGCGCAGGCGCTCTACGCCGGTCTGGGTTTTTACCAGAACGGCTTCCGCCCGCGCTATTATCCCGATACGGGCGAGGGCGCCCAGCTGCTCTGGAACGACGATATCGAAAAGACGGTTGCATCCAGCCGGGAAATGTGCTAAAGTATCGCAATGTACGCGATGGGAGGTTGAACGATGGGTCTGTATGCAGATTGGCTCGCCCGGTGCGAGCAGGCCGGCGGCGCGAAGCGCCAGCAGTACTGGAGTGAGTATTTTGCCGCCGAGACGGAGAACTACCGCAGCATCCTTGCCTCCGGCAAGACGGAGTATGAGGGCACGCTCGGCGAGCTTGCCGCGGCGTTTTCCATGGAGCCGGTGGTGTTCTGCGGCTTTCTCGACGGCGCGAACACGAGCCTGAAGGAGCCGCTCGAGCTTGACGCGCTGGAGGAGGATACGCCGCTTCGCCTCTCGTTCGACCTTGAGAAGCTGTACTACAACATGCACGACGCCAAGGCGGACTGGCTCTACAACCTGCCGGAGTGGGACGCGCGCCTGAGCGCCGAGCGGCGCCGGGAGATCACGCGCGAATACCGCAGCGCGCATGTGTTCGTCAAGGAGCCGACCGTCGGCCGCAACGACCCCTGCCCCTGCGGCAGCGGGAAGAAATATAAAAAGTGCTGCGGACGGGCGTAAAAGTTTTGCGCGCCCATTGACAGAACCGCCGCGCTCCTTTATAATATTTTTTCGGAACTCTTTGGCTTGCGCCTGTAGCTCAGCTGGATAGAGCAACGGCCTTCTAAGCCGTAGGTCCCGGGTTCGCATCCCTGCAGGCGCGCCAAAGCTCGTGCGCGGCACCTCTGCGGGCGGCCAACGGGGTGCCGGGCAGGCTGGGTTGGAAGGGGTTCGTCCGTTCGTATGAGCGGGAAGACATGGTGGGTATAGCTCAGTTGGTTAGAGTGCCTGGTTGTGGCCCAGGAGGTCGTGGGTTCGAGTCGCACTACTCACCCAATCCGCTTCCCGCGGCGCTGGGGTGAGGCCAAGCGGTAAAGGCGACGGACATTGACACCGACAA
>URSN01000036.1 GCA_900550525.1 uncultured Eubacteriales bacterium
CCGCCCGCTCTCGGAGGGCGGGGCGGCGCTGGAGCGGCTGTTCGCCGCGCGCGCGCCGCTCTACCGCCGCTATGCCGCCCGCCGCCTGCGCCGCCCAGGCACGCCCGCGCGCCCGGCCGGCTTTGGCGCGCCGCCCGTGCAGCCGCGCTTGAGCGCGCGCGCGCCGCAGCCCATCGCGCTCAGCGCCGGCCAGCGCGTGCGGCACGGCACGTTCGGCCCCGGCACGGTATGCGCCCTGTCCGGCGGCGGGAACAATCAGATCGTGGAGATCGCGTTCGACAGCGGCGTGACAAAGAAGTTCGCCGCGGCCTACGCGCCCATTACGCCGCTGGAGGAATAGACCGGATCGCCGGAGGAGAGAGCGATGGAGCAACGGAAAGAACCCACGCCGCGGCAGCGGGAGCTGACGGAGCTGCTCGCACGCTACGCCGCCGCCTATTACGAACAGGACGCGCCGCTGGTGTCCGACCAGGAGTACGACGCGCTCTACGACGAGCTGGCCGCGCTTGAGCGCGCAAGCGGCGTATCGCTGCCCGGCTCGCCCGTCAGGCGCGTGGGCGGCGCGCCGCAGGGCGGCTTTTTGCCGCATACGCACCTTGCGCGGCTGTGGAGCATGGACAAGGTGCGCACGGCCGAGGGCCTGCGCGAGTGGGCGGCGCGCGCGCGGCGCCTCGCGGCGGACCTGGGCGAGCCGCAGTTCGCGCTCGAGTACAAGTTTGACGGCCTGACGGTCAACCTCACCTACGAGGGCGGGCGGCTTGTGACCGGGGCCACGCGCGGCAACGGCGTCACGGGCGAGACGATCACCGCGCAGGTGCGCACCATCCGCTCCCTCCCGGAGCGCATCCCGTTCACCGGGCGCATGGAGGTGCAGGGGGAGTGCATCATGCGCCTGTCGGTGCTCGAGGCGTTCAACCGCACGGCGGACGAGCCGCTCAAAAACGCGCGCAACGCCGCGGCGGGCGCGCTGCGCAACCTCGACCCGGCCGTGACCGCCGCGCGCCGGCTGGACTGCTTCTGCTACAACGTCGGCTACATCGAGGGCAGGCGGTTTGCCGATCAGCGCGAGATGCTGGCGTTTCTCGAGGAGAACGGCTTCCCCGTGAGCCCACTCGTGCGCTACTGCACGAGCGAGGAGGAGCTGCTTTTGGGCATCGCCGAGGTGGAGCGCACGCGCGGCGCGCTGGACTTCCTCATCGACGGCATGGTGGTCAAGGTGACGTCGTTTGCCATGCGCGAGGCGCTGGGCGAGACGGAGAAGTTCCCGCGCTGGGCGGTGGCGTACAAGTTTCCCGCCGAGGAGACGACCGCCGTGGTCGAGGACGTGACGTGGGAGGTCGGGCGCACGGGCAAGCTGACGCCGCTGGCGCACCTGAGCCCGGTGGAGCTGTGCGGCGCGACCATCCGGCGCGCCACGCTCAACAATTATGACGACATCCTGCGCAAGCGCGTGGGCCTCGGCTCGCGCGTGTTCATCCGCCGCAGCAACGACGTGATCCCGGAGATCCTCGGCAGCGTACCGGACGACGCGCCGCGCGCCCCGGTGGAAAAGCCCGCGTGCTGCCCGCGCTGCGGCGCGCATGTGGAGCAGCGCGGGGCGCACCTGTTCTGCACCAACTCCCTCTCGTGCCGGCCGCAGATCGTCGGGCGCATCGCGCACTACGCCTCGCGCGACGCGATGGATATCGAGTCGCTCAGCGGCCGCACGGCCGAGCAGCTGGTGGACGCGTTCGGCATCTCGACCATCCCGGAGCTGTACGGGCTGACGGCGGAGCGGCTCGTCCCGCTCGAGCGGTTCGGGCCGAAGAAGGCGCAAAACCTCATCGACGCGCTGGAGAAGAGCAAGCGCCGCCCGCTCAGCGCGTTCCTGTTCGCGCTGGGCATCCCGAACGTGGGCGTCAAGACGGCGCGGGACCTGGCAAGGCGCTTTGGCACGCTTGCGGCCGTGCGCGCGGCCGGGCGCGAGGAGCTGCTGGCCATCGACGACGTGGGCGACATCGTGGCCGACAGCATATTGGACTTCTTTGGCGACCCGTCCATCTCCGCGCAGGTGGACGCGCTGCTTGCGCACGGCGTGGACCCGCAGCCGGAGGCGGCCGCCGGGGCGGACAGCCCGCTTGCGGGCAGGACCGTCGTGGTCACGGGCACGCTGTCCTCGATGGGCCGGCGCGAGGCGGAGGCGCTCATCGAGCGTCTGGGCGGCCGCGCGGCCGGGAGCGTGAGCAAAAAGACGGACTATGTGCTCGCCGGCGAGAGCGCCGGCAGCAAGCTGGACAGGGCGCGTGCGCTCGGCATACCGGTGCTGGACGAGGCGGCGTTTTACAAACTGATCGGAGAAGAGAACGGATGATGCGTCTTGGCAAACTCGACAACGACGAACTCGAACGGCTCGTGCTCGGCAAATTCCCGCGCACGCGGCCGGAATCGCTGCACGGCCCGCGCGTGGGGGAGGACTGCGCCTGGCTCGACCTTGCGGACGACCTTGCGGTGTTCTCGTGCGACCCCATCACGTCCGCCGCGGCGGCGCTCCTGGGGCGGCTGAGCGTGCACGTCAACTGCAACGACGCGGCCGCCGCCGGCGCGGAGCCGGTGGGCCTGCTGGTGACGCTGCTCGCGCCCCCCACGGCCACGCCGGAGCTGATCGGGCAGATCGCGGATGACCTGGCCGCCGCGGCGCGCCTTGCCGGCGTGGATGTGATCGGCGGGCATACGGAGGTGACGGACGCGGTCACGCGCCCGGTGACGAGCACGGCGGTCGTGGCGCGCTGCCCGCGGCAGCGGCGCATGCGCGGCATGCGGCCGGGGGACGCGCTGGTCATGACCAAGTGGGCCGCGCTCGAGGGCACGGCCATCATCGCGGAGGATTTCCCGGCGCTGGCCGCCCGGCTCACCGACCGGCAGCTGCGCGCGGCGCGCGCGCTGGCGGAGCTGGTGTCCGTCGTGCCGGAGGGGCGGTACGCGGCGGCGCACGGCGCGGCCGCCATGCACGACGTCACCGAGGGCGGCGTGCTCGGCGCGTGCTGGGAGATGGCGCAGCTGGCCGGGTGCGGCCTTGTGGTGGACACGGCGCGCATACGCGTGCTGCCCGAGACGCGCGCGCTGTGCGCGGCGGCGGGGCTCGACCCGCTGCGGCTCATCGGCAGCGGGAGCCTGCTCATCGCCTGCCCGGACGGGGAGGCCATGGCGGCGGGGCTTTGCGCGCAGGGCGTCGAGGCGGCGGTCATCGGCCATGCGGACGCGGACGCGGGCGCGGTGCGCACGGCGGAGGGGGAGCCCATCGCGCCGCCGGGCGCGGACGAGCTGTACCGCCTGTTTTGAAAACGATATCCGCTATGGCTTGTGTTGACGGCGGGAGTATGGTATGATAAGTTGTCAATGTTCGCAGGGAGGCCGGCAATGTACAGCATGACCGGATACGGCAGGGGCAGCGCCATGCGCGACGGGCGCGAGATGACGGTGGAGATCAAGTCGGTCAACCACCGCTTTCTCGACGTGTCCATGCGCCTGCCGCGCCACCTGACCTTTCTGGAGGATCCGCTGCGCCGCTTCCTGGGCGGGAAGCTTTCGCGCGGGCATGTGGACGTGTTCGTCAACTACCGCAACGCGCGCTCGGACGCGCGCGCCGTGCGCATCAATACGGCGCTGCTTGGCGCGTATCTGAGCGAGGCGCGGCAGGCGGCGGCGGAGCTTTCGCTGCCGGACGACATCGGGCTCAGCTCGGCGCTGCGCCTGCCGGACGTGACGGAGATCACCGAGGCGGAGGAGGACCGCGAGGCGGTCCTGGCGCTGTGCCTGGAGGCGGCGGAGACCGCGGCGCATGAGCTGATCGGGATGCGCCGTCTGGAGGGGGAACGGCTGCGGGCGGACCTTACCGGCCGCCTCGACGCGGTCGAGGCGCTCATGGAGCGGGTCGCCGCGCGCGCGCCGCTGGTGGTGGAGGAGTACCGGGACAAGCTCGACGAGCGGATCGGCAAGATCCTGCAAACGGGCGAGATTGACCGGACGCGCCTTGCCACGGAGGTGGCGCTGTTCGCCGACCGCGCCAGCATTGACGAGGAGATCGTGCGGCTCAGGAGCCATATCGAGCAGGCGCGCCTGCTCATGGCGGGGGAGGAGCCTGCCGGGCGCAAGCTCGATTTCGTGGTGCAGGAGATGAACCGCGAGTTCAATACCATCGGCAGCAAGGCCAACGACGCGTCGCTGACGGCGTGCGTCCTGGCCGGAAAAAACGAGATCGAAAAAATAAGAGAGCAGGTGCAAAACATCGAATGAAGTACACAGGAACTGGCCTCAGGCTCGTCAACATCGGCTTTGGCAACATCGTAGCGGCAGACCGGCTCATCGCCATCGTCAGCCCGGAGAGCGCGCCCATCCGGCGGCTCATCCAGGAGGCGCGTGAGGACGGCCGCCTGGTGGACGGGACGTGCGGGCGCCGCACGCGCGCGGTGGTCGTGATGGACAGCGGCCATGTGGTGCTGTCGGCCATCCAGCCCGAGACGGTCGCAAACCGGCTCGACACGCCGGGCGCAGGCGCGGACGACGCGGACTGACCTTCGCGCCGGGCGCTTTTTGGGAGGATCTTTTGGGATGAACAATCACCAGCGCGAGGGGCTGCTCCTCGTGGTATCCGGCCCGGCCGGCGTGGGCAAGGGCACGATCGACCGCGCGCTGCTGGAGCGCAACGCCGGCATGCGCCTGTCCGTTTCCGCCACGACGCGGCCGCCGCGCCCGGGCGAGATCGACGGGGTGCATTACTTCTTCATCTCGGAGGATCGCTTCCGGGAGATGGTGGACCGGGGCGAATTCCTCGAATACGTGCGCGTGTTCAACCTGCATTATTACGGGACGCCGCGCAGCTTCGTGGAGGAGGAGATCGCCAGCGGCCGCGACGTGCTGCTCGAGATCGACGTGCAGGGCGCCATGCGCGTGCGCGAGACGTATCCCGAGGCGGTGCTCGTGTTCGTGGCTCCGCCGTCGATGGGCAAGCTCAAGTCGCGCCTGATCGGCCGCGGCACGGAAACGCCGGAGGCCGTCGAACGGCGGTTTGAAACGGCGTTTGCGGAGCTGGCCTATATGGATAAGTACGACTACATCGTCGTCAACGACGTGCTGGATGTGGCCATCGGGCACATCCAGCACATCATCGACGCGGAGAAGTGCCGTAGCAGCCGCTCCGGCGCTTTGATCAACAGACTGCTGGAAGGGAAGGACCGCCCATGATCAACCAACCGCTCAATACGCTCGTGGAGAAGGCGGGCTGCCGTTACATGCTCGTCACGGCCGTCGCGCAGCGCGCGCGCCAGCTTCAGGCCGATCCGGACCGGCTGGGCGAGCGGAACCCCGTCTCCGTCGCGGTGGAGGAGCTGTACAACGACGAGCTGACGCTCGACTATCCCAGGGAATTTTATAAGGAAGAGCAGCCGGAGTAACGCGCCGGCGCAACGGACCAGGCCGCGCCCGCCGCGCCGCCGTTGGCGGCGCGACGTGTATTTTGGGGCGCGCCGGAGGGGAAGGAGGGCCGCCGCGTGTACGCACGCGTCCTGATCGATATCGCGCATACGGAGATCGACCGGCTCTTCACCTACCGCATCCCGGAGGGGATGGAGGCGGCGCCGGGCATGCACGTGCTCGCGCCGTTCGGCCGCGGCAACGCGCCAAAGGAAGGCTTTGTGATCGAGGTGACGGACGCGGCGGACGGGCCGGGCCCGTTCAAGGCGCTGCTGCGCGCGCTCGAGCCGTATCCGGTTCTGCTCGGCGAGCAGATCGAACTGGCGCGCTGGATGCAGCGCAGCTACATCTGCCTGCTGGTGGACGCGCTGCGGCTGATGATCCCCGCGCAGATGCGCGGCGGCCGCGTGCACGAGAAGGTGACGCGCACGGTCGCGCTCGCGCCGGGGCTGGACGTGCCGGCGGCGCTTAAGTCGCTGTGCGCGGCAGCCGGCAGGCCGCGCGCGCCGCAACAGAACGCGGTGCTCAGCCGCCTAGCCGGCTGCGGCGTGGAGATGGCCATGTCCGCCCTTGCCGTGCTCGTGCCGGGGGCGGCCGCCGCCGTGGCGGCGCTCGCGCGGCGCGGCTATGTGGTCGAGGCCGGCCGCGTCACGTTCCGCCGCCCGCCGGATGCGGCTGTGGAGCCGCCCGCGCCGCCGCCCGCGCTCACCGGGGCGCAGTCGCGCGCCGTGGCGGCGGTGGCGGAGGCCATGGAGGGCGATGGCGGCACGTTTTTGCTGCACGGCGTGACCGGCAGCGGCAAGACGGAGGTATACCTGCGCTGCATCGAGCAATGCCTGCGCCTTGGGAAGCAGGCCATCGTGCTCGTGCCGGAGATCGCGCTCACGCCGCAGACGGTGGGGCGCTTCCGCGCGCGCTTTTCCGACGGGATCGCCGTGCTGCACAGCCGGCTCAGCGCCGGCGAACGCTTTGACGAGTGGCGGCGCATCCGCCTGGGCGCGGCGCGCGTGGCCGTGGGCGCGCGCAGCGCGGTGTTCGCGCCGTTTGACAACCTGGGCCTGATCGTCGTGGACGAGGAGCACGAGGGCAGCTATCAGAGCGAGAGCGCCCCGCGCTACCACGCCGTGGAGGTCGCGCAGCGCCGCGCGCAGGCGGCGGGCGCGCCGCTGCTGCTGGGCAGCGCCACGCCGTCGCTGCTGACCTATTTTCGCGCCTGTTCCGGCCGCTACCGCCTGCTGGAGCTGCCCGAGCGCGTCATGCGCCGGCCGCTGCCGGCGGTGGAGGTCGTGGACATGCGCGAGGAGTTCCTCTCCGGCAACAACGGCATCTTTTCGGGGCGGCTTGTCTCGCTGCTGGGCGAATGCCTGGAGACGGGGCGGCAGGCGATGCTGTTCATGAACCGGCGCGGGTATTCCACGTTCGTCTCCTGCCGCGCGTGCGGCAGCGTGGTGCAGTGCCCCAACTGCGACGTGTCCATGACGTACCACAAGGCGGACCAGCGGCTCCGCTGCCATTTTTGCGGCGCGAGCGCGCCGGTGCCCGCGCGCTGCCCGGTGTGCGGCAAGCCGGTCATCAAGTATTTCGGCATCGGCACCGAGCAGGTGGAGGAGCAGCTGCACGCGCTCTTCCCCGGGGCGCGGGCGCTGCGCATGGATACGGATACCATGCGCGGGCGGGACGCGCACGCGCGCCTGCTCGAAGCGTTCGCCGCCGGGGAGGCGCAGGTGCTCATCGGCACGCAGATGATCGCCAAGGGGCACGATTTCCCCAACGTCACGCTCGTGGGCGTGGTCGCGGCGGATGCGACGCTGTGCATCCCGGATTACCGCAGCGCCGAGCGCGCGTTCCAGCTGCTCACGCAGGTGTCCGGCCGCGCCGGGCGGGACGAGGCGCCCGGGCGCGTGGTCGTGCAGACGTACCAGCCGGGGCACCCGGTCATCCGCTTTGCGCGCGCGCACGATTACCGGGGCTTCTATCAGTATGAGATGCTCGAGCGGCGCAAGGCGCTGCTGCCGCCGTATTCGCTGTTTGTGCGCATCCTCTTCTCCGGGCGGGACGAGGCGGCGCTCGAGGCGGCGGGCGAGCGCTACGGCCGGGAGCTCGAGCGGGAGCTCCTTGCGCTGCTGGGAGAGGAGGGCGCGCAGGATCTGCTGCTGCTCGTGCCCTCGCCCGCGCCCATCCGCAAAAAGCAGGGCGCGTACCGCTACCAGGTGCTCGTCAAGCTGCTGCGCACAAAGCGCACCGCGGCGGCGATCCGCCTGATCTATGCGTTTGCCGCGGCACACCGCAGCGAGCTGTTCGCGCAGCTGGAGGTCAATCCGCAGGACATGTTCTGAGCGCGCCGCGCCTGTATGTTTATTATTGAAGGGGGAGAAACGGTTTGCGCGCCCCGCGCGCGGGAGGAGGGTATGGAACAGCAACCGCAGGCAAGGGAGGCCGGCGCGAGAAAGCCGGCCGTGGACTGGAAGCTCATCGGGAGCCTCGCCGCAGGCGTAAAACACCACCTCGCGTGGGCCGCCGTGTGCGTGCTGCTGGCGGTGTGCGCCTCCTATGCCATTCCGTTTGTCACGAGCTTCACGCTCGACTATGTGATCCGGGGCGACGCGTCCGGCCTGCGCCTGCCGGCGTGGCTGCTCGCGTGGCTGGATGCGCTCGGCGGGCGGGACTATCTCGTGTCGCACCTGTACCTGTGCGCCATCGCGCTGGTGCTGCTCACGGCGCTCAACGGCCTGTTCACCTTCCTGCGGCGGCGTGAGGCCGCCTACGCGGCCGAGGGCAGGACGCGCTCGCTGCGCGACCGGCTCTACCGGCACCTGGAGGACGTTCCCTACGATTTCCACATGCATGTGAGCACGGGCGACCTGGTGCAGCGCTGCACGTCGGATGTGAACACGGTGCGCCGCTTCGTCGTCATGCAGCTGATGGAGGTCGTGCGCACGCTCACCATGGTCGTGGTCGCGGTGGCCGTGATGTTCTCCATCCATCCGGTCATGGCGCTCATCTCCATGGCGATGATGCCGCTTCTGACGCTCAGCTCGTTCATCTACTTCAAGTTCGTCCGGCGCTATTTCATCGCCTCGGACGAGGCGGAGGGCCGCCTGTCCACCATGCTGCAGGAGAACCTGACGGGCATCCGCGTGGTGCGCGCGTTCGGGCAGCAGCGCGCGCAGCTGGACCGGTTCACGCGATTGGACGCGGACTACCGGGACAAGACCTACCGCCTCTCGCGGCTGCTGGCGTTCTACTGGGGCGGGTCGGACTGCGCCGGGTATCTGCAGATCGCGCTCTCGCTCGTGGCGGGCGTGCTGTTCGTCGTGCACGGGGATTTCACGCTCGGCAACGTGACGCTGTTCACCACCTACACCGGCATGCTGACCTGGCCGGTGCGGCAGCTCGGGCGCATCCTGGCGGATATGGGCAAGGCGGCGGTGTCGCTGGGCCGGCTCAACGAGATCCTCTCCGCCCCGGTGGAGACGGAGCCGGGCCATGCGCTCAGGCCGGACCTCAACGGGGACATCGTGTTCGACCATGTATGCTTTGGCTACGACCGCTTTGATGACGTGCTCAGCGACGTCAGCTTCACCATACACCCGGGCGAGACGGTCGGCATCCTCGGCTCGACCGGCTCGGGCAAGTCGAGCCTGGTGCAGCTGCTGCAGCGGCTCTACCGGGTGACGGCGGGGCGCATCCTGATCAACGGCACGAACATCGACGACATCGAGCACGGGTACCTCAGGCGCAACGTGGGCATCGTGCTGCAGGAGCCGTTCCTGTACGCGAGGACGATCCTGGAGAACATCCGCATCGTCGATCCTGACGCGCCGCTCGAGCAGGTGTATCAGGCGGCGCGCGCGGCCTCCGTGCACGACGTGATCGATTCGTTCGAGCAGGGGTACGATACGCTCGTGGGCGAGCGCGGCGTGACGCTCTCGGGCGGGCAGCAGCAGCGCGTGGCCATCGCGCGCACGCTGATGCAGCGCGCGCCCATCCTGATCTTTGACGATTCCATGAGCGCCGTGGACACGGAGACGGACGCGGCCATCCGCGGCGCGCTGCACGCGCTGCGGCGCGGCGGCGTGACCATCCTCATCTCGCACCGCATCACCACGCTGTGCGAGGCGGACCGCATCCTCGTGCTCGACGGCGGGCGGCTCGTGCAGGAGGGGACGCACGGCGAGCTGATGGCGCAGGACGGGCTCTACCGGCGCATTGCGGACATCCAGGACATGCAGGCGGAAGGAGGCGGCACGGCGTGAGCGGACGCATCGAGGAGCAGGATTTTACCGCGCAGCGGGTCGATCTGACCGTGTGGAAGCGGCTGTACCGCTATGCGCTGCGCAACCGGGGCCTGGTGGCGGCGGTGCTGCTCTCGCTCGTGGTGGTGGCGCTGGTGGACGTGGCCTATCCGCTGCTCTCGCGCTACGCCATCGACCGGTTCGTCACGCCGCGCACGAGCGCGGGGCTCGGGCGCTTTGCGCTCGCGTACGCCGCCTGCGTGCTCGTGCAGGGCGTGGGCACGTTCCTGTTCATCTCGCGCTCGGGCAGGATGGAGATGGAGATCGCCTACGCCATCCGGCAGGAGGCGTTTGAAAAGCTGCAAACGCTCTCCTTCTCGTTTTACGACCGGACGGCCGTGGGCTACCTGATGGCGCGCATGATCTCGGACGTGGGGCGCCTGTCGGAGATGGTGGCGTGGAGCCTGGTGGACGTGCTGTACGCGCTGTTCTATGTGGCCAGCAGCATCGTCACGATCTTCTCGCTCAACTGGCGGCTCGCGCTGGTCGTCGTGGCGGTCATCCCGCCGCTTGCGCTGGTGAGCGTATTCCTGCAAAGGCGCATCCTCTATTACCAGCGCCGTGCGCGGCGGCAGAACAGCCGCATCACCGGCGCGTTCAACGAGGGCATCATGGGCGCCAAGACGACCAAGACCCTCGTGCGCGAGGAGCGCAACGCGCAGGAGTTCGGCGAGCTGACGGAGGAGATGCGCCGCGTGTCCATCCGCGCGTCGCTGTTGAGCGCGGCGTTCTTCCCGCTGGTGATCTCGCTCGGGGCCATCGGCACCGGCTGCGCGCTCATGCTCGGCAGCGCGGGCGCGCTGAACGGGCAGACGGCCTTTGTGGGCGCCATCACGGTGGGGACGCTCGTGTCGTTCATCTCCTACGCCACGCAGATGTTCGACCCCATCCAGCAGATCGCCGGCATTTTTGCGGAGCTGCAGGACGCGCAGGCCTCCGCCGAGCGCGTCATCGCGCTGCTGGACACGCAGCCGGACGTGACCGCCGCGCCCGGCGTCGAGGCAAAATACGGCGACGTGCTGAGCCCCCGCCGCGAGAACTGGGAGCCGATCGAGGGCCGGGTGACGTTCGAACACGTGTCGTTTGCCTATCAGGCGGGCGAGCCGGTGCTCACGGATTTCTCGCTCGACGTGCGCGCCGGCGAGAACATCGCCCTCGTGGGCGAGACGGGCGCGGGCAAGAGCACCATCGTCAACCTCGTGTGCCGCTTCTATGAGCCGACGGAGGGGCGCATCCTCATCGACGGGACGGACTACAGGCAGCGCTCGCAGCTGTGGCTGCAATCCAACCTCGGCTATGTGCTGCAATCGCCGCACCTGTTCTCCGGCACCATCGCGGACAACATCCGCTTCGGCCGGCCGGACGCGACGGACGCGCAGGTGCGCGCCGCGGCGGCGCTGGTGCATGCGGACGCGTTCATCGAAAAGCAGGAGTGCGGCTATGATACCGAGGTGGGCGAGGGCGGCGCGCGCCTGTCCACCGGGCAGAAGCAGCTGATCTCGTTTGCGCGCGTGATGCTGGCCGACCCGCGCATCTTCGTGCTCGACGAGGCGACCAGCTCCATCGACACCGTGACCGAGCAGCTCATCCAGCAGGCGATCACGCATGTGCTGCGCGGCCGCACGAGCTTCATCGTCGCGCACCGGCTGTCCACCATCCGCCATGCCGACCGCATCCTCGTCATCCGCGGCGGGCGCGTGGTGGAGACGGGCACGCACGAGGCGCTCATGGCCGCGCGCGGCTACTATTACGACCTGTACACCCATCAGTTCCGCGAGGAGGCCATGCAGGGCGCGCTGCACACGCGCGCACGCACGGCGCCTTGACGGATGCGGAAGGAGACGGTAGAATGGATTTTCCGGCTGAACCGCGCATGAGGCGGCTGCTGGTCCACACGGCGGCGCACGCCGTGGTGGACTTCGCCTGCTTTTACGTACTGTTTGCGCGCTTCTTGCCGCATGTGCCGGCGGCGGAGCAGCTCACGCTCGGCTTCCTGCTCTACGATATCCTCGCCTTCGGGCTGCAGCCGCTCATCGGCTACCTGTGCGACCATTACCGCAGCTTTCCGGCGGCGCCGCTGGGGTGCCTGCTGACGCTCGTGGGGACGTGCCTGCCGCAGTCGGTGGCCTGGGGCGCGCTGGTGCTGTGCGCGCTGGGCAACGCCTGGTTCCATGCCGGCGCGGGGAGCGATACGCTGCTGGCCTCGCACGGGCGCATGTGGCAGGGCGGCGGGTTCGTCTCCGCCGGCGCCGTGGGCGTGGCGCTCGGCACGCGGGCGGGGCGGGCCGGCGTGAGCGCCGCGCTGCCCATCGCGCTGCTTTCGGCGCTGCTGCTGCTGGAGTGGTGGCTGCCGACGCAGTTTGGCGGCGCGCTCACGCGCTACCGCATCTGCGGCGGCGGGATGGGGCTGCCGATGGCGTTTTTCCTGCTGCTGCTTGCCGTGGCGGCGCGCAGCTTCGCCGGCGCGGCGGCGCCAGCGCCCTGGCGCGGGGCGGGGGAGGGGCTGCTGCTCGCGGCGGTGGCCGCGGCGCTTGGCAAGGCGCTCGGCGGCGCGCTGGCGGACCTGTGCGGCGCGCGGCGCACGGCGGTGACGGCGCTGGCGCTGTCGGTGCCGCTGCTGGGGCTGTTCCCGAACAGCCAGGCGCTCTGCCTGGTGGGGCTTGTGCTGTTCAACATCCCCATGCCGGTCACGCTCGCCGCCGTGGCGGACCTGCTGCCGTACAACCCGGGCCTCGCGTTCGGGCTGACGACGCTCGCGCTGCTGGTGGGCGTGGTGCCGGTGTTCCTGCTGCCGCTTGCCGGCGGCGCGGCGGCGGCGCTTTCGGCGGCGCTCTCGGCGCTGGCGGCGGGGTGCCTGCTGGTCGTGCTGCGCGGCCGCAGGCAGGAGCGCCGCGAAAAGGCGTAACGCCGTTTTTTGGGAAGGAGGTGCCCCGCATGCCGTATCGTGACGTGGCCGTCGCGCCGATGGTCGTGACCTCCGGCGTGATGATCGCGCTGGTCGTGGTGGTGGTGGCGGCGCTGTGCGCGCTGGCGTGCTATCTGATCCGCCGCGCGATCCGCCGCGCGCGTGAGCGCGGCGACGGCGGGCGGTGAACCCGCTTTTGCACCTTGCCGCGTGCCTTGCGCTGACCGTGGCCGTGGAGTGCGGCGCGGCGGCGCTGCTGCTGCGCTCGCGCCGCGGCGCGTACGCGGCGCTGCTTGGCAACCTGCTGACCAACCCCCTGCTCAACGGGGCGCTGCTGCTGCTGCAAACGGCGTTCCCAGCGGCGCGGACGGCCGCGCTCGCGCTGCTTGAGTGCGGGGCCGTGGCGGGCGAGGCGGCGCTGTACCGGCGCCTGCTGCCGCTGCCCGTGCGGCGCGCCGCGCCGCTGTCGCTCCTGCTCAACGCGCTCTCGTTCGGCGCGGGGCAGGCGCTCGCTTGCATCATTCCTCTGGAGGTATCGCTATGAACAAGGACGTCGTCATCGTCGGCGCCGGCCCGGCCGGCATCTTCACCGCGCTGGAGCTGATCCGCAAGGGCAGCCGCGCGAGCATCCTGATCGTGGAAAAGGGCCAGGCCGTGGAGAACCGCCGCTGCCCCAAGCAGCAGACGAAAAAATGCGTCAACTGCAAGCCCTACTGCCATATCACCACCGGCTTTTCCGGCGCGGGCGCGTTTTCGGACGGGAAGCTGTCGCTCAGCTGCGAGGTGGGGGGCGACCTGCCCACGCTCATCGGCGCGGACCTTGCGCAGGAGACGATCCACTATGCCGACGGCATCTACCTCGAGTTCGGCGCGGACGCGCACGTGGAGGGCGTGGGCAACACCGAGGCCGTCAAGGAGATCCGCAAGCGCGCCATCTCCGCCGGCCTCAGGCTCGTGGACTGCCCCATCCGCCACATGGGCACGGAGAAGGCGCAGGGTATCTACCTGGCCATCGAGCGTTATTTGCAGGAGCACGGCGTGGAGCTGCTGTTCGGCTTTGAGTGCACGAATTTGCTGCTCGAGGGCGCGGTGTGCCGCGGCGTGAGCGTGACCAACGGCAGCGTTTCCTACGACATCCATGCAAAGCACACCGTCGTGGCCACCGGGCGGCGCGGGGCGGACTGGCTCGAGGGCCTGTGCGCCGAATACGGCATCGCGCACGAGCCGGGCACGGTCGATATCGGCGTGCGCGTGGAGGTGCGCAGCGAGGTCATGGAGCAGGTCAACGAGGTGCTCTACGAGTCCAAGCTCATCGGCTACCCCAAGCCCTTCAAGAACAAGGTGCGCACGTTCTGCCAGAACCCGGGCGGCTTTGTCAGCCAGGAGAACTACGACAACGACCTTGCCGTGGTCAACGGCCATTCGTACAAGGAGCTCAAGTCCGAGAACACGAACCTGGCCATCCTCTGCTCGCACAACTTCAACGTGCCGTTCAACCAGCCCATCGCCTACGCGCAGAAGGTCGGCGAGCTGACGAACATGCTCGGCGCGGGGCACATCCTCGTGCAGCGCTTTGGCGACATCCTCGACGGCAAGCGCACCTGGCAGAAGGAGCTGGCCGTCTCCAACGTGAAGCCGACGCTGCCGGACGCGGTCGCGGGCGACATCACCGCCGCCATGCCGTACCGGGCGATGACGAACATCATCCACTTCATCCAGGCCATGGACATCGTCGTGCCGGGCTTTGCCTCCATCGAGACGCTGCTGTATTCGCCGGAGCTGAAGTTTTACAGCAACCGCATCAAGATGGATGCGGATTTCAACACGAGCATCGAGGGGCTGCACTGCCTGGGCGATTCGTCCGGCTGGACGCGCGGGCTGATGATGGCGTCGGTCATGGGCGTGCTCATGGGCCGGCGCATCGCCGCGCAGCAGGCGTAAGGCCGCCAGGCGCGGCGGGGAGGGGGCGGCATGGCCGCTTCGATCGGCACATACGGCGAGCGCGCGCTGCACGCGGCGCTCAAGCGGCTCGTGGAGCCGGACGAGGCGCGCCATGAGCAGCCGTACCGCGGCTGCATCGTGGACGTGCTCGGCGACGGCTGCGTCTACGAGGTGCAGACGCGCGCGTTCGAGCGGCTGCGCGGCAAGCTCGCGCGCCTGCTGCCGGACACGCCCGTGACGCTCGTGTATCCCGCGGTGCGCAGCAAATGGCTCGTCTGGGTGGACCCGGAGACCGGGGAGGCGACGAAGAAGCGGCGCTCCCCCAAAACGGGCGCGCCGCTGGAGGTCTGCTATGAGCTCTACAAACTGTCGCCGCTGCTGCCGCACCCGAACCTGACGCTGTGGGTCGTGCCCGTGGATGTGGAGGAATACCGCAGCCTGACCGGCTGGAGCCGCGACCGCAAGCGCGGCTCGACGCGGCTGGAGCGCCTGCCGGTGGCCTTCGGCACGCCGCTCAGGCTGCACGCGGCGGCGGATTATCTCGCCCTGCTGCCGGAGGGGCTCGCGGAGCCGTTCACCACGGCGGCGCTTGCAAGGGACGGCCATGTGTCGCCCGCCTGCGCGCGGCGCGCGGCCGGCGTGCTGCTGCGCATGGGCGCGCTCGAGCGCTGCGGCAGGCGCGGCAACGCCTATCTCTACCGGCGCGTCCTCTGACGCGCGGCCGTTCCAAATCCTCGACAATCATACGAAAAGCATGAGCAGGCGCGCCCCCTGACGCGCGGCCGTCCCGCACGGAAGCGCCCATGCCCGCACCGGCGGGTTTTTTTGTTCGCCCCGGCGCGTCAGAACGCGTCGGCCAGCACAAAGTCCAGCGGGCCGTACTCGTCGATCGGCTCGAGCGGCTCGCCCCGGTAGGGCGAGAAGGAGGCGACCGCGATGGTCCGCGCCGCCGGGTCGAACGTGAGCAGGCGCATCGCTCCATAGTACCGGTAGCCCTGGATGTTGTACATCAGCGCGTGCACGGCGCGCTCCGCCGTGCCGTCGCCGTCGTCGTCAAACCGTTCCGTGAGCGCCGCGTATCCGGTGCTGTGGCCGCACAGCACGAGCCGGATGTTCGGGTAGCGCGCGACGATCTGATCGCGCGCGAACCGCCCGGCTGAGCTGACGCGCCCTTCGCCGCTCAGATACCCGTGCAGCAGCAGGATGCAGGTGCGCCCGCCGTGCGCCTGCATGACGCCGTCGAGCCAGGCGGTCAGGCCCGGTTCCTCCTCCGCGCCCCAGCCGACGCCCAGCAGCAGCAGGCGCAGGCCGCCCGCGTCAAGCGTTTCGTACAGGGCCTTGCCGCCGGCGAATTTCTGCTCCTCAGGGAACGCGTTCAGGAAATCCTGCGTAAGATAGGCGTCATACTCCTGCAGTTTCACGCCCAGGTCGTGGTTGCCGGCCACCGGGAAGTACGGCAGCCTGTCCCGGAACTGGTCGAGCGCCAGCGCCAGGTTGTCCCACTGCCACTGCTTGTAGCCATTGTCCACCAGGTCGCCGGTGTGCAGCACGGCGACGATGTTTTCGCTTTCGATGTGCGCGGCGATCCAGGCACCGGCGGCCTCCAGCGCCTCCGGCGTGTGGTAGGCGAGCTGCTGCGTGTCCGGCAGCCAGACGAAGGAAAAGGGCGTTGGAATGGGTGTGGGGGATGGCGGCAGTGTCTGCTGGGGCGTTTGTGGAGAAGTGGTGTGGATCAGTTCAATTCGCGGGGGGGGGGGGTTTGCGTGGAGTGGGGCGTGGCGGCAATCCCGCCGCCCGACGGCGCGCAGGCGGACAGCGCCAGCTGCGCGCACAGCAGCAGCGGAAGGCATTTGCGGGCCGTTTGCATGGTGTTTGCGACCTCCGAAGCGAGAATGGGGCGGGATGCGCCCGTTTTTTCAATTTAACCACATTTGTTTACCCCGGTCAATACGCCTGCTCCCGCTCACTCCGGCCATCGCCGCCGCTGCCGCGCGCCATCCGCACCCCGCCCGTAGACGCCGCCCACCCACGCATAACGGCCCGCCGCGCCCCGGACCGCCCGACCAAACACCCACCACCCC
>URSN01000037.1 GCA_900550525.1 uncultured Eubacteriales bacterium
CCTCGCTGCCGTCGGGCGCCAGGGTGCCGCGCTGCACGGCGAGGCCGCCCGTGGGGCTGTACGGGTCATCCAGCGGGCGGATGACGGCCGGGTCGAGCACGCGCGCGTCCGCGATGTTCTCCGCCATGGTCCGGCCCGTGCAGGTCATCACGTCCGTATGGAGCAGGCCGCCGCCGGCGAGCGTGCTGAGCACCGCCGGCACGCCGCCCGCCTCCTGCCGGTCCTCCATATACGTCGGGCCCGCGGGCGCGAGGTGGCACAGGTTCGGCGTGCGCTCGCTGATGCGGTTGGCCATGTCCAGATCAAACGGCACGCCGCACTCGTTGGCGATGGCCGGCAGGTGCAGCATGCTGTTGGTCGAGCAGCCGAGCGCCATATCCACCGTGAGCGCGTTCTCAAACGCCGCGGCGGTCAGGATATCGTGCGGGCGGATGCCGGCGCGCACCAGTTCCATCACCTGCATGCCGGCGTGCTTGGCCAGCGCGATGCGCGCGGCGTGCACCGCCGGGATGGTGCCGTTGCCCGGCAGGCCCATGCCCAGCGCCTCGGTGAGGCAGTTCATGGAGTTGGCCGTGTACATGCCCGAGCATGAGCCGCAGCCGGGGCAGGCCTTTTCCTCAAACTCCCGCAGCGCTTCATCGCCGATGCGGCCGGCGCTGTACGCGCCCACGGCCTCGAACATGCTCGAAAGGCTCGTCTTTTTCCCGCCGACGCGGCCAGCGAGCATCGGCCCGCCGCTGACAAAGATGCACGGCAGGTCCAGCCGCGCCGCGGCCATGAGCAGGCCGGGCACGTTCTTGTCGCAGTTGGGGATGAACACCAGCCCGTCAAACCCGTGCGCGAGCGCCATCGCCTCGGTCGAGTCGGCGATGAGGTCACGCGTGACGAGCGAATACTTCATGCCCCGGTGCCCCATGGCGATGCCGTCGCACACGGCGATGGCCGGGAACACGATGGGCGTGCCGCCCGCCATCGCCACGCCGAGCTTGACCGCCTCGGCGAGCCGGTCGAGATGGGCGTGGCCGGGCACGATCTCGTTGAACGAGCTGACCACGCCGATGAGCGGGCGCGCCAGCTCCTCCCGCGTGAGGCCGAGCGCGTGGTAGAGCGCGCGGTGCGGGGCGTTGTGAAAGCCGTCCACAATGGTGTCGCGGATCATGGCTGCTCCTTTCCCGCCGGTTGGCCGCGTGCGCGGCGCGGCGCGTCAGTTGTTGATGAGCTTGTCCTCGTCGCTCCAGCTGTAGAGCTTGCGGATCTCGCGGCCGACGACCTCCGACGGATGCTCCGCCGCGCGGCGGCGCATGGCGTTGAAGTGCACCTGGCTGCCCGCGTCGGACATGTCGAGCAGGAAGTCCTTTGCAAACGTGCCGTCCTGGATGTCGCGCAGGATCTGGCGCATGGCGGCGCGCGTCTGCTCGGTGATGATCTTCGGCCCGGTCACATAGTCGCCGTATTCGGCGGTGTTGGAGATCGAGTAGCGCATGCCCTCAAAGCCGCTCTGGTAGATGAGGTCCACGATCAGCTTCATCTCGTGGATGCACTCGAAATAGGCGTTGCGCGGGTCGTACCCGGCCTCCACGAGCGTGTCGAACCCGGCCTGCATCAGCGCGCACACGCCGCCGCAGAGCACCGCCTGCTCGCCAAAGAGGTCCGTCTCCGTCTCGGTGCGGAACGTCGTCTCCAGCACGCCGGCGCGCGCGCCGCCGATGGCCAGCGCATACGCAAGGCCGATGTCGAGCGCGTCGCCCGTGTAGTCCTGCTCGACGGCGATCAGGCACGGCACGCCCTTGCCGGCGACGTATTCGCTGCGCACGGTGTGGCCGGGGCCCTTGGGCGCGATCATGATGACGTTCACGTCCTTTGGCGGCTTGATGCAGCCGAAATGGATGTTGAAGCCGTGCGCAAAGGCGAGCGTCTTGCCCTCGCTCAGGTGCGGGGCAATGCTCTCACGGTAGAGCTTTGCCTGCTTCTCGTCGTTGATGAGGATCATGATGAGGTCGGCCGCCTTCGCCGCCTCCGCCGCGGTCATGACCGTCAGGCCCGCCTGCTCGGCCTTTGCCCAGCTCCTGCTGCCCTCGTACAGGCCGACGATGACCTTCACGCCGGAATCGCGCAGGTTGAGCGCGTGCGCGTGTCCCTGCGAGCCGTAGCCGATGACGGCGACGGTCTTGCCGTCGAGCCTGCCCAGGTCGCAATCCTGCTGATAATAGATGTTTGCCATGTCCTTGCCCTCCTGCTCAAAAGTCTGATCCTGAATGGGAAACGGGGAAACCCGGCGCCGCCGGTTCAGTATTCATAGGCGCCGGGCGTCTTTTCGAGCATGCTGCCTGCGCCGCGCTCGAGCGCGACCACGCCCGTGCGGCACAGCTCGAGGATGCCGTAGGGCTTCATGTTCTCGATGAACGCGCTGATCTTGCTCGGGTCGCCCGTGACCTCGATGCACAGCGCCGTGGGCGAATAGTCGATGATCTTGGCGCGGAAGATGTCCACCGCGGCCAGCACGTCCTGCCGCGTGGCGGCGTTGTTCTCGACCTTGAGCAGCATCAGCTCGCGCTCAAAGGAGGTCGCCGGGTCGAGCACGTCCACGCGCTTGACGTTGAAGAGCTTGCGCAGCTGGTTGATGAGCTGGTCGCGCGCATAGCCCGTGCCGCTCATGGTGATGGTGATGCGCGAATAGGCCGGCGTCTCCGTCTCGCCCACGGTGAGCGAGTCGATGTTGAAGCCGCGCCGCGTGAACATGCTCGTCACGCGGGTGAGCACGCCGAACTGGTTGTCCACATACACGGCGATGACGAATTTTTCCATGCGCTCAATCCTCCAGCTCCACGATCATGTCCTCCACCGCGCCGCCGGGCGGCAGCATGGGCAGGACGAACTCATCCTGGTCGATGCGGCAGTCGATGAGGTACGGCCCGTCGCACAGGAAGGCGCGCCTGAGCGCCGCCTCAAACTCCGCCGGCGTCTGCGCGCGGCAGCCCTCCGCGCCGAACGCCTCCGCCAGCTTCACAAAATCGGTCCTGCGCGCGAGCGTCGTGGCCGAATAGTGGCGGTTATAGAACAGCGTCTGCCACTGGCGCACCATGCCGAGCACGCCGTTGTTCATCAGCACGATGGCGACCGGCGCGCGGCAGGAGACGGCCGTGGCCAGCTCGTTGAGGTTCATGCCGAAGCTCCCGTCGCCCGTGACGAGCACCACGCGCTCGAGCGAGCCCACCTGCGCGCCGATGGCCGCGCCAAGACCGAAGCCCATCGTGCCGAGGCCGCCGCTGGAGATGAACCGGCGCGGCCGGTGGAAGGCGCAGTACTGCGCGGCCCACATCTGATGCTGTCCCACGTCCGTGGCCACGATCGTCCCGTCGTCCTTGACGCGGTTGATGATCTCCATCACGTCGCGCGGGCGCAGCCGCTGCGCGTCCGGCGCGGGCAGGTGCGCGGCCTCCTCCCGCCTGAGCGCGGCGATGCGCGCGGCCCATTCCGGCCGCTCCCGCCGCGGCAGGCGCTTGAGGATGCGCTCGAGCGCGCCGCGCATGTCGCCGATGACCCCCACGTGCGCCGGGATGTTCTTGCCGATCTCGGCAAAGTCCGTATCCAGCTGCACGATGGCCGCGCCCCTGGCAAAGCGCGCCTTGTCGCCCGTGGCGCGGTCGGAAAAGCGCACGCCCACGGCCAGCACCAGGTCCGCCTCGTCCAGCGCGAGGGAGGAGGCGTAGTGCCCGTGCATGCCCTGCATGCCGAGGTAGCGCGGGTGGTCCGTATCGACGGCGGACAGGCCCATGAGCGTGCAGCCGATGGGCGCGTCCAGCCGTTCGGCCGCCTCCAGGACCAGATCGGTCAGGCCGGCCGTGATCACGCCGCCGCCCACGTACACATACGGCCGCTCGCACTTTTGCAGCAGCTCCACCGCCTCGTCCACCGCCGCCTGCGGCGCCTGCTGCTGCCTGAACGGCTCCGCCACGGGCCTGTTCTCAAACTCGCACGCGGCGACCTGCACGTCCTTGGGGATGTCGATGAGTACCGGGCCCGGCCGGCCGGAGCGCGCGATGCGGAACGCCTCGCGGATCACGTCGGCAAGCCTGGTCACGTCGTTGACGAAATAGTTGTGCTTGGTGATGTGCAGCGTGATGCCGGTGATGTCCACCTCCTGGAACGCGTCGCGCCCGATCTGCTCGAGCGGCACGTTCCCCGTGATGGCGACCAGCGGCACCGAGTCGAGCATGGCCGTGGCGATGCCCGTGACCAGGTTCGTCGCGCCCGGGCCGGACGTGGCGATGACCACGCCCACCTTGCCCGTGGCGCGGGCGTAGCCGTCGGCCGCGTGCGCGGCGCCCTGCTCATGCGCGGCGAGCACATGGCGGATGCGGTCGCGGTATTCATAGAACGCGTCGTAAATGCTCAGCACCTGGCCGCCGGGGTAGCCGAACACGTCGGTCACGCCCTGCTCGATCAGGGTCTCCAGGACGATCTGAGCGCCTGTTTTCTGCATGGGTTCGCTCCTTTCAGGACTGGGCTGCGCCGGCGGACGGCTGCTCGCCGCGCGCGGCGAGCATGCGGTTGACCGCGCTCACCAGCGCGTACACGGAGGAGAGGATGATATCGCTGTCCACGCCCGCGCCCCAGTAGGTCTTGCCATCCGGCGTTTCGATGCCCTCGTACGAGGCCGCCTGCGATTTGGCGCCGGTCTCGAGCGCGTGCGCGGTATAGGTGGAGAGGACGTAATCGCCCACGAGCTGGTGCAGCGCGTTGCTCACCGCGTCGAGGCGGCCGTTGCCCTGCGCCGTGACCTGCCGCTGCCGGCCGCCAAACTCCGCCGTGACGTGCGCGGTGATGCCGCCGGTCTGCTGGTAGTGCACCTCGACAAGGCGCAGCGGCGCCTCCACGTTCACATAGCGGCTGCGGAACAGGTCGTACACCTCCTGCGGCGGCAGCTCGCGGTGCTCGTGGTCGGACACGCCCTTGACATAGTAGCCGAACGCCTCGCGCATCTTCGCCGGCAGGTCGTGCGAGAACTGCGTTTTGAGCAGGTAGCCGATGCCGCCCTTGCCGGACTGGGAGTTGATGCGGATCACGTCCGTCTCGTATACGCGGCCCACGTCGGTCGGGTCGATGGGCAGGTACGGCACCGTCCACTGCCCGCCGTGCGCCTGCCGCCACTGCATGCCCTTGGCGATGGCGTCCTGATGCGAGCCGGAGAACGCTGCGAACACGAGCGCGCCGCTGTAGGGCTGCCGCTCGTAGACGTGCATGCCGGTGGCCTCCTCATACGCGCGGCACACGCGCGGCAGGTCGCTAAAGTCGAGCTTTGGGTCCACGCCCTGCGCGTAGAGATTGAGCGCGAGCGTCACGATGTCCACGTTGCCGGTGCGCTCGCCGTTGCCAAACAGCGTCCCCTCGATGCGGTCCGCGCCGGCCAGCAGGCCCATCTCCGCGTCGGCCACGGCGCAACCGCGGTCGTTGTGCGGGTGCAGCGAGACGATCAGGTGCTCCCGGCCGTTCAGGTTCTCGCACAGGTAGGCCACCTGCGCCGCGTACACGTGCGGCATGGACAGCGACACCGTGACCGGCAGGTTGATGATGACCGGGTCCTCCGCCGTGGGCTTCCACACGTCCGTCACCGCGATGCAGATCTCCACGGCAAACTCCGGCTCCGTGCCGGTGAAGCTCTCCGGCGAATACTCAAAGCGGAAGCGGCCGCGCGTGCGCGCGCGGTAGTCGGCGCACATCCTGGCCCCGTCGCGCGCCAGCTGCACGATCTCCGGCCTGCTCTTGTGGAACACCTGCTCGCGCTGCGCGAGGGAGGTGGAGTTGTACAGGTGGACGATGGCGCCCGGCGCGCCCTCGAGCGCCTCGAACGTCTTTTTGATGATGTGCTCGCGCGCCTGCGTGAGCACCTGCACCGTCACGTCGTCCGGGATGAGGCCGCGCTCGATGAGCGCGCGGCAGAACGCATACTCCGTCTCCGAAGCGGCCGGGAAGCCGATCTCGATCTCCTTGAAGCCGATCTCCACCAGCAGGCGGAAAAACGCCAGCTTCTCCTCCAGGCTCATCGGCGTGATGAGCGCCTGGTTCCCGTCGCGCAGGTCCACGCTGCACCAGATGGGCGCATGGTCGAGCGCGGTCCTTTTCATCCAGTCCATCGAGGCGGGATGCGCTTCAAAAAACTGCTTTCCGTACTTTTCGTAGCCTTGCATGACGATCCTTTCCGCTGCCCCGGGATAAAAAAACACGCCCCTTTTTCCCAAAACGCAGCCCTGCTTGGAATAAAAGAGACGAAGATTTGCGTGCTTCTCCGCGGTACCACTCTTTTTGGCGCTCTCGCGCCCGCTCTGCCCATGTCCTGCAACACGGCGCCCTGTAACGGGAGGACCCGTCCGCGCTTACTGACGGGCGCGCCCGCGTTCGGCCGGAAGCTCCGGGAGGAGTTATGCCCCGATGCCCCTGCCGCCTTGCACCAGCCGGCGGCTCTCTGAAAGGGACGCGAGGGGGTTGGTTCCCTTCATCGCTATTTGTCGGTATTATATCCCGTTTCCCCCCGCCGCGTCAAGATATGTTTTGCGCCGTTTTGCGGGAAATCGCGCCCCGCGCGGCCGGGCGCGGGCGGCAGGCGCGGCGCGGCGGGCGGAGGGAAGGGAGTCGGGCGGGCGCGGCGCGTCGGGAGCGGCGGGCACCGTGGGAGGGGTCGCCGCTCGGGCGGGGCGATGCGGCAGGATGGGCGGGGCGATGCGGCGGGCGATGGCGGGAACGGGGTCGATCTACGCCCGAACGGCAGCCCGCTTTTCAGGCGCGCGAAGGAAGTGATGGCGGCAGGGGTGCGCGGGGGCGCAGGGCGGGCGGGGCGCTGCGGCGGGCGAGGGCGGGAACGCGCACGGGCGCGCATTGCCAAAGCGCGGCGAATGATGTATACTTTTCCCATGATACGCCGCAAATTCCGTCAAAAGCCATACCGCCGCAGCCTTGCCGCCTCGACCGCCGCGCCGTGGCTGCGCCTTGGCGCGCTGCTGCTCGCGCTCGCCGCGCTCGGGCTGCTGCTGGCGCTGGTGATCGTGCCGTGGTTCTCGCGCTGGGCCGAAAGCGGCCTGCCGTACCCGTGGAGCGAGTCGACCCCCGCGCCGTCCGCCCCGCCGGCAGCCCCGACGGCCCCGCCCGCTGCGGACGGGCCGGTGCGCTCCTTTGTGCCGGGCGCGGAAGCGGATTTTCGCCGCGTGGCGGACGCTTCCGTCTTTGACGGCACGCTGCTCTTTGCCGCCGGGGACGACGCGGCGGCCGCCCGGCTGTACCGCCTCGACCTGGCCTGCGGCGCGCTGAGCGCCATCGACGCCGCGCCGCAAAACGACGCGTTCCGCTTCCCGGTGGAAAACGACCGCTATCTGGCCGTGTTCGACGCGCGCGCGGAGGGCGGCGGCGACATCCGCGTGCTCGACCGGCAGCATGACGCCTGGCGGACCGTCCGCACGGTGGAGGCCGGCGCGCCGCGCCTGCGGCTGGACGGCTCCCGCCTCGCCTGGCTCGAGGAGGAGGACGGCGGGGCGTGCGCGCTGTACCTGTGCGACCTGTCCGCGCCGGAGGACGAGCCCGCCGCCATCGTCCGCGCGGAGGAGGCGGGCGGCCTGTCCGCGCCATACCTGACGGAGAACCGGCTCATCTATGCCGACGGCGCGGCGGACGACGCGGTGATCCACAGCGTCTTCCCCGCGGGGGGCGAACCGTCCTCCTTCCCGGTGGGCGGCCCCGCCTTTGAGCCGCAGGCGGCCGGGACGAGCTGGGCCTGGATGAGCGCGCCGGAGGGCGGCGAGCTGTATCTGTCCGCCGGCAGCGCCGCGCCGCGGTGCATCGCGCACGGCGTCGCCGCCTATTGCCTGACCGGTGATGCGGCGGTATACGGCGTCGCGGCCATGGTGTTCTGCTGCCGCATTGCCGACGGGAGCACGCGGCTGCTCTCCGACACCGGCACGCGCGCGCAGCTGCTGTGCGCCGGGGTCGGGTACGCCGTCTGGCGCGTGCCGGGCGGCGCGGCGCGCGATATGATCCAATACCTGCGCCTCGGCTGAGGCGGCGGGAAGCGAAGGGGAATGGCCATGGCAAAGGACCGGGAAAAGACCGTCTTTCTCTGCGGGGAATGCGGCTACGAATCGCCCCGCTGGATGGGGCGCTGCCCCGCGTGCGGCAGCTGGAACACGCTCGTGGAGGAGCAGGCCGTGCCCGTGCGCGACGCGGGCGCGCCCGGCGCGGTGCAGCGGCTCTCGGAGGTGTCCACGCTGCAGGCGCCGCGCGTGTCCACCGGCATGTCCGAGCTGGACCGCGTGACCGGCGGCGGGCTGCTGCCGGGCATGGTCGCGCTGCTTGGCGGCGACCCGGGCATCGGCAAGTCCACGCTGCTGATGCAGACGGCCGACAGCCTTGCCGGGCAGGGCGCGGTGCTGTACGTCTCCGGCGAGGAGAGCGCGGCGCAGCTCAAGCTGCGCGCGGAGCGCCTGGGCGTCAAAAACGATCTGCTGCTGCTGTGCGATACGTCGCTGGAGAACGCGCTCGAGCAGGCGCGCGCCCGGCAGAGCGCCTACCTGATCGTCGATTCCATCCAGACCATGTCCACCGCCGGGGCGGACAGCGTGCCCGGCAGCGTCACGCAGGTGCGCGCCTGCACCGCGGCGCTCACGCGCTTTGCCAAGGAGACGGGCGCGGTCGTGCTGATCGTGGGGCACGTGACCAAGGACGGCGCGATCGCCGGGCCGCGCGTGCTCGAGCATATCGTGGACACGGTGCTGTATTTTGAGGGCGACCGCCACGCCGGGCTGCGCCTGCTGCGCGCGGTGAAAAACCGCTTCGGCTCCACGGACGAGATCGGCGTGTTCGAGATGGGCGAGAACGGCATGCGGCAGGTGGTCGATCCGTCGCGCCTGTTCCTCTCGGGCGAGAACGCCTGCGGCTGCGCGGTGACGTGCGCGGTGGAGGGCTCGCGCCCGATGCTGGCGGAGGTGCAGGCGCTGCTGGTCGATTCCGCGCTGGGCAGCCCGCGGCGCACGGCCGCCGGCATCGACGGCGGGCGGCTGAGCCTCCTGCTGGCCGTGCTGGAGAAGAAGGCGCAGCTGCGCCTTTCCAACAAGGACGTCTATGTCAACGTGGTGGGCAACCTGCGCCTGATGGAGCGCGGGGCGGACCTGGCGGTGGCGCTGTGCATCGCCTCCGCCCTGGACGAGCGGCCGCTGCCGCCGCACACCGCCGCCATCGGCGAGCTGGGGCTCACGGGCGAGCTGCGCGGCGCGGCGCAGATGGAGCTGCGCCTGCGCGAATGTCTGCGCCTGGGCTATACGCGCGTGCTGCTGCCAAAGCGCGCCCGCGTGCCCAAGCTCGAGGGACTGACGCTCGTACCGGTCGCCTCCGTGGCCGAAGCGGTCGAGACCATCCGCCTCTGTCCCTGAGCCGCGGCCCCAGCAGGGGGCCGCTCCCTGCGCCGCTTCCCGCTCTTTAATGCGGCGGCGCGGCGGCGTCCGAAGCGGACGCGCAGCAAACCGCGCGCCGGGCCCTGCCCCGGCGCGTGTTTGCGCCCCCTCCCCATCCTTCCCCGCGCGCCGCCGCGCCCATGCCTCCGGCCCTCCCCCGTCCTCCCGTCCCGTCCTTCCTCTCCGATCGGTAAATGTAAACTTTTTTTGCAAATGCAGGGCCATATGCAACCATTTTGGCATTTCGCGTGTCTATATATAGAGAAGGGGCTGTGACAGGGGCGCGCGCCTCCGGCCGCAGCAGGGGCTGCGCCATCATGGGGCCTGCGCGCGCCGTATGGGGCCGCGCGGGCCCGCCGCGGCGGAGCGGCCCGCCGCCGCGCCCGTCAGGGCAACCGGCCGCATCGGGCGGACGAGCCTTGGCGCATCCGCGGCATATCCAACGGAGGGGGGATGTTGCATGGCGCAAAACGGCCATCCGTTTCGCGGCCGCGCGCTGCCGCTTTTGCTTTCGCTCCTGCTCACGCTTGCGCCGCCGCTTGCCGCCTGCCGGCCGGCGGCCGAGGAGGACGCGGCCGGGAACGGGACGGACGGGGCGAGGGACCGGCAGCCCGCGCAGGCGGCCGCCGCGCCCACGCCACGGCTGACCGGGCTGCACTGGCAGGAAGAGATCGTCTTGCAAAATTTACGCTCACCATCGATCTGGACGTGGAAGTGCCCGAGGGCGGCCCGTTCCCGGTCTGCGCCGTTGAGCGCGCGGAACTTTGTCGGCGGCGACGCGCGCGTGGCGCAGGCGCTCGCCTGCCTGCCGGCGCAGGTGAAGGGCGTCCGCCCCGGCGGCGATACGAAGGAGGAGGTATACCGGCTCATGCAGGGCATGCTGCGGGGCGCCTATGATGAGCAGCTGGGCCAATTCGTTCCGCCGGACGGGGAGGAAGCCCGCCGGATCGTCGCGGAGATGACCCGCAGGGCCGCGGCCGCGCCGGAGGCGGACGGGTATGAGCCCGCGCGCGGCGTCAAGCCGGTGGCGCCCGGCACGCGCTGGGCCTATTATCTGGCAAACGGCGAGGAATGGGACGTCCTGCTCGAGCCGGACCTGCTGCGCATCGAACGGCTGCCGGGCGGCAGCGTGCAGGCAGAGCACGGGGCACGGCGCGACGGCGCTGTGGACGGGCCGCCGGAGCAGGCGGCGCTCACGCAGGCGGAGGCGGAGGCCGCCGTGGAGGATTTCCTCGCCCGGTCGGACATCGGCGCGTTCGGCATCCTGCGGATCGAACCGGCGCTGCTTAAGCGCAATTACACCGGCGAAACGATCAGCGAGGGGTACCGCGCAACCTGCGTGCGCGTATGCGCCGGCTGCCGTCCGCTCGATTTGCGGCAGTGCGCCGGCTTTGGCGCGCGCTTTGGGGATGGGGCGCAGGCGGCGGGCCTTCCGCCGGAAACGCTCACGCTGTACGTGGACGGCGGCGGGGTCCGCCAGTTGATCTGGGCCGACCCGCTGGCGGTCGTGGAAACGGCGCAGAGCGGGGAGCTGCTGCCCTTTGCCAGGGTGCAGGCGCTCATCCGCCAGGCCCTGCGCGCATCGCTGGGCCGGGCCGGGGACGGGGCGGACGGGAGCGCGGTTTCGAACGGCCGCGTGTCCGCCGGCGTCCTCACCTCCTGCTGCATCCCGCAGGAGGACGCGCCGGGACGGTTCCTGCTGACGCCCGCATGGGTCGCGCTGATATCGCATGGCGATCCGCAGCGGCGCGGCGGCGCGCCGCAGGCCCTCGTCCTCAGCGCGGGGGCCGGCAGCCGCCTCGGGCTGCGGCGGCGCACGGCATGACGGGCCGGGCAGGCTGTGCCGCCGTCCGGCGGCGCGCCTGCGCACCGCGCCCGCGCCTGCGCCTGCGCTATCCCCGCCCTGCACGCGGGGCGGCGGCCCTTTGCCAAAAGACCGGCCCCGGGCAGCGGAACGGGGCGGGCACATTCCCAGCGCGCCCCGCCGGACAGTCACACCCGCCTGCCGCGCACACGCGCGCAGGCCGCCGCGCAGGCGCGTTCAGACGCCCTGCACATAGGAGGTGTGCGCCTCGCTGCTGTCGCCGTAGTACGTCACCTCGAACACATAGTCCGACACGCCCTTGACCATGGCGAAGATGGCGCGGCCCTCGGTGAAGGTCTGCCCGGCGTAGAACTCGTTGATCTCCGGGCTTTCGGAAATATCCCACACGCTGGAGAGGCCGATGTAGGACAGGCCGTTGGCCTTGATGCCGCCGCCGTCGGGCGAGGCGACGGAGAAGTTGATGTCCACGGACGTGATGCCGTAGTCCGCCTGCGGGAAGTCCGCCGGGAAGTAGACCTCGTACTCGATCATGCAGTATTCAAGGTCGTCGCTCTCCAGGTCGTTGAACACCACCACATGGTCCTCCGCGTTGTACGCGTCCACCGCCGCCTGCGCGCCCTCGCCGCGCACGACGTTCGTGATGCGGTAATACACGGTGTGGTATGCCGAATCCGTCGCGGAATAACGCATGGTCTCCACCCATTCGCCGAGCTTGGCGGGCGCTTCGGCGCTCGTCTCCACCGGGGTGATCCCCTCCGGCGCGCCGGAAGCGCCGCCCTCGGGCGCGGCGGTGGGCTCAGCCGCGGGATCCTCCGACGCCACGGCGGTGGGCTCGGCAGCCGGCTCCTCAGTCGCCTCGGCGGTGGGCTCGGCAGCCGGTTCCTCCGTCGCCTCGGCGGTGGGCTCGGCAGCCGGTTCCTCCGTCGCTTCCGCGGTCGGCTCGGCCGCCGGCTCGTCGGTGGGCGCGGCGGTCGGCTCGGCCGCCGGCTGCGCGCACGCCGTCAGGACGAGGCAGAGGGCCAGTGCCAGCGCCGCCAGCGTCAAAAATGATCTCTTCATGATGCTTCCTCCTTCAAGGGGCGAACTTGCTGTGCCCCACCTGCACAGTATATCATGCAGGCGCATAAATGCAAGATACAACCCTGCAAATCCGTGCTCTTTACGGATATTTTACACAACGGGAGGAGCCGCGGCGCATCCGCCGCGGCTCCTCCGTCGCTTCGTATCCGGTCAGGCCGCAGGGGCCTCCTGCGCGGCCTGTTCCAGCATGCCCTCCACGTCCCACTCCTCCGTGCCGTTGTAGTTGGCCCAGCCGGTATGCGGCACGGCGGCCTCCATGACGTCGGCAAAGTACGGATGGTCCGCGGGCAGGTCCGGGAAGCCCGCCGCAAGGCCCAGCTCCAGCATTTCCCCGATCGCCGCGGCGTCGGCGCAGCGGCCCGCCGCGCGATTGATGACGGCCGCCGCCTCGCCGCGGCTGATCGCCTCGTCCGGATGCACGCAGCCGTCCGCGTCCGTCCCGATCCACTCGAGGCGCAGCGCGATGAGCACCTCCGCATAGGCCCAGTGGCTCGCGTCGATGTCGGCCGCCGCCGGCTCCGTCGCCTCCGCCTCCGGCAGCTCGCGGCCGGTCAGGCGCAGCATCCAGACCAGCAGCGAGAGCAGCTCGGCGCGGGTGATCTGCGCGTCCGCATCGAACACGCCGTCCAGCTGCCAGCCGTCGAAGGCGCCCAGCGCATAGAGCGTCAGGATCATCTCGTAATACGGGCTGTCCGCATCGAGATCGGCAAACGGGTTCTCCGGCAGCGCCACGTCGAGCAGGCCCTCCGGCAGCTCGGCGGCCATGAGGCTGAGCAGGATGTAGATCGCCTGCGCCGCCTCGCCGCGGGTGAGCGGGTCGCCGGGCCGGATGTTCCCGTCCGCGTCGGGGAACAGGTACGGCAGATGGACGATCGGCGGCCGGTAGTTGAACAGGTAGATCATATCCAGCCGGGAGTATGCCTCGATCCGCCCGGTGACGCGCACGTTGAGCGGGTTCCCCTCCTCGCCGATGCTGCCGCCGGCCCAGATGTAGAGGTCCTTGGACGAGATGGCGTGCCCGTGCCCGTCCGGATCGTCCTTGACGGAGCCGCCGGTGACCAGATGCACCTCGTCCCTGGCCTTGATGCCGTCTGCGATGATGTCGCCGTCGCTGGTGAGGTAGACGTTGTCGCCCTCGGCGGCGACCGTGCCGGCCTGCACCTTGATCGGCTCCTCCTTCGTCCCCACGTCGCCTTCCTCGGCGATCAGCTCCGCATCGCCCGCGATGACGTGGTTGCCGCCCGGCGTATCCGGCTCGCCGGCGGTGATGTCGCCGGTGGAGGTGATGTTGGCCTCCCCGTCCGCGATCACCTGGTCAAGCCGCGTATCCTTGAGGTTGATGATGTTCACCTGCTCGCCCATGGCGGAGAGCCCGTCGGTATACACATAGATCGGGTCCTCGCGCGTGCCGGTATCGCCGCCGGTGCTGTTGAGCGTCAGGTCCGTGGCCGTGAAGGAGGGGATGATGACGTCCTCGTCCTCCTCCTCCGGTTCCTCGCCGGGCTTAGGCGGCTCGGGCGCGGCCTCCACGGGGTCGATGTCGCCCGCCGCATCGATGCGGATCGTGCCGGCGGTGATGGGCGCGGTGTGGAGCGGGTCGCCGGAGGGGCTCTCCAGATACACGCCGTCGAGCGCATATCCCTCGTCCGCCGCGATCGTGATCCTGCCGCCGGCGTCGATCGAGAGGCTGTTGTCCTCGCTGCCCACGCTGCCGCCATGCGCCATGGTGATGTCCATTTCACCGCCCGCGGCGATGGAGGCGTGCACGCCGTCCGCCGCCTCCTGCGCGTCCGCAAGCGCCTGCCGCGCCGCGTCCGCCGCCGCCTGCGCTTGCTCGATCTGCCGCCGCACCGCGTCCTCGACCGGGTACTCGGCGCGCAGCTTGCCCTCGATCTCGGCGATCTCCTCCTCCACGCCGGCAAGGCGGTCGTTCAGCTTCTCCAGCTTGCGCTCGTTCCGGCGCTCCTCGGCGGCCGTTGCGGGCGTCTGCGCCTCGAGCGCGGCCTTCTGTGCGTTGAGCTCGTCCCGCTCGGCCCGCAGCTCGGCCAGCTCCTGCTCAAGCGGCGTGAGATACGCGCGCTCGGCGGCGCGCTGCTGCAGCAGCGCCTCCAGCTTCGCCTGCGCCTGTGCGGCGGCCGCCTTCGCTTCGGCCAGCGCCCGGATGCGGTCCTCCTCGTCGGCGTCGGTCACGCCGCTGTCGAGCGTCAGGTCCACGTTCCCGCCGGCGTCGATGCGGCCGACGGTGAGGTCGCCCGTGGTCTGATCGACGGTGATATCCCCATCCGAAAGGATGCTGGCGATCCCGTCCACCGCGAGCCGGTCGATGTCCGCATTGCCGCCGGGCGTCTGCACGAGCAGGTCGCCGCCGGCGTCGAGCCGGTGCACATGGGCGTCGCCCTCGCCGGCGGTGCCGGCGGCGTCGTTGCCGGTCGTGAGCGTATCGATGTCCGCGTCGTTCCCGGCCGTCACTGCGGCGTCGTTGCCCACCGTGGCGGTCGTGATGGTCGCGTCGTTCCCCGCGGTCACGGTGGCGTCGCTGCCCGCGGTCACGGTCGTGATGGTCGCATCGTGCCCCGCGGTGACGGTCGTATCGTTGCCGGCCGTCACGGTCGTGATGTCCGCATCGTTCCCCGCGGTCACGGCGGCGTCCGTCCCGGCGGTCAGCGTCTCGATGTCCGCATCGCCCGCCGTCGCTTCCACGACCGCGTCGCCCGCCGTCGCCTCCAGGCGCTCGATGTCCGCGCTGTTGCCCGCGGTCACGGTGGCGTCGTTGCCGGCGGTCAGCGACTCGATGTCCGCATCCTGCGCGGCGGTCACGCTCGCGTCGGCGCCCGCCGTGAACTGTTCGATGTCGGCGCTGCCGGTCTCGGACGTGACGGTGGCGCTGCCGCCCACGCTGGTCTGGTTGAGGTTGACATCGCCGGACGGGGAGGTGACGGTGAGGTGGCCGCCCACGTCGAGCACATCGGCGTTCAGATCGCCGGTGGTGTTGCTCAGGTCGAGATCCTCGTCGGCCTGCACGTTGAGCACGCCCTCCGCACTGTCGCCCACCATGACCAGATCCGCCGGGGTGCTCAGGAGCGCATCGCCCTGCGACGAGGTGGTCAGCGTGCCGCCGATCTGCACGGCGACGGGCTGCTGCTCGCTGCCGATGGCGCCCGCCCCGGCAAGGAGCGTGGCGTCGCCGCCCGTGACCACGTTCAATCCGTCGGGCGCGGGATTGGCGTCGCAGATGTCCCCGGCCGCCGCCGTCAGGCGCACATGGCCGCCGTCCGTGCTCTCGACAAGGCCGATGCCGAACAGGCCGTCCGCCTCGGTGACCTCGATGTCGCCGGGGGCCGTGGCGGTGAGGCACGCGGCCACATCCGCCTCGCGCACGAGGATGGTGGTGAAGTCCACGTGGAAGCGCAGCTCCAGCTTGCCGGTGAGCGGGTTGCGGAAGATCGTCCACGTGCCGTCCTGCGGCATCGCATCGGGTACGCTGTCCGCATCCGTGACGTTCGCCACTGCGTACTCCGTCCACGCGCGCTGGTCGATGGTCACGCCGAGTATCGTGCCGTCGGCCGCGGTGGCGGTGAGCGTGACGTCGCCCGCGGTGATATTGGTCTGTCCGGCGACGCCCGCGATGTACGGCGCCGCAATGCCGACACTCCCGTACACGGAATGGATGTTCTCCGCAAGGAACGTGCCCTTGTCCTGCTCGATGCGGATGTCGCCGTCGTTATGGAAGTTCCCCCTGCCGTCGGACGTGCCGATGTGGACACTGAACGGCCGGTGCGCCTGCGTGCTTGCCACCGGGTCCGGATAGGGCACGCCGGCCCACAGCGCGTCGCTCTGCTCGTCGATGAGCGCCGCCTTCTCCTCCTCGCTCAGCGCGTCCCAGTACAGCGGGATGAGGCTGTCGTCGCCCACGACGAACTGGCCGCTTGCCGCGTCCGTCTTTTCAAAGGCGCTCGTGAGCAGCAGCAGCAGCTCCTCCTCCGTCCAGAGGGACGGGTCGATCACGGGCGGCTCGGGTTCGCCGGGTTCGCCGGGCTCGCCGGGATCGACGGGCTCGACGGGCTCGCCGGGATCGCCGAGCTCGCCGAGCTCGCCCGCAACGACCGGCAGGACGAAATAGCAGG